>NZ_JBEOUD010000057.1:0-42792 GCF_040303865.1 Streptomyces sp. NPDC094034 | reverse complement strand
CGCCTACGCTCCGCGTGGGCTCCCTCCTCCGCCTTGCGATCCACGGCACCAGACCCCGCTCCCTGATCCGGCCTGATCCAAACGAAAGGCCCTAGCGCTTGTCGACGGCGAGCCCGCCGTTCAGGATCACCACGCTGAGGTCGCGAAGGTTGCCGATGTCCGCGGTGGGATCGGCGTTCAGCACGAGCAGGTCGGCGCGCTTGCCGGGGGCCACCGTGCCGAGGTCGGGGCGCACGCACTGCCGCGATGCGCCGCTGGTACCCGCGGTCAGCACCTGGGTGGGCGTCAACCCGGCCGCCACCATGAGTTCGGCCTCTTCCAGAGTGTTGGCTCCGAAAAGGCCGCGACCGCTGAAGGTGTCGCTGCCCAGCGCTATGTGCACGCCGGCGTCAGCGACCTTCTTGAGATTAGTACGGGCGTCCGGGTGGGCATCGTCGATCCAGAGCGTGGGCGTGTAGGTGATGTCGTGTTCGAGCATCAGGTCGATGAGCGAGTGGTCGGTGAGGGGCTCGACGGTGACACCGTGCTCCAGACCGTCCGCCCCGGCCTCGATCGCCTCGCGTGCCGCCGCTTGCTGGGTGGTGTGGACGGTGACCCGAAGGCCCCGCTCGTGCCCCGTCTCGATACCCGCCCGAAGGAGATCGAGGGAAAGCCGTCGCAACTCGACACCGTCGGGAAAGGCAGGATTCCGCCAGCGGTACTTCGGCCCCCCGGAGTGTGCGCACGCGCCTTCCGACAGGAGTTTGATCGCATCCACCTTGCGGTCGGCGAGGTGGTGCACCAGGTCGCGGACCTGCTGCACGCTGTCGACCTCTCCCGTGAAGCGCTCGCGCGCCCAGGCGTTGCCCCTGAAGACAGTGGCGGCGGGATGCCCGTCGCGCCCGGTGATACCGCAGCCGGTCGCCAGCAGTCGCGGGCCTCGCAGAGTGCCCGCGGCGATTTCGGTCCGCATGCCCAGGATGCCGCCTGTCGGGTCGCCCACCGACTTGATGGTGGTGACCCCGTGGTCGAGGAACAGCCCAAGCCTTCCGGGAAGTTCGTTCTCCTCGAAGGCCCTCATCGACTGCGGATCCGTGACCGCGCGCACGTCGTAGAAGTGGATGTGAGTGTCGATCAGGCCCGGCATGACCCATCCTTCGGCCGCATCCACCTCCTGTCTGCCCCTGATCGGCTCGGCCGAGACGGCTGCGATCTCGCCGCCGTCGATGGCGACGTCGTACAGACCGGCGAGCGCCTGGTGGCCGTCGAAGACATGTGCGCGACTGATCACGAGGTCGTAGGTCGCGGGGCCACGAGCCCCCGTGCTCGCAATCGCTTCGGATTCCTGAGGCATCGCTCTCACTCCTGGTGCGTTCTGAGTAGGTGTTCGGGCCGCGGTACATGCGGACGGATCATGCGGCCCACCGCTGACATCGAGAGTCAGGTAGGGGGCCCGGAGTGCCCGGCCGCGAAAACTGCAACCAAACCAGTTACAGTTAAGTCGTGCGCCAAGACACAGGATGGGTATGCGTCAGCGCCTGATCAGTGATTCCTCGGTTCGTTGCCGGAGGCCAGTATCCGATGCAGCAGGCCGGCGATCGTCGTCCTGCCGAGCTGTTCCTCCAGAGCTCGTTCCGCGCTCTGGAACTCGGCGTCAAGCAGGTCGCCGATACCGCGTCCGACCTCGCACGCCCCGCTGGGCGGATGGGTGTACCGCGAGAAGATCTGCCCTTCCTCGACGGCGGCGTACGCGTCATAGAGCGTGATGTCCCGCGGGGCGCGAGCAAGGAACCAGCCGCCCCCTCGCCCCTCGGTGGACCACACCAGGTCAGCGTCTCGCAAGCGGCCGAGGATACGCCGCACGAGGACTGGATTGCTCTGGAGACTGTCCGCGATCTCCGCGGAAGTCAACGAGCCCCCACGCCGGTGCGCCAGCATCGCCAACGCGTGAATCGCGACCGCGCTCCTACTGCTGAGCCCCGCCATCTCCTGCTCCTGACTCCCTTGCCGTCGCCGATCAAACTGCAACTAGACTAGTTGCAGTTTTATCGATGATCAACCGAGCCGCCTCAAAGGGGACGCAGTGGACGACGCTCTGCGAGTCCGCCGCACGGGCCGACGAGGTGCCGTACCTGAACGGGGAAGACCTGTATCGGGGAAGACCTGTACCCGCAGGACAAACGCGGCAGGATCACCACCAAGGGCGAGGCGGCCGAGTGGATTCACCGGCAGTCCGGCACCGCCCGGCTCCTCCCCCGCCTCATCGCCCGCCGAACCCGCGGCCCGCTGTTCCCCACCGACCGCAAGGCCCCCGCCGGGACGCCGAGGCGCGACGCGTGCCCGGAGACCCCTTTGGCGCGTGTCTCGGTCACGCCCCTGCTCCCGCCGCACGGGGTCACGGCTGCCCAGGTGCCGTCGGGGCGTCGAGGTGACGCGCGTGATGGTGGCCCAGGCTCCGGTTCAACCGTCCCGTCGCACGCGTTACCGCGGTGCGGGGCAGCAGCCGGGCGGCCCAGGTGGTCGCACGCATGCTCGCGCGGCCCGGGTAGGCGTTTATGGCCCCCTTGGCAAAGGCGTCGAGGGTCCTGGCCGCGACGCGTTCGGGCTGATCGGTGAAGGCAGGATTCATCGTGGCGGTGGTGCCGTCGAAGAATCCCGTGGCGGTGGCTCCGGGATGGGCCGCCATGACCCGCACCCCGCTGCCACGGAGTTCCTCGGCGAGCGCTTCGGTGAACGACAGCACGAACGCCTTCGTCGCCGCGTAGGTCGCCTGATACGGCATGGCCTGGAACGCCGCCGTGGACGCCACGTTGATGATTCCTCCACTTCCCCGTGCGGCCATGCGGCCACCGAGCGCGTGGGTCAGATTCATCAGGGCGACAACGTTCAGCTCGACCGAGCTGACATGCCGCGCCGACGCGGAGTCCAGGAAGGGGCCGACGGTACCGGCGCCTGCGTTGTTGACCAGGAGGTCGACAGTCCGGCCCCGCCGGTCCAGCTCCGCGATCAGCCGGGGCACTCCGTCAGTGGCGGCCAGGTCGAGCGCCTCGGTCTCGACCTCGACTCCGTGTTCTTCCCGGATCCGCTCGGCGTTCCGGCGCAGCGCGTCGCCGGAGCGGGCCACAAGTATCAAGCGGGCGCCCCCGGAAGGCGAGTTCGCGGGCGTACGCCTCGCCCAGGCCTTTCGAGGCGCCAGTGACCAGAGCGGTGATGCCGGAGTAGACGCTCATATGCGTGTTCCCTTCCCATGCGGCCAGCCGTCGTCGAGGCATGCCGGAGCAACCCAAAGTGCTTCGAGTCTCGAAGTATGCACAACGTAACAGCTTCGAGTCTCGAAGCACAGTGCTAGTCTTCAGCCATGACGAACGAGGCTCTGGAGTCGCTGGTGCGCGCCCACCACGAGCTGTTCATGCGCACCGCAGACCGCCTTGCCAAGCCGTTCGACGAGCTGGGACTCACGAACGCGACGGCTCAGGCGCTGTGGCTGATCGACCCGGATGAGCCGGCGCCGTCCATGAAGACGCTGGCAGGCCGTATGCACTGCAACGCGCCCAACCTCAGCTTCGTCGTCAATCAGCTGATCGACCACGGGCTCGTCGAGCGCGGCGCGGATCCCGCCGACCGACGCGTACGGGTGGCCGTGCTGACCGAGCGGGGCCGGGAGGTCCGCGAGCGCGTCGTGCGGCTGACGCTCAATCAGACCCCGTTCGCCGATTGCGAGCCGGAGGAGATCGCCCGCCTCGCCGAGATTCTGTGGCGGGTGCTCGATCGGGCGGACTGAAGGGGCGGGGCAAGTCTGGGGAGATGAGCGTCACCCGCACCACCCTGGCGGGCGGGTCTGACGTCAGGCCGGTTCTGGGGAATCCCCACTCCGGCGTGCGGTGGGCCCCGGACGGGAGTTGGCCGGGGCCCAGCGCATCCCCTTGTCAGTGCGAGCCGTTGCTGGGTGGCACGGAACGTCGTACGCGAACAGTGCCCGCCATCGAAATCCGTGGGGGCACCGCCTCGGGCTACCTCAAGAAGAGGCTTGCAACGCCGCCTCAATCTGGACTCGTCGTTCCACAGACCACCCGGGATGATCCCCGAGTCGCTGCACGGTCACGCCAGGCCGAACCATGACAGGCACTCCGGCAGCCCTTCCATCTTCACGGAGACCAGTTGGTGTTGTTGCCACTGTTCAGCGGTGAGACGGACCCTGCGCAGCACGGCAGGCTTCGCACGTACGGCATGACGCTCAATACCGTCCTCGCGATATCCAAGCTTGCGTGAAACCTCCATCGACGCTGTGTTATCCGCATATGCCCCAGAAACAGCGTGCTGTGCACCGAGTCCAGCGAAGGCCAGGTGGAGGACAGCCGCGCGCATCTCAGTCCCCAGGCCCTGGCGGTGATAGGCCCTGCCGAGCCAAGAACCAGTGCCTACTTCACGGCGGACCGAAAAGTCCCGCGCCCCGATGCCCTGCGTACCCACCACAATCCCGTCTCGCACGGCCACCAGGTTCAGCTCCCACTTCCCCGGCTCCCACTCGCCCCAGCAGCGCCAGTGGTACTGCAGGACACTCCGAGCACGCTGCTCGGGCCCGACATCGGTCCATGCCACGGTGAACGGCTGAACCCTCGGGTCATGCACACCATCGGCGGCCAACGAAGCCAACGCGGCGAGTTCATCCGGGTTCGGCAACCGCAGCTCCAGGCGCGGCGTGGTCAACCGCAGGCCCGCAAGCGGCCAGTGGGTCAGCAGGGTCATGTCCAGGGATTCTTCTCGCCCGAGGCCATCGTGACCACTGGATTTTCGAGGGGAGGTGTGTGCCGGATTTCTACGCCCCCGACCCGGTGGACCTGCTCGGCCACGGCACTTCACCGTGGATCGAAAGTGGATCTTGAGTGGGGAATGATCAGGGGCAACGACCTGTTCCGCCGAGGGCAGCGGGACGGCGCCTGGCACCGGATCCTCACGCGGCTCCAATCCCTGGCAGACGCGAAGGGTGCGATCACGTGGGACCCGGGCGTCGACAACACGGTGCGCCGCGCCCCTCAACATGCCGCCGGGGCCGGCAAACAGGGCGACCTGCGGAAGGAGCCGCCTGGCGGCATGTTCACCGAGCCTCGTGATCACAGGCTGGGGCGCTCGCGCGGCGATGTCACCACCAAGCCGCACCTGGCCGTCGAGCAAGGCCAGAAGCCCATGTCAGCCGTGGTGACCGCTGCGTTCGATCCACGCCCTGGGCCCTGTCTGACACATAGCGCCGTCCGTCGGAGGTCGTGGCTCGCGCCCGCCGCGGAGCGGCTGATGTCACGGCGGTGCGTGCGATCGCAAGGTGGAGGGTCGTCGTTGTGGATGTCCCGGTCGTACGTGGACGAGCCCGGCAACGCGGCGAGCGCGCGTGCCGGGCATCGCGAGCCAGGCGGGATGTGTCGGACAGGGACTAGCGTGCGCCGCCGGCGCGTTCGGTCGCCTCCTCGGACATCTGGTCACCCGTCTCCTGGGGTGTGGTGCGGAAGGGCGCGGTCAGGGTGGGCAGGATGTGCCGGCGGTTACGGATGAACGCGGCCAGCGCGATCGCCGCATACACCCCGCACAGCACGTAGCGGGCCTCCTGGCCGGGCAGAGCGAACTGAACGGCGAACAGTCCCAGCAGCGTCCAGGCCGCCCAGCGGGGGAAACGCAGGGCCAGCAGCGCCGCGACCCCCAGGAGGGTCTGTGTCGCGGTGAGGAGGAACTCCTCCACCTGGCGTCCGTCGAGCTGAAGTGCTGTGCCGCCGCCGCCGAGGAGGTATGCGACGGGAAGGCTGCCGACGAGCATGGTCCACTGGTTGACCTTGCTGGAGATCAGGGTGCCGATCGCGGCGGCGCCGTTGCCGCGCACGGCGAACAGGATCGCCACGATGAACTCGGGCGCCTCCGAGGCCAGCGGGGCGAGCCACTGTACGAGCAGGAACTCGTCGATGCCCAACCGGGTACCGGTCGCGATGAGGTTGTGGGCGAAGGGCTCGGCGCAGGCCAGAATGACGGCGGCGGCGAAGAGGAACAGTCCCACCACGAGGATCCGGCGGGTACGCCTGGGAAGCTCGCCGATGACGGCCGCCGGACCCACCAGGTCGGGTTCTTCGACCTCGCTGCGCGAGACCTTCCACAGGTAGAAGCCGAAGAAGCCGAGCAGCGCGAAGCCGAGCAGCAGCGAGATCTGTCCGGTGAGCGGAATGACGAAGGCGACCAGCGACGCGATCGCCAGAAAACCCAACTCCACCCGGTACTCGGATTCCAGCGTCAGTTCTCGCACCGTCCGGCCGGTCCGGCGCCTCGCGATCGCCAACGAGACCAGCACCACCAGCGACCAGCCAAGACCCAGCAGCAGACGGTTGGAACCCGTCATGTTCGCGGCGGCGTAGGCGACATACTCGGGGTCGCTGCCCGCGGTGTAGGCGAAGTACAGGTCGATGGCGTACTCCGGCAGCACGGCGATCACCGCGAGGATCGCGATCGCCAGACCACCGGAGATATCGACCTGCGCGGCCTCCGCTGCCCAGGCCAGCACGAACGACGCCGCGACCACGGCCATACCGAACAGCAACAGCCCCACTACCGGATCCGGTGACACCCCGGAGAACCGCGTGATCAGCGCGGGCAGGGTCAGAGTGCCGCACAGCGCCAGCGGGCGCAGCAGCTTGGCATGCATAGACGTACCTTCCGGACGGCGGCCTGCCTCGTCCGGGACGTTCAGGGGGTCTCGGCCAGGCAGACTGCAGCTGGCCGAAGGTCTCGCCCACCCACGCCACGCGTGGGCCCCACCGACGGAGAACGCTGGGGTTCTCAGTATGTCGACCGGTGGGCTTGCGGACTACTCCCCTTCGGAACGCCGCCATCATCACACGGATTCGATAGTTTCGCAATCAACGAAATGAGACCTGTGGCGGCGGCCGGGGCGAGGGAGAATGGGTGCCACCATGCCGAACCCTTCCACTCCCGATTCCCCGCCCGAGCGCCCGCCGGGCCGGCGGTCCGAACCGACACCGGCGCAGATCATGGCCGGGGCGGAGACCTTCGCGCTCCTGGCCAGCCCGTCGCGCCTTCATCTGGTCTGGCTCATCACCCACGGCCCCTACGACGTCGGCAGCCTCGCCACACGAGTCGGGCTGAGCATCGCCACCACCAGCCAGCACCTGAGCAAACTCCGTCTCGCCGGAGTGATCACCGCACGACGGGACGGCAGACGCCACATCTACACCGTCGAGGACCCTCACGTCCTCACCTTGGTGGAACAGATCTTCGAGCACATCGCGCCCGATGGCACTCTCGCGCCTGACCCGACCCCGGCGTAAGCCCTGCTTGAGGGCCCGGCCGAGGAGCTGAACCGCCGACGCGACATGAGCGGGGAGGCAACGGCTCTCCGCGCGCTGAAGGCTGAATCTTCCGCGTAGCGCCCAGGCTCTGATCCTGCCGACGGTCAGCACCTATCCGAAGACGGCGGACGGCTGGCGAACCTCGCCGCCCGGACGGCGCGGCGGCCCGCCCCCGGCGACGGTCGGTGTGTCAGTCCGCGGCCGCGGGCTCGGCCACACCGGCCGGGGTGTCGCGGACGCCGAGGCGAAGGTGCTCGACGTGGTAGAGGGCTTGGTCGAGGAGTTCGGCGACGTGGTTGTCGTACAGGGCGTAGACGATCGAGCGCCCGTGCCGCTCGCCGGTGACCAGGCCGAGGTTGCGCAGCAGGCGCAGCTGGTGGGAGCAGGCGGAGGCCTCCATGCCGACGGCGTCGGCGAGTTCGCTTACCGAGCAGGCGCCTTCCTGGAGGCGAGCCAGGATGTAGAGCCGCGAGGGCGTGGCGAGGGCCTGGAGGGTGGCGGCGACATCGGAAGTGCCGACGGCGTCGAGGCGCTCGCGGGTGGTGGCGCTACTGGCGGTGTCGGTTCCGTGGCCCATACGGACATCATACCCAGGACACATGAAGACCTGTTCAGTTATTCCTGTATGGTGAGTGCGTTGCCTCGTCCGCCCGTGAAGGGTTGCTTTGTCATGACTTCTGTCCTGGACCAGCGGCCCGCGTCGGCCGCGACCGGGCCGCGACCGGCTGCGCCTCGGCGGCGCACCCGGGCGCTGGCGCTGCCGGAGGCCCGGTGGGCGCTGGCCGCGCTGGTCCTGTTCCTGATCGCCCTCCCGCTCAACCTGCTCGGCGCACCGGCGTGGCTATGGGTCCCGCTGTTCGCCGCCACCTACATCACAGGCGGCTGGGAGCCGGGGTGGGAGGGGCTGAAGGCCCTGAAGGACAAGACCTTGGACGTGGATCTGCTGATGGTGGTGGCCGCCCTCGGCGCCGCGGCCATCGGTCAGGTCCTGGACGGGGCGTTGCTGATCGTCATCTTCGCGACCTCCGGCGCCCTGGAGGCGGTGGCGACCGCCCGCACGGCGGACTCCGTACGGGGCTTGCTGGATCTCGCGCCGACGACGGCGACCCGGCTGCTGCCCGGCGGCGGCGAGGAGAGCGTCCCCGCCGAGACGCTGCGGGTCGGGGACACCATCCTGGTGCGGCCCGGCGAGCGGGTCGGCGCCGACGGCCAGATCGTCGATGGCGCGAGCGATGTCGACCAGGCCACCATCACCGGCGAGCCGCTGCCCATGGCCAAGCGGGCCGGGGACGAGGTGTTCGCCGGCACCGTCAACGGCACCGGCGCCCTGCGCGTGCGCGTGGAGCGTGACCCGGCGGACTCGGTGATCGCCCGGATCGTGACGATGGTCGAGGATGCCTCCAAGACCAAGGCCCCCACCCAGCTGTTCATCGAGAAGATCGAGCAGCGCTACTCGATCGGCATGGTGATCGCGACCCTCGCCGTCTTCGCGGTCCCGCTCGCCTTCGGCTCCGCGCTCCAGCCCGCCCTGCTGCGCGCGATGACGTTCATGATCGTCGCCTCGCCCTGTGCGGTCGTGCTCTCCACGATGCCGCCGCTGCTGTCCGCCATCGCCAACGCCGGCCGCCACGGCGTCCTGGCCAAGTCCGCCGTCGTGATGGAACGCCTCGGCCAGGTCGACGCGGTCGCGTTGGACAAGACCGGCACCCTGACCGAGGGCATGCCCCAGGTCACCGCCGTCCGGCCCCTGCCCGGCTCCGGGCTGGACGAGGACGGACTGCTCGCGCTGGCGGCCGCGGCCGAACACCCCAGCGAACACCCGCTCGCCCGCGCCGTCGTCGACGCCGCCCGCGATCGGCGCCTGCACCCGCACGAGGCGTCCGACTTCACCTCCACCCCCGGCCAGGGCGTCAGCGCCACCGTCGAGGGCCGCACCGTCCAGGTCGGATCACCCGCCCGCCTTCCGGACCGCGCCGGGCCCGTGCCCGCGGCGGTGGCGGAACTGGAGCAGGCCGGGCAGACCGCGGTCCTGGTCCTGCGCGACGAACGCCCGGTCGGGGTGATCGGCGTCGCCGACCGGCTGCGGCCGGACGCCGCCGCCACGGTGGCCGCCCTGACCGAGCTGACCGGCCGTACCCCGGTACTGCTGACCGGGGACAACGAGCGCGCCGCCCGCCACCTGGCCGCCCAGGTCGGCATCACCGACGTCCGCGCCGGACTGCTCCCCGAGGACAAGGCCGCCGCCGTACGGGGGTGGGAGGGCGAAGGCCGCAGGGTGCTGGTGGTCGGTGACGGCGTCAACGACGCCCCCGCCCTGGCCGCCGCGCACACCGGCATCGCGATGGGCAAGGCCGGCTCCGACCTCGCCCTGGAGACCGCCGACGCCGTCGTCGTCCGCGACGAACTCGCCACCATCCCCAGCGTCGTCGCCCTCTCGCGAACCGCCCGGCGCCTGGTCGTCCAGAACCTGGTGATCGCCGGCGTCTTCATCACCGCGCTGGTGGCCTGGGACCTCATCGCCACCCTGCCGCTGCCGCTCGGCGTCGCCGGGCACGAGGGCTCCACCGTCATCGTCGGTCTCAACGGCCTGCGTCTGCTGCGCGAAGCCGCTTGGACCAACCCCGCCCGAGGAGGTGCCGCGTGATCAGACACTCCTGGTGTCGGTCACCCTGCCATCCCGACCGAACCGCGGCCAGCCGGTGTAGCCCTCCGCGAGGAGGGCGGAGGCGGTGTGGGAGGTCACGAGGTGGGTGAGTTCGCCGAGTTGGCGGCGCTCGTCGAAGGGTGAGGCGCCGGGTGTCCGGTGGAGCAGTGTGGTCATCCAGTAGGAGAAGTGCTGGGCTTTCCAGACCCGGTCCAGGGCGCGCGGGGTGTAGTGGTCGAGGGCGGAGCGGCCGGCTTTGCGTACGGCGCGTTCGATCACCTCGGCCAGGACCCGGACGTCGGCCAGCGCCAGGTTGAGTCCTTTGGCGCCGGTGGGCGGGACGGTGTGTGCGGCGTCGCCGGCGAGTAGCAGGTTGCCGTGGCGCATCGGTTCGCACACGTAGGAGCGGAACGGCAGGATGGTCTTGGCGATGATGGGGCCTTCGCGCAGAGTGAATCCGTCCTCGCCGACGACCCTGGCCTGGAGTTCGGCCCAGATGCGGTCGTCGGGCCAGTCGGCGACGGACTCGTCGGGGGCGCACTGGAAGTACATCCGTTGCACCGTGTCGGTGCGCCGACTGATCAGGGCGAAGCCGCGGTCGGAGCGGGCGTAGACGAGTTCGTCGCAGGAGGGTGGCGCCGTGCAGAGGATGCCGAACCAGGCGAACGGGTAGCGGCGGAAGTACTCCTGACGGCCGGTGACCGAGTGCCGGGTCATGCCGCGCGAGCCGTCGGCGCCCACCAGCACGTCGCACCGCACTTCGTGGTCGCGCCCGCCGGCGTCGGTGAACAGCATCGCGGGGCGGTCGCTGGTGACGTCGGCGACGGAGGACTCGCTGACGCCGTACCGGACATCCCCGCCGTCGCGGGCGCGGGCTTCGGCGAGGTCGAGGAAGACATCGGTCTGGGGGTAGAGCCAGGTCGAAGCGCCTGCCAGTGCCTGGAAGTCGATGCGGTGGCCGACGCCGCCGACGCGGAGCTGGATGCCCCGGTGCTCGTGGCCTTCGCGCAGCACGCGGTCGGACACACCGGAGTCGACCAGCAGGCGAACGCTGTCACGTTCGAGGATGCCGGCGCGCTGGGTTTCCCCGATTTCCCCGCGGGTGCGGGTTTCGATCACGACGGACTCGATGCCGGCCAGATGGAGCAGGTGGGAGAGCATCAGCCCTGCCGGGCCGCCTCCGACGATCCCGACCGTGGTGCGGGAGGCAGTGCGGGACATGGTCGCTCCTTGGCGTCGGTGCCGTCGACGAGTGGAATCTCGACGAGGGCTCGCAGGTCGGGGAAGGCGATGCCGAACACGTCCCGGACGACCACCGCGTGGTCCTCGATGAGAAAGACGGCGAGGTCGGTGTAGACGCGGCTGACGCAGCCGACGCCGGTCAGCGGGTAGCTGCATGAGGGAACCAGTTTGGCTGCCCCGGCCCGGGTGAGCAGCGTCATCATCACGAAGGTCTGCTTGGCGCCGATGGCCAGGTCCATGGCGCCGCCGACCGCGGGGATGGCGTCCGGCCCTCCGGTGTGCCAGTTGGCGAGGTCGCCCCGGGCGGAGACCTGGTAGGCGCCCAGCACGCAGTGGTCGAGGTGACCGCCGCGCATCATGGCGAACGAGTCCGCGTGGTGGAAGTAGGCGGCTCCGGGCAGTTCGGTGACCGGGACCTTGCCCGCGTTGATCAGGTCGGGGTCGATCTGGTCGCCGTGTGCCTCGGGGCCCATGCCGAGCATCCCGTTCTCGGTGTGCAGCACGATCCCGGCGTCGGGATCGAGGTGGTTGGCGACCTTGGTGGGTCGGCCGATGCCGAGGTTGACGTACGAACCGGGCGGGATGTCGCGGGCCACGACGGCCGCGAGTGCGTCGGTGTCCAGGCGTTGCGAAGTAACGGTCACGGTCGCTCCTCGGGCTGCGCGTGCACGGGGACCACGCGGTCGACGAACACGCCCGGTGTCACGACGTGCTCGGGGTCGATGCCGCCGAGCGGGCGCAACTCGCGTACCTGAGCGACGGTCATGGTGGCCGCGGTGGCCATGATCGGCCCGAAGTTGCGGGCGGTCTTGCGGTAGAGCAGGTTGCCTGCCTGGTCGGCGGCGTACGCGGAGATGAGGGCGACGTCGGCGTGGATCGGGTACTCCAGCACGTAGTTCCGGCCGCCGATCTCACGGGTCTCCTTGCCGTCGGCGAGCGGGGTGCCGTAGCCGGTGGGGGTGAAGAACGCCCCGATCCCGGCGCCCGCGGCGCGGATGCGTTCGGCCAGGTTGCCCTGGGCCACGAGTTCCAGCTCGATCCGGCCTGCGCGGAACTCGGTGTCGAAGCGGTGCGAGTCGGTTTGGCGCGGGAATGAGCAGATGATCTTACGGACCCGGCGTTCCCCGATCAGGGCGGCGAGGCCTCGGTCTCCGTTGCCCGCGTTGTTGTTGACCACGGTGAGGTCGCGGACCTCGGAGTCGATGAGCGCTTCGATCAGCTCGACCGGCTGCCCCGCCGTGCCGAACCCGCCGATCATCACGGTGGCGCCATCCGGAATGCCCGCGACAGCGTCGGCGGGGGTGGCGACGAGTGTGGTCATCTCAGGCGCCACCGTTGCGGTTGACGATCGTCGGGTCGACTCCCCGAGCTGCCCGCGGTGAAGGCGCCGTCCGCGCGGTTGGCGGCCGGCACACCGCAGTAGATCGCGCCGTGCATGATCACCTCGCCGATCTCGGCCTCGGTGAGCCCGTTGGTACGGGCGGCGCGCACGTGCATCGCGAACTCCTCCCAGTGCCCGAGAGCGAGCAGCGCGGTGAGCGTGGCGACGCTGCGGGTGCGGTGGTCCAGGCCGGGGCGGGTCCAGACGCTGCCCCAGGCGTAACGGGTGATCAGCTCCTGAAAGTCCGTGGTGAGCGCGGTCTTGCCTGCTTCGGCTCGCTCGACGTGCGCGTTGCCGAGCACCTGGCGACGCACCCGCATTCCGGTGTCATAGGGGTTGGTCATGAGAGCTCCCGGGTTGCGGAGGTGAGCAACGCGGCCACGGCGGCCGGGCGTTCGGCGGGCGGCAGGTGTCCGCAGCCGTCGAGGACGCGCAGCGCCGCGCCAGGCGCGATCGCCGCGGTCCGGGCGGCAGACGAGGGTGGGACCACGACATCGTGTTCCCCGGGCGCGACGAGCAACGGCACCACGCTCCGGTGCAGTTGGCCGCGCAGGTCGAACGCGGCGAGGGCTTCGCAGGCCAGGGCGTAGGACTCGCGGTCTGTCCCGGTGAGCGAGCGTGCCAGGCGCTCGGCCGTGTCCGGGGCGCGTTCGGCGAAGCCGGGGGCGAACCAGCGCCGCTTCGAGCCGGGGACCAGCGCGCTCGTCCCGTCGTGGCGAACCAGATCCGCGCGTTCGTGCCACGCTGCCATGTCACCGATCCGGGCCGCGGCAGCGATGCATACCACCCGGTCGAACATGCCGGGCGTGAGCGCCAACTCCAGGGCGACCGCGCCGCCGAGCGACACACCGGCGTACCAGGCGGGACGGTCGCCGTTCCACAGCCCGGCGGTCCCCCGCCGCACTGCCGCCGCGAGCCCGCCGACCGTAAACGGCTCCGTGGCCGGCACGCTGCGTCCGTGGCCGGGGAGGTCCCACCCGATGACGTCGAAATGACCGGCCAGCAGCGTGGCGGTGGTCCCCCACAGCGCGGCGACCGAGGTGCCGAGGGAGGGGCCGACAATCAGCAGGCCTCCCCTGCCGGGGCTGCCCGCCAGTCGTGTGAAGGTCAGGCGGGGGGCCTCAGTCATGGTCCGCCCCTGCCCTCCGGAGCCGGGCCAGAACGGTGTCGACGAACGCACCCGAAGCACCCAGATAGTCGGCCGGATCACCCGGTGTGCCGCGTTCGGCGAGCAGCAGGCCGGAGGCGGCGCGGGCGCGGGCGGTCATCGCCTCGGCGTCCACCTCCATGCCCGCGGTGAGCTCGGCGGTCTGCGACGCGGCCGTGGCCGTCAGTTCCAGCAACCGGCGCAGTGCGGGCCACTCGCTGTGCCAGGCGCCGTCGGGCCGCTCGTCCACGGTCAGTCCCGCGGCGAGCCGGAGCTGGGCCTCCAGTTGCGGGGCCTGGTGCGCGGCGCCGCGCACAAGCACGGCGAGCACCGGGTTGCGCTTGTGCGGCATGGTCGAGGAGCCGCCCCGGCCCGGGACGGCGCCCTCGCGGACCTCGGCGATCTCGGGCCGTGACAGGACGGCGACATCCGAGGCGATCACCCCCGTCATCGCGCAGACACTCGCCAGAGCCGCGCCGATCCGGGTGACCGGGGTACGGGTGGTGTGCCACGGAAGGCCGGGCCGGACCAGGCCGAGCCGGTCGGCGAACGCCTGAGCCGCGGCGACCGGGTCGGCGCCGGTCTCGGCCACCAGGGCCAGGGTCCCCGCGGCGCCGCCGCACTGGACCGGCAGCGCGCGCAGCACGTGCTCGACGTCGTCGCGGGCATCGAGTACCCCGGACAGCCACCGCGCGGCCTTGAGCCCGAATGTGACCGGGACGGCGTACTGGGTGAGCGTGCGGCCTGCCATCACGGTGTCGCGCTGCCGCCCGGCCAGCGCGGCCAGGGCGTGCGCGGTGGCGCCCAGGTCGTCCCGGACGCGGTTCAAGGTGTTCCGTGCGATCAGTACCAGCGCGGTGTCGAGCACATCCTGGCTGGTCAGTCCTCGGTGGATCAGGCGGGCCAGCCGGTCGTCGGGGGCGGCGTCGCGCAGCGCGCCGACCAGGGGTGCCACGGGGTTTCCCGCGGCCTCGGTGCCTGCGCGCAGTCGGTCGAGATCGACTGGCCAGCCACGGACGGCCCGGTCGAGTGCGAGGGCGTCCGCGGCGTCCAGCGCCCCGGCGGCTGCCAGCGCGTGCGGCCACGCGGCCTCGACGGCGAGCATCGCGGCCACCAGCGCCGTGTCGTCGGCCAGCCCGGCGGCCCGGTGCGCGCCTGGGGACAGCAGGCTCATCGCGGACCGTGCCCGGGGAAGTGCAGGAAGACCGTCTCGCGGTCGCCTTGGAGGTGGATGTCGAAGCGGAGGCATCCGTCGTCCTCGCGTGCGGCCAGCAGGGTCGTCCGCCGGGTGGGCTCCACCGAGTCCAGGAACGGGTCGGCGGTGGTTCCGGGCAGGTAGGCGCGGGTGAACAGCCGGTTGAGCAGACCGCGGGCGAACACCACGAGGGAGAAGAACGGCGCGGTCCCCGGTCCGGCCGGGCCCGGTTCGCAGGTGGTGAACGAGTAGCGGCCGACGCTGTCGGTGGCCGCGCGTCCCCAGCCGGTGAACGCCATCCCGTCGCGGCGCAGCGAGCCCTCCAGACGCGGCACCCGGCCCCCGCCGTCGGCTTGGCGGATCTCCACCAGCGCCTCCGGGACCGGCTCGCCGGCGCCGTCGTACACCGTGCCATGCAGCCGGATCACTCCCGGCGTCGCGGGCGGCACGAGCTCGTTGCCGCGTGCGTAGGGCAGCGCGTAGTGGAAGAACGGGCCGACGGTCTGGCCGGGCGTGGGCGGCAGTGGCTCAGGCATGGTCGTGCTCCATCGGAGTGGCGTGGCCGCCGGTGAGCACGATGTCCCAGCGGTAGCCGGTGGCCCACTCGTGCTGGGTCAGGTCGTGGTCGTAGGCGGCGACAAGGCGCTCGCGCGCGGCCGCGTCGGTGATCGACTGGTAGATCGGGTCGAACGCGAACAACGGATCGCCCGCGAAGTACATCTGGGTGACCATCCGTTGGGTGAACTCGGTACCGAACAGCGAGAAGTGGATGTGCGCCGGGCGCCACGCGTTGTGGTGGTTGCGCCACGGGTACGGGCCGGGCTTGATCGTCGTGAAGCGGTACCACCCCTCGCCGTCGGTGAGGCACCGGCCCAGCCCGGTGAAGTGCGGGTCGAGCGGCGCGGGATGCCGGTCGCGTTTGTGCGCATAACGGCCTGCCGCGTTGGCCTGCCAGATCTCCACCAACTGGTGCCGCGCCGGCTTGCCCCAGCCGTCGAGAACCCGCCCCGTGACGATGAGCCGTTCGCCGATCGGCTCGCCGCCGTCCTGGATCGTCAGCTCGGCCTCCAGCGGATCGACGTCGCCGTGACCGAAGGCCGGGGCCACCAACTCGGCCCCCTCGGGGTCTGCGAGCCACAATGCCTTGGTCGGATGCCGCAGCGCCGAACTGCGGTACGGCGCGAAGTCCAGACGCGGCTGCGTCCGCGCCGACGTCGTCGCACGGTGCAGCCGTGCGATCTGATCGCTCACGATGGTCTGCGTCTCCAGTGACGCCTCGCTCGTGCTCATGACCCACATCGTGGGCCTTCCGGGTGAGGGCGAGCGAGCCTATGCTTCCGCTGAGCGGAAGGAACCTGATGGCCGGGAACACGTCGAGCCCCGGAGTGTCGGTGGTGTCTCGTGCGTTGTCGCTGCTGTACGCCTTCGACGAACGGCACCGCACGCTCACCCTGGCCGACCTCGCCCGGCGCGCGAACCTGCCACTGACGACAGCGCACCGGCTGGCCGGCGAACTCGTCCTGGGCGGGGCGCTGCTACGCAGGGCGTCCGGGGAGTACGTCGTGGGCCGTCGGATCTGGGACGTCGGTCTCCTCGCGCCCGTGCAGACCGAACTGCGGCAGGTCGCCTCGCCGTTCCTGAACGACATCCACGCCGCCACCCTGGCGACCGTGCACCTTGCCGTCCGGGACAGGACACACGTCCTCTATATCGAACGGCTCTCCGGCCGGGCATCGGTGCCGGTGGTCAGCCAGGTCGGCACCCGACTACCGATGCACGCGACCGGTGTCGGCAAGGTGCTGCTGGCCCACGCGCCGGAACAGGTGCGCGACCGGGCGCTGGCGAACCTGACCCGGATCACGCCGTACACGATCACCCAACCCGCGCGGCTGCGTGAGCAGTTGGCGCGGGTGACGCGGGACGGCTACGCCCGCACCGTCGAGGAGATGTCGCTCGGCGCCTGCTCCCTGGCCGTGCCGGTCCTCGCGCCCACCCTGCCCGGCGAGGCTGCGGTAGTGGCCGCACTCGGAGTCGTCGTGCCGAACTTCCGCCGCGACAAGGCGCGCCTGGTCGCGGCCCTCCAGGTGGCCGCCCAGGGCATCGGACGGAGCCTCGGTTCCCACTCGCCCGACTGACCTTCCGCTCAGCGGAAGAGAACCGTTGGGGTCGCCTGTGACAGCTGTCACGCTCACGGACACCCGAACGGAGGCCCCCATGTCAGCAGCGAAATCGACCCCGCGCACCGGGCAACGGCGACCAGACAACCGCTGGCCGGTCCTGCTGTGTTGGATCGCCGTCGCCCTCGACGGCTTCGACCTCGTCGTCCTCGGCGCGGTCATCCCCACGATCGCCAAGACCCAAGCCCTCGGCTTCACTTCCGCCTCACTGACCACCGCCGCGACCGTCGGCCTGGTCGGCGTCGGCATCGGCGCCATCGCGATCGGCCCGTTCACCGACCGCTACGGACGCAGGCGCTGCCTGATCGGCTGCATCGCCGCGTTCTCCCTGTTCACGCTGGCCATCGCCGTCGCACCGAATGTGGCGACCTTCGTGTTGCTGCGCTTCCTGGCCGGACTCGGTCTCGGCGCCTGCCTGCCGACCGCTCTGGCCTTCATGTCCGAACACGCGAGCGCCGGCCGCGGCGGCACGGCGGTCACCCGCATGATGACCGGCTATCACGTCGGTGCCGTGCTCACCGCGCTGGTGGCCCTGTGGGTGATCCCGAACCTGGGGTGGCAGTGGATGTTCGCGCTCGGAGGGATCCTCGGCCTGGCCAGCCTGCCGGTGATGTGGGCGAAGCTGCCCGAGTCCGAGGCATACCTGCGCGTCTCACAAGGGCAGGCCGAACCGGCACGGAGCACCGACGTGGTGCGGGGCGCCTACCGCCGGATCAGTCTCGGTATCTGGGCCGCCTCGTTCATGGGCCTGCTGCTGGTCTACGGTCTCAACACCTGGCTGCCCACGATCATGGGCCAGGCAGGCTACTCCCTGACCAGCGGACTCACCCTGCTGCTTGTGCTCAACGTGGGCGCCGTCATCGGCTTGCTCGTCGCCGGATCGATCGCCGACCTGCGCGGCACCAAAGCAACCGTGCTCGCCTGGTTCGGGCTCGCCGGGATCTTCCTCGCGCTCCTCAGCATCAGGACCGGCAGCTCGCTAGTGGTGCACGCCGCCGTGCTCGCCGCGGGCGTCTTCGTCTTCAGCGCGCAGGTTCTCGTCTACGCCTTCGTCGGACACCTCTACCCGCCCGCGATCCGCGGCACCGCGCTGGGCATGTCCGCCGGTGCCGGCAGGGCGGGCGCGATCGTCGGCCCCTACCTCGGCGGGCAATTGGTCGCGACGGGCGTGGCGTACCCGTGGGGGTTCTACGTCTTCGCCCTCGCCGCCGCGATCGCCGTACTCGCCCTGGCGACCGTACCGCCGGCGCCCACCCGGGACCACCCGGGCATGCTGGGCTCAACACCGTGAGCGAGCTCCCACCAGGCGCTGCCGGTCCGCGAGGAACTTCCCGCGGAGGACTGCCGGCACAGGGCCTCCTGACGTTCGTGGGCTTTGACACCCATCGAGCTGTGCAGGAGCCCCTGCCGCTATAGGCGGCCTTCCCGAAGATCACTCAGCTGCCCGCAGGGGAGCCGCTCTGTATCGCGATGGGAGTGCCGCTCCGCATCAGGCTTGGCTGCTAGCAGTGGACCGCGTTGACGCTGACGGACGCGGCCGTTGTACGGGAGGGGTTCCAGATCGTCCCATCCACGTGGATGCAGCGATTAGCGGTACCCGTGACGGAGACCGGACCCGCATACGACGTGTAGTAGCCATCATCGTGGCTCTGCTGATCGATGTAGCACGTTCCCCCCGGCTGGGTTCCAGCCGTGCACCGCCAGATGTTGGCCACCATGAGCTTGGTGGTGCCGGTGCCCCAGTAGGTGTCGACGACCGCGGCGCAGTTGGTGCCGCCGTTGGCGGTGCTGTAGTAGAGGTACGCGACGCCCCACTTGGTTCCGCCATCGGTACGGACGTCATAGCTGTCGATCAGGTTCCCGCTGCACCCGTAGCCTGCGGCGCTCGCGGTGGGCGCGAAAGCGATGCCGCCGATGAGCATCGCAAACACGGCCGACAGCACGGATATTGCTCTACGCATGGTTTTCTCCCGAGATTGTGCAAGTGGATGTACTCATGCATCCCCTCTGCCGCAGCGACCGTACTGGCGCCCACACGGGTAGGCAAATAATCAAGTCAGCTGAAAAGAAACTAAGTTGACGGAACGTCATGTGAATTGGGTCACTGCCGCAGCCTTGGGCAGTGTGCACCCGTGCGCGCAGCCAGTCGTGGAACGCTTTGACCAGTTGGTTGTCTCGCCGGCGGGAGAAGAACGCGTACCCGGCCCCCGAGGTGGTCGGCCGCCGGCCTTCGACAAGGAGGCCTACAAGAAGCGCTACGCCGTGGAGTGCGACATCAACCGCCTGAAACGCCAGCGCGCCGTGACCACGATGTACGACAAGCCGGCAGTCCACTACGAAGTGACCGTACTGGTCGCAACGATCAACGAGTGGCTATGACACCTGGTCACAGCACGCCCTATTCGCCCTGCACAACCCGCCCTTCCGGAGTTCCGTAGTACCAACAACACTCGGCTGGAGCTGGGGAGAGCGTGCCGGCAGCCAGATCTACCAGAGCCTGCGCCAGCTCAACAAGCGGCGCAGCGGCGATGTGTTCTGCACCGCGTAGGAAGCTGGTCGCGCTCTCCTCCAACTCGTACCAGGACGAGACTTCGTCTCGGCTCACGCCGCCGCGGTCCTCGATCCGGCGAGCCGCCTCCACAACCCAGCTCAGGAGTGCCTGTCGCTGCTCGACGGCGAAGTCGTCGAGCAGCACAGCGGACCTGCTGCCCATCATGGCCTGGGTTCGAAGATCCCGCTCCAACTCCGGCCAACACGAAGGCCGCAGATCCTCCGGCAACTGCGCACCAACTCGCGCCGCCTCAATGAAGAGAACGCCGAGCGCCACGTCATAGTACTCCAGCCGTAGATCGTGATCTTCATGGCTGCAGGGTGGTCTGGCGGCGGTAGTGGCTGAGGCGGGCGCGGGCTTGATGGCGTCGGCGCCAGGTCGACCAGCGCAGTCGGTGGGCGGTGTCGCGGACAGGCCGGACGGCCAAGGCGGTGAACAGTCGCTGGATCTCGTTGCAGGTGAGGGGGATAAGTCCGCCTGGGCTGGTCCCGTCGTCTGTCGGAGCCTGGTCGCGGCGTTCGAGGGCGGCGGTGACGGCGAGGAAGGCGTGGGCGAGCAGGGCGAGCGTGACCCACCGGTGCCAGGAGTCCCAGTGGCGCACTTGCCGCCAGGCCCTTCGAGCTCTGGAATGTCTCCTCCACGGTCCAGCGGCTTCCCGCGACTTTGACCAGCGTGGAGAGCGGCACCGGTCGGGGCGAGTAGCAGCGGTAGTAGGCCAGTTCGCCGGTGGTGCGGTTGCGGCGGATCATCAGGTGCTGGTGGCCCGTCGGATCGCCTGCGGTGATGGCGACCAGCGCCCAGTCGTACCAGCGGTGTCCCTTCGCGCCGCGTCCGGCGGACAGCTTCTGCCAGGCCCGGCGCGGGACGCGTTTGGCCAGGTGGTCGGCGCGCTGGGGACCGGCCGGGGTGAGGACACGGTGGGTGCATGAGACCGCGAGCACGTAGCCGAGCCCGCGCTTTCCCAGCGCGGCGCGCAGTTTGGGGTTGTCGCCGTAGACCTCGTCGCCGGCGGCCCAGGCGGCCGGGGCTCCGGCGTCCAGGGCGCGTTCGATCATCTGCTGGGCCAGTTGCGGCTTGGTCGCGAAGCCGACCTCGTCCGGTATGGCGGCCTGTTTGCAGCGGTCCTGGTCGCTGGTCCAGGACTTCGGCAGGTACAGGGCGCGGTCGATGCCCGCGTGACCGTGCCGGGAGGTGTAGGTGAGGTAGACGGCGACCTGGGAGTTCTCGATTCTGCCCGCGGTGCCGGTGTACTGGCGCTGGACGCCCACGGTGTGCGTGCCCTTCTTCAGATCACCGGTCTCGTCGACCACCAGCACGGCCTCGTCGTCGGCCAGGTGCTCCAGCACGAACTCGCGCAGGTCGTCACGGACCAGGTCGGCGTCCCACTTTGCCCGCCCCAGCAGGTGCTGCAGCCCGTCCGGAGTGGCGTCCCCGACGTGCTCGGCGATCGTCCAGCAGTTCTTGCGCGGCAGGTCTGCAAGCAGCCCCAGTACCAACTTCCGTGTCCGAAAACGGGGTTCGACCCGGGCAAACCGGCCCGCGATCCGGCCCATCAGGCCCTCGAACACATCCCGCCAGCCAGCAGGGACTACGCTGTGACCTGCGGCCGCCGCATGATCTTCTGTCTTCACACACCGATGATCGGCGGTGGCCACAGCCAGCTTCTCACCGGCCCTGACCAGCCAACCTCACGATCTGTGGCAGGAGTAGGCGGCGGCCGAAGGGGCGATGCAGGCGCGCCGTCCGTGTCAGGAGGACATATGCAACGTGGCGAAGTCTGGTGGGCAGATTTCGACGAGCGGAGGGCAGTCGTACTGCTCTCCGAAGAAGAGGAGTCCAGTTTCCTGGCGATGCAGGTCGTCGCTCCCGCGGGCACCGATCTCAGCGGCGTGGCCGTCGAGGTGACAGTCGGCGCCCCCGAAGGACTGCCTCTCGAAGGCGTCCTCAGAGTCGCACTTCCACGTCCCGGCCTCATCCCTTGCACATGGCTGGTCACCCTGACCAGGGAAGACCTGATCGGGCGGGCGGGCGTCCTGCCGTCCGCGAAGCTCGGCGAGATCGAGGATGCCCTTCGCCTCGGTGGACTCGAGTAGGCCAAAAACGACGGACGCCACCGGTGACGCGGCCGATCTCGTCCAGATGGTCAACGGTGGCCGCGCCCATATCAGCGGCGCCCCCCACCCACAAGATCACGAACTACGGCTGGAGTAATAGGCCCAGAACATCGCTTCACCGGCAATCACCGGCACAGTCCTGCTCAACCGCACTCCTCCTCCAGCCGATCGCTTCCAGCACTAATCATGGATCATCGGCTCGGGCGCTTGCCCCGGTCGGATCAGCCGGCGCTTTCGAGCGGCAACCAGCACATTCGCAACAGGCCCTAGCTTGATCTTCAACCTGTGCGGCGTGGGCGTGGGGCGGTTGACTTCTTCGTCGGCTGCTTCGCCGATGGTGTTTTGCGGGGTGTGTGAACGTCGCCGCAGCAGAGCGCGCAGTTGCCGGGCGGTGATGGTGGCGCAGAACAGCGGAGCCGAACGGCAGAGATCTTCACCGGGAGCGACACCATCGGGCGACCCACGATCAACCGTGGATTGACGTCGCTCGCAGCTTCGCGCGGGTTGGGAGCGAGTGGGAGCGGCCCGTGCTCCCACCCGCTCCCGAAGCGCTCCCGGAAAAGCGCCAGGGGCCATCCGAAGACGGCACCTGAGCTGCGAAAATATCCGACATCACTGTCGGGACGACAGGATTTGAACCTGCGACCCCTTGACCCCCAGCAATGCGCTCGACATCGCATTGAAGATCTGAACAGCCATACCTCGCTGTACTGCGCCGTACAGCGGGGTCAAAACATCTACCGCACGCTGCACGGCCGCCAGAGTCACCATGGCGCAAGCCGAGGACGCACGCCTCCATCGAGTGACTCGAAGCGCGGTCAAGCGATCTTGAGCACGTCGGGACGACGCCGGCCTTTACCTCCCTGCGCCCGCATACGCGCGCAGGGTCTCCAGCGCCATCGCCTCTATTTCAACGCGAAAATTGACATGCCGGAGATCACGCCACATCTTGCTGAGGGGGCGACGGACGTGCACACCCGACGAGGTTATTGAACGCGTTCGACCTTTGCCTTCGTCGTGCACCTCTACAGACCCTTCGTAAGTCAATGACCTGCGCGGATGAACCGGCACCCACAGACGCCGCAACGAGCCGTCACCCGCTGGCTGGCTGGCTGGCCGGCCTACGCTGTCGCACGGTCGAACCACGGAACCGACTCCTTCACCATGGCACTTTCCGCAACAGCGGATAAACCACCCCCGCGGACCGCAGGGCCTCGGCCGTGCAGCAGGCGAGGTGGTGTGGAGAGCCCGCACTCAGGGCGAAGCAGAGCGCGCAGTCAGCCTGCGGCCGGTCCGGGTCCGTAGTCCGCCTTGAATCCGCCCAGACCGTCCGCGAGGTGGGCCAGCCAGCCGCTCGGGGAGTACGGCCGGGGCGGGTCGACCTCCATGCCCAGCTCAGCCATCGCGAGGGCGTAGTCGGACTCTTCAAGGGCGAGGGCGAGCAGTTCGCGGAGCTCGCCCGTGAGGCGGGCAACCAACTGCGGGTCCGTGGTGGCGATGTAGTCGCGTACGGCCGCGTCGTGGTCCGGGAACTCGTCCGGCATGTCCTGCGAGAACCAACCGCCGAGAAACTGGCCGAGCTCGGGGAAGCGGGCGTGCCACTCCCAGTGGGTGCGGGAGCCGACCGGAAGCGGGACCTCGCCCTCCTCGACCGACCGCTTCAAGTGGTCCGCGATCACGAACAGCCAGCCCTGGATCGCCGATTCGGGCAGGCCGACGTCCGGCACGGGGTAAAACTCACCGAGGCTCAAGCGCAGCCGGCCCGGTGGGTTGCGGGCGTACTCACGGATCTGCTGTTCCGCCGTGGCCAGGGCCCAGGGGCGGGTGTGCCAGGTGTGGCGGAGGTAGCCCTGGAGGGCTTCGCTCGGCGCGTCCGGCTCATCGTCGGCCGACATGCCGGTGTACGCGCAGATCACCTGGTCCAACTCGCCATAGCGACGGTCGAACTCGAGCGGCTTCATGGACACGGCGCTGGACCTCTACAGGTAGATCGGGACGGTGGTGAGCACAACGAAGCCGTGCGGGCTGTTCGGCTCACGCTTGAGGACGGCACGCGCCGCGCGCACATCGACGGGCTCGCGCCCGGCGAGCATCATCGCCAGCAGCAGTACGCGTCCGACGGGCGCCTCGCGGGAGGGCCAGGCAGCCTCGATGGCGAGGCGGGCGCGGGTGCCCTGGGCGAGCCAGCGGTGGATCTTCTGCTCATTGGCGGTCACCACCTGCTGAGTGGCCCATTGGGCGGTTTCTCGGTCGGGATAGGTGGCCGAGCGGGTCCTTACGATCATGCGCAGAACTTCCTGTGGGCGGGGCGTGCTTCAGGAACCGGAATGCTCGATCCGCATGTGGTCGTCGATTCTTCGGGTGATCTCACGCAGTGCGTCGTGCGAGGCCCAGGGAATCCATCGCGTCACATTGGCGGACAGCGACGCGGGCTCCGGAAAGAGCACGAGTACCGATTGGGCATCTGCTGCCAGTCGGGAGAACGTCTCGCTGCAGAACGGATGCTCGGCTTCGACGAAAGCCGCGATCGAATCGGACAGCAAGGGGTACTCGCCGTCATAGATCCAGTTGGCGCCGAAACCGAAAAGCTCCGGGAAACGGGCTGCCGCCTCCCAGTCCGCCAGGGGGAGATCGGCGAATCCGGCATCCGGCTCCTGGTCGACCATCCTGATCAGGCCGGCCAGCGTGCGCAGGTACTCGTCCCCCGGAACACCGTCCCGCGCCTTGTCCAGCCGTTCGGTGAACGTACGCGGGAAGAATGCCGCGCCCTCCGACCGAAACAGGTCGGCCGTGTGGTCGAGCAGGGCGGCAACGGACGCGACAGGAAACAGCCAGCGCGACGTATCGGCGGCACACGCGGTGCGAACGAAGCGCCTGAACTCGCCGTCCAGGTCGAGGTCGCCCTGCGACTCCTGGGCGCGCAGAGCCGTCTCGACCACGCGTCTGACCGGTCCGTCGTTGAAGAGGGTGCCGGTGTGCGAGATCACGTCGCGATCATCTCCATAAAGAACGTCCGAGGGTTTCAGGGGGACACGGGGTATGACGTGATCACCACGAAGGGTGGGTCCATGCCCTTCCTGTACTTCAGGGCGACCTGCGCGGAGTGCACCTCGCTCGCGGTCGCCCTCATGCCGTGCGCATCATAGTCGGCGCGCTCGACGGTGCGGCCGGTAACGTCCGGGAAGGTGAGGGTCAGCGGCGGGGATATCCTGGAATTGTTCGGGTCCCAGCCGGGGTTGTTCCTTTCCCGCTGCTGCACCCGCTCGATCCACTTCTCGATCCGGTCCGCGTTGTCGATCCCTTCCTGACTCGCGAGGTCGAGCGGATAGAAATGGTCCTTCGGGTCCTCACCCGGAACCATGTATTTGTGCTCGTTCTTGAAGTCGTTCAGTGCCCTGGCGCCGAACGCCTCGGCCCGGGCCTCCTCCGCGTGGAACGTGGGCGCGCTCCGGTGCGCCTCGTCCAGCGGCCCCATCAGCGCGTCAAGCTTCGGCACCAGTGCGTGGACGCGGGAGTTGTACTTGGTGACGATCGCGTTCAGTGTTGCGGTGTCGATGTTGAGGATGATGCCTGCACCGAGCTGGGCGGCGCCCTTGGCGACCCCCTTCGCCACGCCCTTGATGAGCCCCTTGACGTCGTCCATGCCGACGCCATCCTTGAGGTTCACCTCGACCTTGGGAATGGCCTCCTCTACCGCGTCCCAGTACACGTCCCAGACCTCGCCGTTGAGGTACACGGCCGCCTCGGCGAACTGGAACAGCAGATCGCTGACCCTCTGAGCAGTGTCGAACAGCACCGTCATCACCGGATGCGTGGCGGTCTGCGAGGAGGCCGAGTCATGCTTCCACTGGTAGCCCGCGGTGCTCGTGCCCCACGCCGTCGTGCCCCACAGCGAGCTGCAGAACCGGCGCATGGCATCGTGCCATTCGCTGTTGCTCTGCTGCGTGATACTGCTGACATTGCCCGTCAGACCGCTCTCGGCCGTGGAAAGCGTCATGGTCGTTGCCATCCAGGCGTTGGACAGCGAGTTGAGGTAGTGCTGCTGCGGGAACGGGTAGACCTCGGCGACCCTGCCCATCCGGAAGGCGTGCTTCACGACCGGTCGCAGCACCTCGCGGATCGGCTCGGGCACCCATTCAAGCAGCGAACGGATCCAGCCGTCGCCGCCGTCGTCGTCACCCCACTTCAGGTTCGGTACGGAGCCGTAGTCCGGCACTTTCTCGATGACCTTCGGGAACGGCTGGGTGACCGCCTTCGTCTGGCCCGTGGCGTCGTTGGCCGCCTCGGCCTTGGCGTAGTTGTTGGCCGTGGAGGTGAAGCCGACCGCAGCGCCGCCGATGCTGACAACACTCTTCGCCCACACCTCAAGGAAGCGGTCGCCCACCTTCACGTAAGAGGTGGCGAAGGCCTGGGGAGCGATGCCGAAGCCGCCGGCGTCCGGGTACTCCCTCAGCTTGTCCAGCAGGTCCTTGGCGCCTCTGTCCATCGGCGTCTGCTGCATCGCCACGCCGCCCGAGACCCGGAACAGGTCCGACGGCTTGACGTCGATGGTGCCGTTCCGGCCCGGACCCTGCGCGCCCGGCTGCGGCCCGGAGTTCGGTCCCGCCATCAGCCGACGCCCCAACCCCGCAACACCGCCTGGTGTGCCGCCGCGTAGTTGATGTGCCCCTTGGTGACGACCTCGTGCAGCCACTTCTGCGCCGCCCGCAGGTCCTGGGCGGAGTGGTCCCACTTGTCGAGTTCGTCGACGAAGACCTCGCGGGCCTCGCCTTCCCAGGTGAGGACAATCTTCTCCGCCCGGCCGTACAGCAGGTCCAGTTGCTCGTTGAGCTTCTTGAGGATGTCCTCGAGCTCGCCGGACAGCCTCTGCAGCGTCGCGAAGTCGACCGTTATGTGTTCGTCGTCCGCCATCCATCTCCTCCGTACTTCCGTACTCAGAAATCGGCGATGCTGCTCCGCGGCGAGGCAGCGGCCGGGTTCGGCGTCGAGAGTTCGGCGGCCTCGGCCTTCACATCAGTCTCGGTCTGGATCTTCCGCAGCTGCTCCATGACGTCGAGGTCCTGCTCCGAGAACCCGTCCCTGCTCAGCCGTACGGCCTGTTCGAGGCGCTGGATGACCAGGCGGATGCGTACGGCATCCTCGGCCGCGCCCCGGTGCAGGGCCCGGTACGCCTTGGCCGCGGGCCCGCGCCAGCCCGCTTCGATGCTGTCGACGACGGCGTCCATGCGCTTGACCTGCTTGTCCAGGTGGGCCTGCATCGCGTCGAGGTCGTTGGCGAGATCGGTCAGTCGATCGCCCTTGACCCGCAATCTGTTCCGTCCGCTTTCACCGCTCACGGCATCCCCCGGTTCGTGATGGTCAACAGCGTTGCCCCCGGCGCCACTTCCGCTATACGCAATACCCTAGCAATACCGCTTCAGGGCGCGGCAGCGGCGGATCGTCCACGGACGCGGGCCCGCTCACCCCATGTGGATCGGTCGATCGTCCACCGATACGGTCGGCGTACGTGGGCCGTCCCCGCTGCACCGCGTACGCGCCCCGCACGGAAACGAAGAAGTCCCGCCCGATCTCTCGATCAGGCGGGGCTTCCCTTGTCTGTTTCGTTGTCACCGGCAGGAGAATCACAAGCATGCGTGGCGGCACATGCCTGCGATCATCGGGGCGTTCGCCGATGCCAATCTTGGCTTGGTGAGGGGAGCACTGGAGGTCGACTGGGATTCCTTGCCGCCCGATGGTCGGGGCGATCAGGGCGCTCAGCCCTCGGTCAGAGAGATCCTCCCCGCGTGTAGGCCGCCGTCGCCGCCGTCGAAGTAGGCGCTGTCGCCGGAGACGGCCAGGCTCGGGTCAGTGCCGTCGGCCAGTCGGGCGTCCCCAAGGACATGCCAGTGCGGGGGTCCAGGGTGTGCAGGGAACCGTTGATGTCGCTGAAGTGCACCGCGCCGCCGGGGAGGTTAAGCGGCGAGGCCGAGTACGTCGTGTCGTAGATCCACAGCTGTGTGCCGGAGTCAGCGTCGAACGCGTACGTGCGGCCAGGGCCCTCTTCGGTGGGGGGCTTGTTTTTGACGCTGCCGTAGACGACGCCGTCGGTGGCAAGGGGTGGGTCGGTCCACCCCGCGCCGTCGGACTGCGTCCGGTACTTCCAGCGAAGTTCGCCTCTGGTGGTGTCGGCCGCGTAAAAGGCGCCGTTCTCGGTGCCGAAGTAGACGGTGCTGCCGTCGACCGCGACCGTGGACACCCTGCCCCAGAGGTCCTCGGCGATCCTGATCCGCCACCGTGGGTCGCCGGTATCCGCGTCCAGGGCGTAGAGGCAGCTCTTGAAGTGAGGTTTCCCCGTGATCTTGGACACTCGATGGTTATGCCGCGAGAGCGTGTTGATGCCGTTGCCTGGTCTCGGCTGGGGTGAAATAGCCCGAAGGTCTTGTGTTTGCGCAGGCGGCGGCGGTTGTAGAAGGTTTCCATGAAGGTGAAGACCTCGGCGCGGGCGGTGGCCCGGTCGGGCCAGATCCGAGTGCCGATCTCCTCTTTGAGCAGAGCCCATAAACTCTCCGCGGCGGCGTTGTCGAAAAATGATCCGGTGCGCCCGCATCTTCGCCGGATTCTCAACTCTCGCATCCAGTAACGAAATTGGACTGTTGTGTATTCGCTGCCGGCGATCGCTGTGGATCACGCAGCCGGGCTGCAGGCCACCCCGGCCGTGGGCCATGTCCAGGGCGTCAACGACGAGATCAGCGCGGTGGTGGTCGGCCATGGCATAGCCGACGACCTCGCGAGTGGCCAGGTCCAGCCAGCAGGCGAAGTAGAGCCGGCCCTCGGTGGTGCGCAGGTAGGTGATGTCGCCGACGAGCTTGGTGCCGGGACGCTCGGCGTGGAAGTCGCGGCCGATGAGGTCCGGGGCCGGCGTCGCCTTCCTGTCGGGCCGGGTCAGCGAGCGGTGTCTGTGGCGGGTGACGCCGCGGATGTCGCGCTCGCGCATTACGCGGGCGATGCGCTTGCGGTTCACCCGCCGCCCCAGGCGGCGCAGTTCGGCATGGATACGTGGAACACCGTAGGTGCGGCGTGAGGCGATGTCCGGATAGAGCCTCGGAGCCGATCCGCTTCTCGGATCAGTCGTTGTACGGACTGTCCACCGCCATGACACTCAGGGCTTCCCGAGCAGTGGCCACAACCGTTTCCCACGTATGCGATCGGATCATTCCGGCATCGTTCCCAGGAGTGGCTTGAATGGCGCGATCGATCGCGTACTTGAGTTTTCCCATGACATTCGCCTCCTCTTCGCCATAGAGAATGAACCCCACTCTCCCCATGGGGTCGTCCAGCACTCCGGTATCGTCGAAAAAGTCCAACATGTGATCCAAGGCCGACCCTCCGGCAGACGTCCAGTTCACCTCCTGCCGATCCCGGTCTCCCAACTTCGCGAGCCAGTCGACCAACTGATCCCGCAGCCAGGGTGTCCGTAGCTCAGTGTCGTCAGGGGGCATTCCATGTCCTCCATGTCTGCCATGTCTGCCATGCAATCAACGGGACGTGAGCTTCGACTGGGTAGTCCTGAATCTTCGCGTTTCGCGGCAGAAGCACACCATCCAGTCCCACGATCCTGCCGCCGGAGTTGATCACGACGTGATCGACCTGCTGAGTGGCATTCGCGGAGTTCGAGTGGCCCTTGTCTATGCGGACGCTGTCCTGACCTTGGGAGCACGCCAGAGGAAGCCTGGCTTGTTCAGGTCCTTCCTGTACTTTCTCGTCATGTCGGGACCACTCCAACCGCTGGGCACCTTGCCGCTGCCATAAGGAAACCACCCCGGGCCCACTCCTCCGGACGACTTGGGCTTGCGCAAACCATTGTGAGCGAAGATCGCTGCCAGCGCCGAAGGCACCTGGTACTCGTCGCCGTTGATGTCGTAGCCGTGCTCGGCAACCTGCCTGTCGAACTGAGCTCCGAAGTCGCAGCTTGGAGTGCCCGGGTCACCGCCCCAGCAGTCGTCGTCCCAGATCCAGCCGACGTACTCGACGGCGTGGGGGACATTGCTGATAGTGCCGCAGAAAAACCTCCCACGCTGCGGACGCTGGAAGGGAAGCCCCCAGTGCAGACAGCCGTAGTCGCCGTGGTGAACCTCCTGCAGTCACCACTGTCGCCAGCCGTACCCGCTCGTGTGACCGGAATGGCTGCAGTTCGTGGCCCAGCTTCCAAACCGCAGACAGCCTGGGAGCTGGATAAGTCCTTCGGTCTTTACGAGAGCCGCTGGAGAGCCGATCGCAACTGGCGGACGTCGTCGTCGTCGCTCCAGCCCTTAAGCTGACATGTCTCAACGATGAGTCGCCCCGCTTCCAGAACACTGGACGACAGGGCCACAGGTTCCACTGTGCACGATGGGACGTCAGCCCCGTCGCCGCCAGGTTCGATCTCCACAGCGTCGCCCTTTGCCTGGATGTCGACCCAGAAGGGGCCATCGAAGAACATCACTCGAACTGGGCGACGACTATTAACATCCCTCACACCCTGCGCCAATGCAGTCAGGTATGGGACGACCATGTCGTTCCATCGCCAATGAGGAAAGTATTGCCCTTCGAACTCAAGCCAAACATTCCCCCAGATGGCGCCAGACGCAGCTTTCTCCAGTGAGGCTTCGTCTACAGATACCTGAAACATCATCCACGCCCGATCGGATACGCCGTCTCAATGGTCTGCGTCGCCTTGTTGTACCAGAATTCTATCGTCATACCCTTGCCCGTACCCCTCATGAGGTATCGATCGCCTTGCGTCTTTATCGGGCTCCCAGCGTTTCGATAAGACTGACGGACTGCACTCTCGATCTGCTTGGGAGTCATCTCGTCGTAGAACTTGTCCTTGTAGCGGACACCGCCCTTCAGTTCCACATCCCGAACGCTTTGCTTGTAGGTCTTGCCTCCAGCAGTATGCCGATCGAGTATATGCGTCAGGTCGATCTTCACCTTCCCAGGAGCGGGGAAGCTGACCGGCCTGCCCTTAAGACTCGTCGGCCTGTGGGTGAGGAGAGCGGCCGCGACACTGGGTACCTGATACGCGTCGCCGTCGATGTCATAGCCGTGCTCGGCGACCCATCGGTCGAACTGGGCGCCGTAGTCGCAGCCTGGGGTGCCCGGGCCGCCGCCCCAACAGTCGTCGTCCCAGATCCAGCCGGCGTATTCGACAGCGTGTGGAACGTTGCTGATGGCGCCGTAGAAGACCTCGCCGACACTGCGGCAGGTGCTGGACAGGAAGCCCCAGTCTTTGCATCCGTCGTCGACGTGGACAGCCTTCTGCTGCGAGGAGTTACCTCCGCCGCCCGTGGATCCGCCGTTTCCGCCTCCTCTGTGGCCACCGCCGCCACCGCCACCTGCGGTGCCTCCCGTGTACTCCGGGCACTGCGGATTGGTCAGGCTTGGGCATGCGTACACGGGCTTCACGGCTTCGCCCGGTCGGCCGTTGCCAGGGGTGCCGTCGGGGCGTGTCGGGCAGGCGAGGCCGAATTGCGGACCGCAGGCCAGGCCCATGCCGCTCGGGTCCGCCTGGGTGACCGGGTTCTGCGCGGCGTAGCTGTAGCCGTTGAGGGTCTGCGGGATGTCGACCTGCAGGAGGGGGTCGACGCTGATGAACTGGCCGAGGGCCGGATCGTATTCGCGTGCGCCGATGTGGGTGAGTCCGGTGTCTTTGTCGGTGGTCTTGCCGAGGAAGCCCTTGTCGTCCGGCCAGTTGGTGATGGCGCTGCCCCGTTCGGAGCCGAAGGGGTTCAGGTACCGCTTCGTCAGTACCTGGGTATCGGACGTGATCGCCACCGTGTTGGTGTTGTGCTGGTCACCGGTGAGGTGAGTGATCTTGTCCGTGCCCGACTGGTTGCTGCGCAGGGCGACGGTGGCGCCGGCGTGCGTGTAGTAGCGGTTGGCCCACGCCTTGTTGGCCTTGAGGTGTACCTCGGTGGCGCCGAGGTACAGGACGGTCTCCCCGTTGCTGGAGGTGTTACGGCGGATAAGCAGGTTACCGTCGGCTCCGTAGAGGTAGTCCGTGGCTCGGGCGGCGCCGCTCGGGTCCTCGGTCAGGCTCGCGAGTTTGCCTTCACTGTCCCAGTCGAGCTTTTGTGTGGTGCTGCCGTCCGGGCGCGTGGTCGTGTTGCCGTCAGCGTCGTACGCATACTGGGCGGTGATTCCGGTGCAGGTGCCGGTGGTCGTGGCGAGGAGGGTGTGGGGCTGGGTGGTGCCTGCCTTGTAGCAGTAGGTGGTGGTCGTCGAGCCACTGCTGCCGTGTGTGGTTTCGGTTGCCCGTTGGCCGGCGGTGTCGTAGGTGTAGCTCGACCAGTAGGGGGCCGCGCCACCGAGGTTGGTGACGGTACGCCTGTTGTCCGCGCAGTCGCCGTCGGTCGGCGTCCATGCCTCGGATAGGCGTTGGTAGCCGTCGTAGGTGAAGCACTGGGTGTCTGCCTTGCCGGCGCCGGCGAGGGTGGTGGTGTCGGCGATTTTGGTGACGTTCCCGGCGTCGTTGTAGGTGTAGTGCAGGTTCAGCGCGTCGTACGCGTGGGTCTGCGCGCGGACCTGTGTCTGCAGCAGGCGGCGAGTGCCGTCCTCGTAGCCGTTGGTGATGTCAACCTTGTTCGTGCCGGTCGCTTCGGAGACCCCGAGCCGGAGGGTCGAGACCTGGCCCAAGTCGGTGTAGGTGGTGTTCAGGACGATGCCCTTGCCGCCGGCGGTGAGAGTGGTGGGCAGTCCCTGGGCGGAGTAGTCGTATTCGATGGTCTCTGCCGCGAGTCCGCCGGCCGCGGGCTCGGTGCTCTGCTCCAGGGTGCCGTCGATCTTGTAGTGAGCGGTGAAGTTCAGGACATTCGAGGCGAGTGCACCGGAGGTGACCAGCGGCTCACTGGACGGAAGCGTGAGCTTCGATCCAGTGACGTTGTAGCGGCTGTCGTACTCGGTGACGGTCTGGGTGTACGCCTTACCCCCGACTCCCCCGACGTACCGGGTGGACTCGGCGGGTTGACCCTTGCCTGAGGTGACGGTGTCGTAGGTGAGGTGGGTGAGCTTGTTGGTGTCCGTCTTCTGTGCCGCGAGCACCGTGGGGCTGGTCAGGTCCGCGTTGGCCGCCGACTTCCAGGTGTCGGTGACCCGGCCGAGTACGTCGAAGGCGGAGATCACCGCCTGCCCGCTGGCGGATTTGGTCCAAGCCTCCTGGTCGAGTGTCGTGTAGCCGGTGGTCGTGGTGCCCTTGTCCGGGTCGGTCGCCGAGACCTGTCGGCCGTACAAGTCGTACGCGTACGACCAGACCGCGCCGTCCGGACCGGTGATCGTCTTCTGCTTGTCGCCCGGTGTATAGGTGAACCGGGTGCTCGCGAAGCCCACGCCCAAACCGCCCCCGTAGTCGCTGTCCGTGGGCGAGGTGCCGGCGTACTGGCGGGTCTCGACCGTGCGGTCGAGGGCATCGGTGATCGTGCGGCTGGCGGAGCCGCCGGCGGCTGCGCTGGTGGCGGTGGAGTCACCGGTGTAGGTCGTGGTGGTCTGCCACTTCTGTACGCCGCCGACCAGGAACGTCGTCGTGGTCGGGCGTCCGGCTGCGTCGTATCCGGTGCTGGTCAGGCTGGGTGCTTCACCGTACTCGGCCTGTGTGTAGGTCCCGGATGGTGCGGCGGTGTCGAAGATGTCGGCGTACGCCTCGTAGGCCAGGCCCCGGCTGTCGTAGCGGGTGTCGGTGAGGATCCGGCCGCTTGTGGCGCCGGGGGCCTGTGTCTGGAGGGTGCGCAGGAGCGAGTCGTAGATCGTGTAGGAGGTGGAGTAGGTGGTGCCGTCCGCCTTCAGGGTGCCGGTGGAGGTCCAGGAGGGGGCGGTTTTGGAGATGGAGTAGCCAAAGACGTAACTGGCGCTCTGTCCCCCGGAACGGCTGCGGTTGGGCAGCCATACCGATGTCGTGCGGCCCAGCGCGTCGTAGGCCGTTTCTGTGGTCCGGTTGTTCGGGTCGAAGGTCTTGGTGGTCTGGCCCCGTGCTGGGTCGATGTAGGCGTAGGTGCTGTAGAGCTTGGCGTCCTTGGTCTGGGTACGGGTGAGCGGACCGGTGTCGGCGGGGGTGTAGGTGACGGTCGTCGGGTTGCCGACGGGATCCGTGGTGGTGAGGGGGCGGCCGAGCGTGTCGTAGGTGATGCGGCTGACGGTCTGCCAGGACGTCGGTGCTCGCTCGCCACCGGACGCGCCGGCCGGGTAGGCCGAGGCCCGGCCGTTCCAGGCTGCCTCGCCCTTGGTGGGGGTTTGCGCTGCGGTCCACACCGTGGCGGTTGTGCTGTCGTAGACGGTGGCCGTGTCCGAGACGACGTCACCGGAGTTCGCCGCGTTCGAGGGCAGCGACAGGTCCGCTTCGGCGACAGAGCAGGCTCTGCCCACTGTGCGGGTGCGCGAGGTGAGGGAGTTGATGCCGAGGCTGTCGTTGCGCGCGTACCAGGTGCGGGTGCAGGTCTCGTCACCGGTCTGGGCGGTGTCACCTGTGTTCTCGGCCTTTATGGCCATGCCGTAGTCGTCGTAGGTGGTGGCGACGGCGGTGGAGCGCCAGGACTGGGTGGCCGTCAGGTAGGTGTGGCCGGTGGTCCTGCTGGTGCGGACGTAGTACGCCTCAGTGTCGGCGTAGGACTTGTGCTGGGTGGCAGTCTTCTTCGACCAGGGATCATTGACGGTGACCGAGATGGGGGTCGAGCCGTTGTAGGTGATCTCCTGTCGGAGGAATCCGGAGAACTGCTCGCTGTCCGTCTGGTCGGGCACGTCCAGGCCGGTGAGATCCTTGCCGGGCACGGTCGCGGTGCGACGGGCGGCCGGGTCCAGTGTGCCGTCGGCTGCCAGGAGCCGGTCCCCGTTCATGCCCTGGAGATAGAGGGAGGTCTTCTTCGACGTGCCGGAGCCGGATCCCTGGGTGACGGTGACGGTACGGTAGCCGCGCCAGATCGACCAGGTGCGTTCGTCGGCCGGGGTGAAGGGCGAGTCGTTGTAGTGCCAGGCCGGATCAGCGTAGGTGTAGTGGCTCTCCATGGTCGCGCTGTGGCCGGTGGGGTCGCTGGTGATCACATCGGTGACGCGGTACTTGTGGAACCAGTCGACGGAGGCTTCCTCGGCACCGTTGATGTGCCAGTACTGCGGGTAGCAGGATGACGCGTTCTTGTCCTCGGCTGCGGGCATGGCGCTGCCGCGTACACATTCTGGGTCCGAGAGGGTCACGTCGGTTATGGCCCCGGTCTCCGAGGTGACGGTGCGGATGCGCGGCCTGGTGAGCGGCAGGATGTCGTCCCGGTCGCCGTCGACGCGGTTGGGCCGCATGTCGTAGGTGAAGGTGACCGGGTTCAGGCTGATGGCTGTGCCGTTCTTCCCGGTGCGTTTCACGCTCTTGAGGGTCAGGGTCTGGTCGGTGGTGTCGCCGATGTCTCCACCGTCGAGGTACTCCTGGGTGAGTTCCCAGGTGTCGACGGCCGTGAACGCACTGGTGCCGGCGGACCAGACATAGGTATCGATCTGGGTCAGTCGTTTGCGCGAGAAGAACGACGGGCCGGTCGCGGGGCAGTCATCACCAGAGGCACAGATTGAGTCGAAGGGGACGTCTGGCCAGTTCGGGGCAGTGGAGTCCTTCAGCTCGGAGCAGTCAGAGGCGGTGCAGCGTTCTGAGTACGCGAACTCGGCCTTGCCGGAGGTCACGCCCGTGAACAGGGAGTCGGCGCGCTGTCCGTAGAGGATCTTGGTGAGGTAGCCGCCCCGGGTGTAGGAGGCGGTGGCGGTGCTCGCGCCATTCTTGGCGTAGGAGTTGGTTTCCTTGGTGTACCAATACGACATGGCATTGTCGTGCAGGTCCTCGACGTAGTCGAGGTTCCACCGCCACGCCTGGGTAACGGCTCGGTCCGCGAACGCGCTGCCCTGGCTGTAGCCGGGCTCACCGGAGTCGTCACCGAACACTGGAACGGTCCAGACGGAGTTGGTGCGCTGGGTGCCCGCTCCGGTCAGCTTGTCCAGGCCGAAGACGTACCGGGTGCCGTCGCCGGTGGTGACGGTCCAGTACTCACCGTTGTCGTCACCGTTGTCGGCCCCGGTTGACCGGGTCACTGTCGAAGCATCGTCGTTCTTCAGCCGCCACTTGCCCGTGGTGTCGTCCTTGACCAGCTCGGACGACTTGCCATTCAGCACCAAATTGGCGTTGTCGAACTTCCAGCACAGGTCGAACTTGTCCTTCTGCCCGTCCTCGTCGCACGAGCCGTAGGTGCGCTCGATGTAGGAGTTGGCGGAGGAGTTGAACCCTTCGCCGACCTGAGTGGACTGGTTGTTCGTCGATGCGGTCTTCCCGTCGACCGATCCGGAGTCGTAGCTCAGGGAGAGGTCGGGTGACGGGCCGGGGGCGGGCGGGGCCTGTATCGGGTGGGACCAGGTGAAGGCGCCGGACGAGCCGCCCGCCGCCCAGGTGGCTGAGGGCGAGAGCTGGGTTGCCGCGTAGGTGCCCGCACCGGACGCGGATTCTCCCGTTGTGGTCGCCATGAGGGCGAGAACGGTGGGAGCGGTGCCCGACAGAGCGACTGTTCCGGTGACGGTCTGGCCGGAGACGTCGTTGGCTGACGCCACCTCGGTGGTGGTGCGGCACTCGGGCTTCTCCGGTGTGGTCAGGGCACACTCCGGCAGCTGGACCAGGCCCAGACGTCCCGACCAGCCGCCACCGTACGCGGAGGCGAACTGGCTGTAGTCCAAGCTGATGTCCGCGCTGCCGCCTTCCTTCGTGGCTTCGGCGGACAGAAGGACTCCTCTGACCCCCGCGTCGGTTGCGGCCCGGTGGCCCAGAACCTTGACCTGCACGGTTCCCTCGGCGGGTGAGCGCGCCGCCCGGGGGGACGCAACAGCGACGGGCAACCCGCCCACCGCGGTCGGGGCGGCCTTCCCCGGGGCGGACACGGCCACCTGGCCGGTGCCGCTCTGGGGCCAGTCGGCCCTCTGCTCGGCCTTGGCGTCCTTGGCCTGGATCTCGTTCCTCTTCCGCCCGGTGGACACTGCCGCGCGTTGCTCCTTGGCGCCGAGCCCGGTCACCGTTTCGGTCGGGGTGACCTGCCGTTCCCACAGGGGCCTCATGTCGGGCGAGGGGCCCACGGCCTGAGCAACGGGCGTCAGACCGCCACCAGTCATCGCCACCGACATTGCAAGGAGCAACACATATCTGGCGTGAGCAGGCCAACGACTGCTGCGAGATATCCGTCTTCCGAACACCAACAACCCCCATCAGGATCACGGATCAACTGAGGATGAGAAAGCGGCCCGCAGGCAGACGCCGCGCCGCGCAAGCAGAGGAAGGAACAGGCGGCCGGTCCCGTGCCGGGAGCCGGCCGCCTGCCCTACCGGATCAGCCGGACACGTTGTCGTCCTGGGCGACGCCCACCAAGTCCCCGACCTGGCTGCTGTCGGCTGCGGCACCGGTCCAGATCCTGATGTCCGTAATCCGGCCCGGCAGATAGTGGCCCCATGTCTTGTTCACGAAGCCCTTGCCGCCGGCGAGTTCCCCGGCCCCGATGACCGCGGTGTACGCGGTGTCCACGCCGTTCTGGATGGAGGCGAGATACAGCCGGACCGTGCCCTCCTGGGCGTCGTGCACCCCGGTCAGGCGCACCGCGCCGTCGGCCGCCGCCTCCTCGGAGTCGACCGCGGTGAAGGAGCCGTCGCTGTTGAGGCGGCCGAAGCGCCAGAACCCCACGGGCCTGGTCAGTAGGTCGCCTGTCTCGTCGTCGATGTATTCCTCGGAGCCGGTGCGCTGGTACCACAGACCCCACGCCGACCCATCCGCCGTCCGCTGACCGAGAACCTGCGCCGTGTAGCCATTCGGCTTGGTGCCCAGGGCCTCCTGGCCCATCTCTACCTCGACGGTTGCCGTGAAGGACTCCCGGTCGTCGACGACCGGGCCCGGCGTGGTGACCGAGTCGTTGACACCGTCCAGCACGATCGCGTCGTCGACCACCGACGCCCCGCCGCTCAACTGCAGACTCCGGCCGTAGCCGCTGACCTTGTCCGCCAGGGCGGCGGTGCCCGTGCTGCCCTGCGGCTGCCAGGCCGCCACCAGTTCCACAGCCCGTGCGCTCTCGTCCGCGTTCAGAAGCTTGGCCACCTTGGCGACCTCGGCGTCCGGCAGAGCCGTCTGGAACGCGGCGACCTCGTCCACTCGGCCCTTCCAGTAATCGTTGTAGGTGCCGTTGTAGCCGCCGGCGCGGCCGATCTGGAAGTTGCCGTCCACCGCGGTCGCCCAACCCGCCTCGGGAACCGTGACCGGGTCGCCCTGGCGCTGCCCGTTCACGAAGAGGCTCAGCGTGTGCGCGTCACCGTCGTAGACACCCGCCAGGTGCGTCCAGGTCTTCAAGGTGATGCCCGGTGTCGCGTCGGCGCCCGCACCGATGTATTTGCGCGTGCCGTTCTCGTACCAGTGCATCAAGAAGACCCAGCGGCCGACACTTGGCGAGTAATACAGCGAGAATCCCTTGTTGTCACTGCCGGTCTGCGAGAGCACCGTACGGAACGCCGTGTCATCCGCCGGGTAGGCCCACGCCGACACCGTGAACGAGGACTGCGAATTCACCACAGGACCTGACGAACTCGCGTATCCGGTCTGCTGGGAGCCGGCGGTGGTGTCGTTGAGCCACAGCGAACGGCCGGCGTCACCGGTCCGGGAGAACGTCGACCACCCCGCTCCGGCCTCGTGGAGGGTCAGGTTGTGCCGGCTACCGGGTGCCGTTCCGGAGTCGGCCGCGACTGTCGCCCCGGAGCCGGGGGCTGAGTCGTCGAAGTGCCACAGACCCGACGGGCCTTCGCCCTCGGCGACGTTGAACCGGATCGCTGTGGTCTCCCCCGACTGACCGGTTCCCACATTGTCCACGGCCCGTACGTACAGGACCTGGACACCCGAAAGGGCCGGCTTGATCGAGCGGGTGAGCGAACTCGTCGCCGCCACCTTCGTCCATGCCTTGTCGGTGGCGAGCTTGTACTCGAACGCGACGATGTTGGAGTCGGCGGAGTTCTTGGTCAACGTGAACTTCCCCGCTACACCGGGACCGCCACTCGCCTCCCCGCAGCCGTCACCATCGTCCGGGCACACCGCATACACCGCTCCGGCGGGCGCGGTCACCGTCGGTGCCTTGGGTCGGGTCGAGTCGATCTCGAAGTGGCACCAGCCCTTGGTGGACACCGTGGTGTAGCCCTCCAAGTAACTGGCGCCGTTGTAGTAGGAGCGCGTCGACACCCTCATCCGGTACAGAGTGTTCTGCGCGAGGGTGACCGGCGAGTCGACCGTCACCTTCGCGTTGTCCCCCACATACCCGCTGGAGGGCCGTACCGGCTCCGTCGCCACGACTGACCAGGTCCCGTCGGAGCCCTTCCTCTGCACGTAGAAGTGAGCCCGCAGACTCGCCCCGCTCTCAGCACCGGACGCCGTCTGCACCTGGCCGCTGAACGCCGGCGTCGGATCCGAGATCCACGCCGGGTCCGACTCTCGGGTCTCACACGAGTTCGCCACCAGAGGACTGGTCGGCACTCCCGGCTTCGCGGCATAGGTGACGGCCAGCACCGCGTCGTTCCTGAACCGCTTCCACGCCGAGGCGTCGCCCTCGTCCTTGGCCTTGAGCATCAGGGTCAGACGGGAGAACTTGCCGTCCGCGAAGGACCTCACCGTCGGCGTGAGATTCTCGTAGCTCTCGTTCGGATCGTCGTTGAACTCGATCGGCGCCGCCGGAGAGTCGGGGTCGCACGCCGAGCCACGCCCGGCGGACACATTACGGTCACCCACCAGATCGATGTGGGTCGGACGCGAGGCCCACGTCGTGGAGGACGAGATGTTGCCCGTCCGGTACAACTGCACCCACCGCGGATCGCACTGGAACGCCCACGGCTCGGTCACCCGGAACGTGGCGTCCAGGACGTGCTTGCCCTTCAAGCTCGCCGGGGAGAACTCAAAGTAGAGACGCTGCATATACCCAGGGCCGCAGTAATAGCCGCCCCAGGTACCGCACTTGCCGACGCCCTGGCCCAGGTTGTCGCTGCCATTGCCCCAGCCGTACGACTCGTAGCCGTCCGACCGCAGCTGGGTGCGCTCCGCCTCGCCCCAAGACACCGAGGGGTCGATACTGAGCGGGAAGTCCGCCGCGGACGTGCCGGCCAGCATGCCGGCGTCAGGCACCACGGTCAGCGAGTCCTCGTCGACCCGTGTGGCCACCGCCTTCACCGTGTCACCGGCCCTCGGCTCGACACCCTGCTCCCCGTCACCGGCTTCCGCGGCCGGGGCGAGTGCCCGGGAGGACCCGGCCGCGGGCGGCTCGGGGCCGCCGGAGCCGGCCGAGTCCCACATCTGGGCCCTGGGAGCGCGGAACACCCAGTTGCCGTTGTCGTCGACTGCGTGGTAGCCGCCGCTGTCATTGCCTACGACGCCCAGTCCCGCTGTCTGCAGGGAGTACTCGATCTGCTGGAGCCCGGGCTGCGCGGCGGCCTGAGACGTCTTGACGATCAGCACATGCCGGAAGCCCTCGGTGGTAGCGGCGACCTTCAGATCGACGCCGTCCAGCACCTCTCGGTACAGGGCACTCGACCCGTCCAGCTCCGGCTCGGGCAAAGCACTGGGCCATCCCAGCGCGAGAGACCGGCCACCAGCCTCGATCCGCACCAGCGGATCCTGCGAACCGCCCCCGGAGAACTCCATCACCACAGCCGCCGCCTTCGGCGCCACCGTGCCGTCCGCCTGCCGCACGAGCGTCGCGTCCGGAGCCTGCCACCCCCCGTCAGCCGTCCGGACCCGGACCGGGACCGCCGACTCCTCCATGGTCATGGTGGAACCGTCGGGATTGGCGTACACGGTCGTGTCCTGCGACCGCTCGCCCACCACCTCGACCCGCTCACCCGACTCCCGCGCGGTCGCCAACGCCCGCGCGGCCTCACTCTGCTCCGACGCACCGTCCGACGCCGCGGCCACAAGCGCCCCCGGAGCAGCCTGTGCCGGCCCGGGCAGCGGACCCAGCAGCAAGGCGCCGGCGGTCAATACCGTCAGTACACCACTCGACCAACCAGGTCTTCGGTAACGCACACGCATCCAGCCCCACCCCTCACGACACGAACCGCGTCGAGCACCGAGTCCCCTTTTGAAGTCGCCACATAAAACACCGAGGTTCTTCACACGACAAGGATCTTGCAGAGGAATTGAGACACTCCAGATAGACCCGGTTTACCGCCTTCAGGTGCACTATCCGCACATTACGAGAACTACCAAAAAGGTGAATGACGCTAAAACTGTCGGTAAATTCAAATCACCTGCCGATGATTTCGGGGAGAAGGGTCGATCTCCCCCCTGGTCAGACACTGCACAAAGATCGGATCGCAACTCACCCCAGATCAAGGGACCTTGACCCGTCACGAACACCTTCGACGACACCTCACTCGCATCCACCCACTCCGATCTTCACCCTCGGGACCTCCAGGAAGCAGGATCCGGACAACCGTGAAACACCATGGCTGATTCGCGCCGATGAGTATCGCCACCGCGGTCAATCAAACCTCGACCGCTCCGACACTTAAGGAAATCTGACGGCGCCAACTCTCCCGTCCGACCGTTCTCCACAACTCATCCCAGGAGGCGGAGGTCACCAGCGCGTCGCGTCCCCCGTCGTCCGTCGCGGACCGGACGGACGACGCACTCAGCAGGACGGCCGCACGCTCCTCGGAGGTCGCGGCCGCGTCACCGAGGAGCTGATCGAGCACCAGCCGCTGGTTCCACGACGGTGACGCCTGGAGGCTGAGATAGGCCACGTCCAGCGGCCACCGTCGTGGCGAATTGTTGAGGTTGATGCCGTAGATGGTCAGCTTGCCGTGCTTCTTCGCCACGTAGGCGAGATACCGCTGCTCGAAGGCGGCGTCCTCACCACCGGGAGCGGGTTGCGGCGGATCAGTTCGTCGAGCTTGACGACGAGATTGCCGAGGCTGCCGGTCTGCTCGACCAGAGCGTGGGCGACGAACGTCGAGCGCCGCGTGAAGAAGTGCAGGATGTGCAGGCAGGCCGTGTCGAGCAGACTCTCGTAGAAGTACGTGCCGTCTGCCGACAGATGGCGTTCGGGGGAGCCACTCGCACGCCGCAGGGAACGGGCGAACTCTCAGTGGCCGAGGCGGACCGCGTCGAGGTCGGTGACCGTAATGTCGCCGAGGGCGCGCAGCGTGACTGCGAGGGCGTCGGTGACGGCCTGCTGTTCGTCGGCCGCGACGGGCCGCTCGCCGGCCCGCAGGGCCTGTCTGACGAGCCGGTCGGCCAGACGGCTGACATCGGCGTCGGTGAGGGTGCGCTTCTCGCCCCTGAAGGAAACGTACGCCGAGGTGCAGACGGGCTTGTCGACCAGTCCCGCCCCGGGGCCCTCGCCGACGAAGAGCTTCTTGACGAGCGGGCCGATGGCGGCCGAGGCCAGCCGCACGCCGATGACCGTGGGTTCCAACTCTGCCCCCTGGAATGCGATGACCCTGCGCTGCGGTCCTACGGTGCCCTGGGCGATCCGCACCGGCCCCACCCGGATGATCCGCGGCTCAGCCGAGCCGAGGGATCTCGATGGCCGGGCAGCGGTCCATCATCATGTCCAGCCCCGCGCCCCGGGTCCGCTCGTACGCCGCCTCGTCAACCACCCCGAGCTGGAACCACACCGCCTTCGCGCCCTTGGCGACCGCCTCGTCGGCGACCGCCCCGGCCAGCTCGCTGTCAGGTCCTGTGCGGGATCCTGTACGTGCTGCACACCGACATCCATTGGGAACACCTGCCCAAGGAGCTCGGCTTCGGCTCAGGCATGACCTGCTGGCGCCGGCTGCGTGACTGGAACGAGGCCGGCGTCTGGCAACGCCTCCACGAGGTGCTACTGGCCGAGCTCAACGCGGCTGCCCGGCTGGAGTGGTCCCGTTGCGTGGTCGGCTCTTCGCACGTCAGGGCCTTAGAAGCCATCTCATTTGGCTGGTTCGGTAGCCTGTCTGTGTGGGAATCGTTGAGCGGCTGGTGCCGGACGAACTGTGGGAGTTGTTCCAG
>NZ_JBEOUD010000056.1:0-46316 GCF_040303865.1 Streptomyces sp. NPDC094034 | reverse complement strand
AACATGCCCTGGGCCCGCTTCACGCCCTTCGGGCACCCGAGATCGTTGTGATAGCAAATCTGATCTTGTATGGACACGCGCTGTGGCGTCAGTGCGCCCTCGGCCCGGCCGCTCCTCGGGCCGGTTGTCAGACCCATGACCCAGACTTGAGGGTCCGACAGATCCATCGAGAGGAAGCCGGGATGACCACCACCACGTCCCTCACGTCGAGCACATCGGGTGAGTGCACCGCTGCGCGGGCCTATCTGCGCCTTCTGGCCACCGTACGCGCCGTGCTGGACGACCCGTCGCAGGCGTCCCTGGCGGCGCCGCTGCTCGCCGCCCCGATCGCCGAGGCGGACGAGGCGCTCGACGCGGCGGGCCTGGCGGGCAATGAGCGGGAGTTCCTCCATCTGGTGGCCGCGCAGGCGCTGGATCACCGGCCCCCCACATGACGACACGGCGGCGGACGCCCCCTACCTCCCGGGCGCCCGCCGTGTGTGCCGGCCCGCGGTCAGCCGCGCGTCAGCCGCAGTGTGACCAGTTCGAACGGACGCAGCGCCAGCTGGACCGATCCGTCGGCCACCACCGGTGGCTCGACCTCCGCCAGCGGACGCTCCAGCAGATCGGTCACGGCCGACCCCGTGACCCCGAACCCGAGGTCGACCCGTACCTTGGCCCGTGCGCCGGTCGACTCGTAGAGCCGTACGACCAGATCGCCGCTCTCGTCGTCGGCCAGCTTCACGGCACTGATGACGACGGCGTCGTTGTCGACGCTCACCAGCGGGGCCACCTCGGCGTCGCCGGGGATCCGGCGCTCCGGCAGGTTCACGCGGTAGCCCTCGCGGACCGCGTCACCGATCGACGCGCCGGGCGCCAGGGCGTGCCGGAAGCGGTGGACGCCCTGATCGGTCTCGGGGTCGGGGAAGCGCGGGGCGCGCAGCAGCGAGACCCGGACCGTCGTGGTCGTACCGTTGTCCGAGGAGCGGACCGTACGGGTCACGTCATGTCCGTACGTCGAGTCGTTGACCAGTGCGATGCCCCAGCCCGGCTCCTCCAGATGGACGAAGCGGTGGTTGCACGCCTCGAACTTGGCCGCTTCCCAGCTGGTGTTGGTGTGCGTGGCCCGGTACACATGGCCGAACTGCGTCTCCGAGGCGTACCGCTCGGCGTGGACATCCAGCGGGAAGGCCGCCTTGAGGAACTTCTCGGTCTCGTGCCAGTCGACCTCGGTGTCGATGTCGAGCCGCTTGACCCCGGGCGCGAGCGTGAGCAGCTGGGTGACCTTCGAGGAGCCGAAGCCGCGCACGACGCGGACACCGACCGCGCCGGCCGGCAGCGCGTCGGCCGGGGCGTCGCCCTCCTCGACCGGGGTGAGCGTGTCGAGGTCCGTCAGATCGGTGACGGTGTTCCGGTAGAACTCGTCCACGTCCCACGCGTCCCACTGGTTCGGGAAGTCGGGGTGGATCTGGAGGAGGTTGGCCGCCTCCCCGGGGGCGACGGTCTCGCGCTCCGCGCTGATGTCGTAGACCGACACCACCAGGCCCCGCTCGTCGATCTCCACCTCCAGCAGCCCGTTGCTCAGGACATACCCGCCGCCCTCGCGGGGCGACAGCTGCGCGCTGCCGCTGCCGCCGACCGGTCCCGCCGCGCCCGCCGGGACGCCGCCGCGCGCGTGCGGCGCGGAGTTGAACAGCAGGGTCGTCCCGCCCGACGGATCCCCCGCCAGGGCGCGCTGCGCGGTGTCCACAATCCCGTTCAGCTCGGCCGCGAGGGCCGCGTATGTCTTCTCCGCCTCGCGGTGCACCCAGGCGATGGAGGAGCCGGGCAGGATGTCATGGAACTGGTGGAGCAGTACGGTCTTCCAGATCCGGTCCAGCCGCTCGTACGGGTAGGGCGCGCCGGTGCGTACGGCGGCGGTCGCGGCCCACAGCTCCGCCTCGCGCAGCAGATGCTCGCTGCGCCGGTTGCCCTGCTTGGTCTTCGCCTGGCTGGTGAGGGTGGCGCGGTGCAGCTCCAGATACAGCTCGCCCACCCAGACCGGCGGGTTCGGGTACTCCGCCTCGGCCTTGGCGAAGAACTCCCCGGGTGTCTCCCACTCGACCGTCGCGGAGCCTTCGAGACTGCGCAGCCGGGCCGCCTTGGCGATCATCTCGCGGGTCGTGCCGCCGCCTCCGTCCCCCCAGCCGGTCGGCGCGAGGGAGTGCCTGGCGACGCCCTTCTCCTTGAAGTTCTTCGCGGCGTGCGCGATCTGCTCGCCCGTCATGGAGCAGTTGTAGGTGTCGACAGGCGGGAAGTGGGTGAAGATTCGGGTGCCGTCGATGCCCTCCCAGCGGAAGGTGTGGTGCGGGAATTTATTGATCGTGGACCAGCTGATCTTCTGGGTGAGCAGCCACTTGGACCCGGCGGCCTTGATGATCTGCGGCAGTCCCGCCGCGAAGCCGAAGGTGTCGGGCAGCCACGCCTCGTCGTTCTCGATGCCGAACTCGTCGAGGAAGAAGCGCTTGCCGTGCACGAACTGCCGGGCCATCGCCTCGGAGCCGGGCATATTGGTGTCGGACTCCACCCACATACCGCCGGCCGGTACGAACCTGCCGTCGGCCACCGCCCGCTTGACCTTGGCGTAGACCTCGGGCCGGTGCTCCTTGATCCAGGCGAACTGCTGCGCCTGCGACATCGCGAAGACGAACTCCGGCTCGTCCTCCAGGAGCGCGGTCATATTGGCGGTCGTACGGGCGACCTTGCGTACCGTCTCGCGCAGCGGCCACAGCCAGGCGGAGTCGATATGGGCGTGGCCGACCGCGCTGAGGCGGTGGGCGGTCGGCGGCGCGGGGGTCGCCAGCACCTCGGCGAGCCGTTCCCTGGCGGTCGCCGCGGTGCCGTTCACGTCCTGGAGGTCGACCGCGTCGAGCGCGCGGCTGATCGCGCGCAGGATCTCCCAGCGGCGGGCGCCGTCGACAGGAAGCTCGGCCATCAGCTCGCCCAGTACCTCCAGGTCCTGGATCAGCTGCCAGACGGTCTCGTCGAAGACCGCGAGATCCATCCGGGCCAGGGTGTACTGCGGCTCGCTGCCCGCGGTCTCCTTGTCACCGAGCCGGGTCGGCAGGAAGGGGTGGTAGTCGAGGATGACCGGGTTGGAAGCGGCCTCGACATGGAGCAGGACCTCTTCGCCGCCCGAGACGGGCGCTCCGATCCGCACCCACTGGTTGCGCGGGTTGAGGCCCTTCACCGGGGTGCCGTCGGGCCGGTAGACCAGGCCCTCGCACTGGAAGCCGGGCATGTTCTCGTCGAAGCCGAGGTCGAGGATCGCCTCGACCGTACGGCCCGCCCAGCTCTCGGGGACGGTCCCGGAGACCCGGAACCAACTGGTGCCCCAGGGCGCGCCCCACCGGTCGCCGGTCCTGACCGGCTCGGCCGGGCCCGCCAGGCCCTCCGCGACGGGTACGGGCTCGCCCGGCGCGTTCCAGACAGCGACGTCCAACGGTATCGATTCGGGGTATACGGCGGGCCGGATGCGCTCGTCGAGGACGCGCTTGAGACGGGCCTCCACCAGGCTGCGGTCGTCGTGCATGAAGGGGTGCTCCTGAGATGCGTGTGAGTGCGGGTTACCGGTCAGGTGTCAGGACTACTCGTACACGGGTCGGGGGAATCGGGCCATGGGGTGAGCGGCTGCCCGTTTCCCCCGGCACCGGACTCACCCGACTCGGCCGGCTCACCGGACCTGGTCCGGGTGAACGACCTCGGTGATGCCGCGGGCGGCCAGATGCTCCCTGTCCTCGGCGCGGCTCGCGAGGACGGCGGTGGGGCGGGCGCCGGCCTCGGTGAGCCGGGCGAAGGCCTCGAAGAACGCCCCGCCGGGACGGCAGGTGCTCCGCGCGGGCGCCCGCTCGCCGTGCCCGGTCGGGTGGTCCGCCGTCTCGTCGTCACCGATGTCGACCACCAGCGCGGTGGTGCGGGGCGCCGGGCGATACGCTCTGCCGCGCCGCTCCTCGACGATCCGGGCGATGGACCGCCCGGCGGGCTTGATCCGCCGGTCGTTCGTCAGCAGACCGAGGCCGTATTCCAGTTCGGGGAAGTCGGCGAGCGAACGCGACACATCGTGCGAGCACCACCAGGTGACGCCCCAGACATCGGTGCAGTCCAGCGCGTTGGCCACGGTCGCCTCGGTGAAGGCGGCGGCGTGTTCGGCCGGGATCAGCGGCGCCGGGGCGCCGACCTCCTGGAGCCAGACGGGCCGGTGTGGTTCCAGCGCCCATGCCTTGGACAGCTCGATCAGATAGGCGGCGTGATGCTCGGTGGCGGTGCCCGTCCTGCCGTGCCGCTGCGCGGTGCCGTTGAAGACCCAGGAGTGTACGGCGGTGACGGCGCCGATCCTGGCCGCGTGCGCGGGGGTGAAGGCGTGCTCGTCCTGGTACCAGGCGGCGTCGTACTCGGCGTGCAGATGGAGCTTGCCGGGCGCCCCCTCCTCGCAGGCGTCCAGCAGCCGCCGGAGCCAGTCGGCGGCCTGCCCCGGGGTGATGGGGTCGGGATCGGGGTGCGGCGGCCCGGAGAACTGGTTGATCTCGTTGCCGATGGTCATACCGAGGAAGTTCGGCCGGTCGGCGAGGGCGGCGGCGAGGGTACGGAGATACTCCGCCTGCCCGGCGACGACATCGTTGTCGGTGAAGATGTTCCGCCGGTGCCAGGTCTGGGTCCAGGCGGGCAGGAAGTCGAAGCTCGACAAGTGCCCCTGGAGCCCGTCGACATTGACGTCCAGACCGCGTTCGGCGGCGGCGTCGGCGAGCTGGACGAGCTGTTCGACGGCGCGGGGCCTGATCAGTGTCCGGTTGGGCTGGAAGAGCGGCCAGAGCGGGAAGACCCGGATGTGGTCCAGGCCGAGTTCCGCGATGGAGTCCAGGTCGGCGCGTACCTCGTCGAGATCGAAGTCCAGCCAGTGGTGGAACCAGCCCTGGCTGGGCGTGTAGTTGGCGCCGAAGCGGGGCGCGGGAGTGCTCATACGGGCAACGTTGTCCTGGTTCTGTGGCGCGTTGGTGCGTGGGACAGGGCAAAGACACGAGAGGTGCGAGGAGCGCGGGCGGGGGTACGGGATCCGCGGGCCGGGGCGGTCAGCCCTTCACCGCGCCTTCGCCGACGCCTCGGAAGAAGTAACGCTGGAGACAGGCGAAGAGCACGATGAGCGGTACGACTGCGATGACCGTACCCGCCGCGACCAGCCGTGGATCCTGGGCGAACGTGCCGTGCAGATAGTTCAGTCCGATGGTCAGGGTGAAGTTCTCCGGGTCGCTGAGGACGATCAGCGGCCAGAGGAAGTCGTCCCAGGCGCCCATGAAGGCGAAGATCGCCACCACCGCGAGGGTGCCCTTGACCGACGGCAGCGCGATCCGCAGGAACCGCTGCCAGGTGTTGGCCCCATCGACGAACGCCGCCTCCTCCACCTCTTGCGGGAGGTTGAGAAAGGCGTTGCGCATCAGCAGAACGTTCATCGCGCCGATCGATCCGGGCAGCAGTACCCCGAGCAGGGTGTTGTTCAGACCGAGATCACGCATGGTGGTGAACTGGGCGATGATGATGCCCTCGACGGGCACGAGCATGGCGAGGATGAACGCCAGGGTCGCGGCGCGGCGGCCCCGATAGCGCATCCGGGCCAGCGCGTAGCCGGCCAGCGCGGCGCCGACGCAGTTGGTGACCACATTGGCGGAGGCGACCTTGAGGGAGTTGAACGCGTAGTCCCAGACCGGGATGGTCCTGGCGACCCGGCCGAAGTTGTCCAGAGTGGGTTCGCTCGGGAGGAACTTCGGCGGGGAGCTGTAGATGTCCTCGTGCATGCCCTTGAGCGCGGTGGACAACTGCCATACGAACGGCCCGATCAGCACGGCCAGCATCATGAGCAGCAGGGCGTACCGCAGGGCGAGCTGCCAGGGCGCGATGCGCCGGCCGTCGGCGTGGACGGTCTTCGGGAAGCTCACGCGTCCTCCTTGCGGTCGGCGCGGAGCACCAGCAGCATCAGGGCGACGGTGACGACGAAGACCACCACGGAGATGGCGGAGGCGTAGCCGACCCGGCCGCTCAGTCCGGTCCCGACGCGCTGGACGAGCATCACCAGCGTGGTGTCCTCGCCTGCGGGACCACCGCTGGGCCCGGCCATCAGATAGACCTCGGAGAACACCTTGAAGGCGGCGACCGAGGACAGCGCCCCGACGAGGACCATGGTGGAGCGGACCGCCGGTACGGTGACGGTGAGGAAACGGCGGATGGCGCCCGCGCCGTCCACGGCCGCGGCCTCGTGCAGCTCGCGCGGTACGTTGGCGAGCGCGGCCAGATAAATGATCATGTAGTAGCCGAGGCCCTTCCAGACCGTGACGGCCATCGCGCTGAACAGCAGCAGCCACTGGTCGCTGAGGAAGCCGATCCTGCCGACCCCCACCGCTTCCAGCACCGCGTTGATCAGCCCCCGGTCGTCCAGCATCCACACCCAGATCAGCCCGACCACCACGATCGAGGCGACCACGGGGGTGTAGAAGGCGGAGCGGAAGAAGGCGATGCCGGGGATGTCGCGCTGGACGAGCATGGCGAGCAGCAGCGGCAGGATGATCAGCGCCGGGACGACCCCGACGACATACAGCGTGCTGTTGCGCAGGCCGATCCAGAACATCTCGTCCTGGATCAGTTCCCGGAAGTTGGCCAGCCCCACGAACTCGCCGGGGACCAGGGTCCGCCGGTCGGTGAAGGAGTTCACCAGCGTGCTGAGGAACGGGTAGAGGCTGAAGGCGCCGACGATCAGCAGCCCCGGCGCGGCGAACAGCCAGGGACTGGTGGGCAGTTGGCGTCTGATGGCGGTCGCGGGGCCGCGGCGGGGCCCACGGCCGGAGCCGGAGCCCCGGTGCGTGGTCCCCGCCGCGGCGGCGTCCGGCGGGAGCGCCCTGGGGGCGGTGGTGCTCTTCATGGTGCGGGGCTCGGCTCTCAGCTCTGCTTGAGCAGGGTGTCGCAGGCCTCGACCGCGCGGTCGAGCGCCTCCTGGGGGCTCTGCTTGCCCTGGAGCGCCTTGGCGACCTGGTTGCGCAGCTCGGTCTTCATCTGCTCGCTGAACAGGACAGGCGTGTAATTGACGGCCGTCTTCAGGGACTTGGCGGCCGCGACGCGTACGCGCGTCTCGTCGGTGCCGTCCTCCTTGGTGAAGTACGGGTCGTCCAGGGAGCCCTTGGTGCTCGGGAAGATGGCGACCTGCTTGGCGAACGACATCTGGCGGGTCGCGTCGGTCACGAAGTGGGCGAACGCCACGGCCGCGGGCTTCTGCTGGGTCTTCGCGTTCACCATGACGCCCATGACGTACATGTTGACCTTGCCGGTGCTGGTGACCTGGTCGGTGATCCCGATGTTCTTGTAGAGCGTCGGGGCCTTGGTCTTGAAGTTCGCCAGGTCCAGCGCGCTGCCCGGGTTCATGGCCACGGACTCGGTGAGGAACTTGGTCCCGGAGGACTCGGGCGTGGCGGTCAGCGCCTGCGGGTCGAGCGCCTTCTTGTCGAACAACTCCTTGTAGCGGGTGAGCAGTTCCACCCCCTTGGCGTCGTTGAAGGCGAAGCCGGTGCCTTCCGTGTTCATCAGCTGGACGCCGTAGCGGCCGAAGTCCTCGATGGTGGGCACCTGCGCGAGCGTGGCTATCTCGCCGTCGCTCTGCTCGGCCAGCTTGATCCCCTGGTCGAAGACCTCGTCATAGGTCGTCGGCGGCTTCTCGGGGTCGAGTCCGGCCTCCTCGAAGAGCCGCTTGTTGTAGAACATCGGGCCGGTGTTGAGATACCAGGGGAAGCCGAACGTACCGTCCATGCCCGGGAGTTGGTGGCTCTGCCACGCGCCCGGCAGATACTCGTCGCGGAACGAGGCCGCCGTCTCGTCCTTGTCGAGGTCGAGCGCGAGCCCGGCCTTCGCCAGCGGGGCCACCAGGTCCGGCGAGACATTGACGACATCCGGCAGTGTGCCGCCGGCGGCGTCGGCGCTCAGCTTGTCGGCGTAGCCCTCGGCCGGCCGGTCGACCCACTTCACCTCGGTGTCGGGGTACTTCTTCTCGAAGTCCTTGATGACTCCGTTGAAGTAGTCCTTGAAGTTGGCCTGGAGGTTCCAGGTCTGGAAGGTGATCTTGCCCTTGACGGGGCCCGAGGCGTCGGAGGAATCGTCACCCGAACCGCCGCTACAGGCGCTGAGGGGCAGAACGGAAGCGAGAACAGCGGCGACAGCGACTGCTCTTCGGGAGATGCGCACGGAGAACGGCTCCTTTGCTCGGACCAGGCGTGCGTACGGCCGGCCGGAGCTCCGGGCCACGGCCGTCGAATTTCAACAGACCCTGCAATGCGTTGGCGTGAAAGTCAACACATTCGTGCGACAAAGACCCATCCCCCTGGCATTACAGCAGGTCAGAATGATCCTTCGGCTTCCTTGCGGTATGCCACTAATGCGCTTTAGGATGCGAGGACTCAAGCGCATTAGTACGGGGTCCACATGGCTCGTCCGGTACGGCCGGAAGGCCTGCGATGCCCCCGTTGCGCACTCGGGAGCGGGCGCGCGGAACGCGACCGGGAACGCCGGGGGCGTGACCGGGAAGGCGAGAAGAGAGGCACACGGGTGGCAGCGAACCCGCCGTCGGACAGGGACACGCCCACGGCCAGACGTACTCCCCCGCGCCGTCCGACCATGAAGGACATCGCCCAGCGCGCCGGGGTCTCGGAGAGCGCGGTCTCCTTCGCGCTCAATGACCGCCCAGGAGTCTCCGAGGTGACCCGCGACCGGGTACGGCGCGTCGCCGAACAGCTGGGCTGGCGGCCCCGTACCGCGGCCCGCGCACTGTCGGGCGAGGGCTCGGCGACGGTCGGTCTGGTGCTGGCCCGTCCGGCGGCGACCCTCGGCGTCGACTCGTTCTTCCTCCAGCTGATCTCCGGTATCCAGGAGATCCTGTCGGAACGTCAACTCGGCCTGCTTTTCCAGGTGGTGGAGGATGTGCACGCCGAGTGCGCGGTCTACCGGCGGTGGTGGGCCGAGCACCGCGTGGACGGCGTACTGGTCGTGGACCCCAGGACCGACGACCCCCGCCCCGATCTCCTGGACGAGCTGGGACTCCCCGGTGTCGTCATCGGCGCGCTGCCCGCCGGCGACACGGGCCGCCATCCCGGTCTGTCGCAGGTACGTGCCGACGACGCGGGCGCGATGGCCGCCATCGTGGGCCGTCTTTACGCGTTGGGGCATCGCCGCATCGTCCATATCGCGGGGCTGCCCTCGCTCGCCCACACGGAGCGCCGTATCCGCTCGCTGCGGATCGAGGCCGACCGGCGCGGGCTGCCCGAGGCGCGCTCGCTGACCACGGACTACTCCGACACCCAGGGCGCGGCGGTGACCCGCCGGGTGCTGGAGGAGGACCGCCCGCCGACCGCCCTGATCTACGACAACGATGTGATGGCCGCCGCGGGGGCGGCGGTGACGACCGGGCTCGGCCTGCGCGTACCGGGCGATGTCTCGGTCATCTCCTGGGAGGACTCGGCCCTGTGCCGGCTGGTGCGCCCATGGCTCACCGCCCTCTCCCGTGACTCGGTGGCCTTCGGCCGGATCGCCGCGACGGAGTTGGCCGCGCTGCTCGACGGCGGCGGGGCCCGCACCGTACAAGTGCCGCTTCCCCGGCTGATCGAGCGGGAGAGCCTGGACCGGGCGCGGCCGTAACGCGACGGAAATACATCGGCGCACGACCATTGACACCCGAAGAGATCAAGTGATCTATTCACTTTATGAGTCGCAGTGAACTGTCACTGTCCGAGCATCTGGCGGACAGCATCGTCGAGATCATCCGTACCGAACGGCTGGTCCCCGGGGACGCCCTGGCGTCCTCGCGTGACCTCGCCCGCCGGTTCGACGTCACCACGCCCACGGTCCGCGAGGCCCTGCGCAGACTTGAGGCCACCGGCGTGGTGGAGTTCCGGCACGGCTCGGGGACCTATGTGGGGCCGGGCAGCGAGCGACGGCTGCTCGCCAACCCGCATCTGCCGCGCGGCAGTCGCGCGTCGGTGCTCGAACTCGTCGAGGCCCGACTGGTCCTGGAACCCGCCATCGCGGCCGCGGCGGCACGTACCCGAGTGCCGGAAGCGGTGGAGCGGTTGCGGACCGCGGCGGCCAACGCGCTGCATCCGCCGCGCGAGTCGCCGGGGGCCTGGGTGCACTTCCATGTCGCCCTGGCCGCGGCGAGCGGCAACGCGCTGCTGCGCGAGGCCGTCGAGGCGCTGCTCCAGGTCAGGGCGCGGGAGCAGGTCGAGATCCGGCATCGCTACAACGACCGGGCCCGGGACCACGCGGAGCATGTGGAGATCTTCGAGGCGGTACGGGACGGGGACGCGGACACGGCCGAGCGGCTGACCCGGGAACATCTGGGCTTCATCCGCGAGGCGGTCCTCGCCGCCGACTTCCCGGACGGCGGGACGGCTCACACCGACCCGGCGGCGACGACGGCGGACGGCGCCGCGACAGATCCGGAGATCCACCGATGAGCGCCGCCCGGCCACCGCGACTGGCCGAGATGACCACCGAGGAGGCGGCCACCGCCGTCACGGCGAGTCCTGTGGTGATCATCCCGGCCGGCGCGCTCGAACAACACGGTCCGGCGATGCCGTTGGCCACGGACACGATCCGGGCCGAGGGCGTGGCCGAGCGCGTGGCCGCCGCACTGGCCGGCCGCGCGGTGATCGGCCCCGCGCTGCCGGTCGGTGTCTCGCCGCACCATCTCGCCTTCGCCGGTACGGTCACACTCACCACCACGACCCTGGCCGCCGTGGTGCGCGAGTACGTCGAGAGCCTGTACCGGCACGGCTGGCGGAAGGTGCTCGTCATCACCGGCCACGGCGGCAACAACGCCACCCTGTCCACGGTGGCACAGGATCTGCTCACCACCCACCCCGATCTCCAGTTCGCCTGGACCCCCGTCACCCCGCTCGCGGCCGATGTCGTGTCCGGGATGGGGGTCAGCGAGGTGCACGGTCACAGCGGCGAGGCCGAGACCGCGCAGATGCTCCATCTCGCCCCCGAACTGGTGCACACCGACCGGCTCACCGCCGGTACGACCTCCACCGCCCAACTCGACCCGCTCTCCCGGCTCTCGCGGCACGGCGCCCACCCCGCGCTCGTGGTGCGCTACGACCGGCTCAGTCCCAATGGCATCCTCGGTGACCCGCGCCGGGCGACCACCGAGGACGGACAGGCGGTCGTCGACGCCGTCGTGGTCCGTGTGGTCGCCTTCGTCAAGGAGTGGCTGGACGCCTGAACCGGGCGCCCACGCCCGCCACTTCCCCGCAGACGGCACCGCGCCGCCCGCGCCACCGCAACGGCGCGCGTGGTGCCGCAGGCAGCACCCGCCCGCACCGCCGGGTCCGTACGACACCCCTCGCGCACCGCCCCCGCGCGTGAGCGCTCCACGTCAGCCCGCACGCCGCACGCGGTACGCGTCCCACCGCGCACCCCGGGCGTCCCCACACCTCAGGTGTTCACGCGTCGCGCGTCCGAGCCGCGACCTCCGCCCCGCCGCACGGGGCACCCCTGCCGAAATCCAGTGAGCCGTCCGCCCCAGGCGTCCGGCAGAAGGAGCCTGTCATGAACTCCCTCCAGCGGATGGCGACCGCCGCCGTGGGCCTCGTCCTGTGCCTCACGGCGACCGGAGCGACGACCGGGACCGCGACCGCGGCCACCGCCCCCGATCCGCGCGGCACGTCCAAGGCCGCCTGCCGGCTGCCCGCCCCTCAGCCCTCCGGCACCAGCGCGGCGCACACGATCAGCAGCGACGGCCGGGAGCGGACGTATCAGCTCCATCTCCCGGACGGCTACGCGAAGAAGCGCGACTGGCCGGTCGTCCTCGCCTTCCACGGCCGGGGCAACACCGGTGCGGGGACCGAGGAGTTCTCCAAGCTCTCCACCCTGCCGGCCGTCGTGGTCTACCCCAACGGGGTCATCGGCACCGGTGACGGCGACCGCCAGGCGTGGCAGGGCGCGCCGTACGCGGCGGCGGGGGTGGATGACGTCCGGTTCACCGAAGACCTCCTCGACCGGCTGGAGTCCACCCTCTGCGTGGACGAGCGGCGGGTGTACGCCACCGGGAAGTCCAACGGGGCGGGGTTCGTCTCCACCCTGCTCGCCTGCCGCATGGCGGACCGGATCGCCGCCATCGCGCCCGTCGCCGCCGCCCTCTACCCCACCGGTGAACCGTGCGAGCCGTCCCGTCCGATGCCCGTCATCGATTTCCACGGCACGGGTGACGTCACCATCCCGTACGCCAGGGACGCCGACCGCGGACTCCCCGCCATCCAGGACTGGGTGGCCCAGTGGGCCGAGCGCAACGGCTGCGACGCGCGCGCCCATGACCGGGTGACCGAGCCCGACATCACCGTCTCCCGCCGGCACGGCTGCGATCGCGGGGCCGAGGTACGGCATGTCGCGGTCACCGACGGCGGACACACCTGGCCCGGCGCCGACAGCTACAGCGGCGGCGGCCACACCACCCAGACCATCGAGGCGCACGAGGTCATGTGGCGGTTCCTGCGCCCGTTCCGTACCCCCGCGTCCCCCCGTCACTGAGACCCGCCCCGCCCCCGTCCCCGCCGATCGCAGGAACCGAGCAAGGAGCCCGCTCCCATGACCACGCCGACACCCGCACCACCTGACAGACCGTCCCCACCACCCGACGCGCGCGGCGAAGGGTCCGACGAGGGGACCCGACTCCCGCGCATCGTCCGCGCGATGGCCGTCATCGAGCGGGCGGGCAACGCGCTGCCCCACCCGTTCTGGCTGTTCTGGATCCTCTCCGGCCTGCTCGCGGTCATCAGCGCGATACTGGCCGCCGCCGATGTCTCCGTCGTCTCCCCCAGCGACCACAAGACCGTCACCGTGCGGAATCTGCTCAGCGGTGACGGGCTCGCCATGGCCGTCTCGACGATGATCGAGAACTTCGCGACCTTCCCTCCGATGGCCACCATCGTCGTGGTGATCATGGGCGTCGCCGTGGCCGAGCGCACCGGCTTCCTCGCGGCGCTGATGCGAGTCGGCGTCTCGCGGGTACCCGCCTCCTGGGTGGTGTTCGCCGTCGCCTTCGCCGGCACCGTCTCCCATGTCGCCTCCGCCGCCGCGTACATCATCCTCGTACCGCTGGGCGGGCTGGCCTTCCGGGCCGTGGGGCGCTCCCCGATCCTCGGTGTCGTCGTCGCGTACACCTCCATCGCCTCGGGGTACGACGCGAGCCCCGTCCCCACGCCCAACGACGCCATCTTCGCCGGGATCACCACCGCCGCGGCGCGGATCGTGGGCGGTGCGGACGCGTATGTGTCGCCGCTGAGCAACTGGTTCTTCAATATCGCCTCGTCCTTGCTGCTGGCCCTCGTCATCACGCTGGTGACGAAGTTCGTCCTGAGCAAGCGGCCCGATCTCGACGCGGATCCGGACGCCGATCTGGAGGACCTGGGCGCGCTCACCCTCAGCGCGCGGGAACGCTCGGCGCTGCGCGCGGCCGTACTCGCCCTGCTGGCGGCGCTCGTGGTGCTCGTCGCCGCCATGGTGCCCCAGTCGTCACCGCTGCGCGGTGCGGGCGGCGGCATCGTGGAGTCGCCGTTCCTGGACGGCATCGCGGCGGTCGTCGCGCTGGTCTTCGGACTGGTGGGCATCGTGTACGGATACCGCTCGGGCTCGGTCACGTCGGCGGGTGACGTACCGAGGCTGATGGGCCAGGGCATCATGCAGATGGCGCCGGTGCTGGTGCTGTTCTTCGCGATCGCCCAGTTCCTGGCGTACTTCGACTGGACGCGTATCGGTGATGTCCTCGCGGTCAGTGCGGCGGAGGCGCTGGAGCGGAGCGGGATGCCGATCGTCCTGGTGTTCCTGCTGATCCTCGTGCTGCTGACGCTGGTCAATGTCATGGTCACCAGCGGGTCGGCGATGTGGGCGATGTGCGCGCCCGTTCTTGTGCCGATGCTGATGCTGGTGAGCGTGCCCGCCGAGACGACCCAGGCGCTGTTCCGGATCGCCGACTCGGGATCGACCGCCATCACCCCGATGAGCCCGTACTTCGTGATGGCGCTGGGCTTCCTCCAGCGCTACCGCAAGAGCGCGGGGATCGGCACGCTGGCCTCGTACACGCTGCCGCTGGCCCTGACCATGACGGTCGCGTGGACCCTGCTGTTCCTCGTCTGGTGGGCGGTGGGCATTCCGCTCGGCCCGGGGGCTCCGGTGCGCTGAGTCCGCGCCGCCGGGCGGGGAGGGTACCGGCGCCCCTCCTCGCCCGGCGCTCCTCCCCGCCCGGCCGCCGTGCCGGCCGGCCCCGGTGGGTCAGTCCCAGCGGTAGCCGTCGCCCAACAGGAGCGTGTGCTCCAGCACATCCTCCATCGGGTCGTCGATCTGGCCGGTGTTGATCAGTGTGAACCGCGACCCGTTGTGCGAGTTGTGATGTGTCTCGTCCGCGCTCGCCGCGCCCACGGGCACCCCCGTCACCACCGCCGTCGCCGCGATGCCGACCGCCCACCGGGAGATGGTCCTCGTCGTGCCGTTCATCGTTGGCTCCTCACCTCGTGTCCCTCGAACAGCGGTACTTTCCATCCCGTTCATCTGTTGAGCAGCTCAAAAGGTCACGCGGTTGACCGGAGAATCTTCCGGCCCCGTGGCGGGAGCGGTTGTTGCGACGGGATGAAATACCCCGCGCCGTGGTTGACGGGGCATTTGGGCCGCTGCGACTCTCCCGGCATGTCCGTGGCACCCGTTCCTCCGGCCGAATCCACCGAATCCGATGAATCCGCGTACGACCGAATGCGGCTGCGCCAGTGGCGGCACGGTCTCGCCCGCTCCGCCGGGGTCGAACGCAGAGATCTGTTACGGCTGTTCGCGGCGGCGGCCGCCGGACCGCTCGCCGCGGCGGCGTCGGGCACGGCGCGGGCCGCCTCACGGGCGCCCGCGAACCCCGCGGCGCCGCCGGCACCCGGCGCGGCCCCCGGCATCGTGAAGCCGCTGCCGTCCGAGGTGTTCACCATCCGGGGCACCAACGCCGAGACCAACTTCGCGGCGCTGCGCACCACCGGGCCGTACACGCCCGCGAGCCACTTCTTCGTCCGTAACCACACCGTCACACCCCGGATCGACGCCGCCGACTGGACATTGCGGATCTGGGGGAGCGGACTGCGCGGCGGCGCGGTGGACTTCGGCTACGACGCTCTGCGCGCGCTCCCGTCCGTGACCCGTACCGCGTTCATCGAGTGCGCGGGCAACGGTCGCAGTTACTACGCCACCCAGCAGAACCAGCAGGTGTCGGGTACGGCCTGGACGCTGGGCGCCATCGGGGTCGGCCGGTGGCGCGGGGTGCGGCTCGCCGAGGTGCTGCGCCGCGCGGACCTGAGCCCCGACGCCGTCGACATCCTGCCGCGCGGGCTGGACGACGAGGTCATCAGCGAGGGAACGAATCTGGGGCGGGTACGTCGGCCGCTGCCGGTGGCGAAGGCGCTGGACGACGTACTGCTCGCGTACGAGCTGAACGGCGAGCCGCTGCCGCCCGACCACGGGTATCCGGTCCGGCTGATCGTTCCGTCCTGGGTGGGCATCGCGAACATCAAGTGGCTCGGTGACATCGAGGTGAGCGCCGAGCCGTTGTACAGCCCCTGGAACACCACGCTCTACCGGTTGTTCGGCGCGGGCTATCCGCCCGAGGGCAGTGCGCCGCTGACCCGGCAGACCCTCAAGAGCGCCTTCGAACTCGCGGACGGCGCCACTGTCGCCGCCCATCGGCCGCGCCTGCTGACCGGGCGGTCCTGGTCGGGCGGCGCGCCGGTACGGTCGGTGGAGATCAGCACCGACGGCGGGACCCGGTGGAGGCGCGCGCGTCTGCACGACACGCCCCGGCGTGGCAGTTGGGTCCGCTGGTCCGCCGAGTGGACACCTGGCGGTCCTGGCCCCGCCCTGCTGCTGGCGCGCGCGACGGACAGTTCGGGTCACGTCCAGCCCGAGGTGGCTGTCCACAACACACAGGGGTATCTGTTCAACGCCGTGGTACGCCACCGCGTGACCGTCGTCTGACTCAGAGCGTGACCCGAGCGCCGGACGGCCGGCCGCGCGGAGGCGGCCGGCCGTCGTCAACAGCGCGCGAGGGCGCGGGAGATGTTACTGAACGGTATCGCGCTCACCTCGTTCCTCGTCCTTGGCACCTCGGCCGACCGGACGCCGGTCGAGGGAACGCCGCTCGGCGAGGCGCCGGTCGGCGGTGGCGATGGGTTCGGAGTCCCACCCGGAGTCGTCCGAGCCACCGCCCGGACTCGGGGCCCGTCGACGGAGGTTCGACGCGTCGGAGCGCGCGGCCTCGGCACGGATCATGGCGTTGAGCGCGGCGAAGGGGTCAAGCGGCATGGCTGTGTCCTCACGGTGAGAAGGTGCTGATGAAGGCGACTGCTCTGGTCCGAAAGGCACTTCAGGGCGCCGCGAGGCGCTGAAGGGCCGGACCTGTCAGCAGCGCAGCACCACACAGCGCGTGATGACCGGCGTGCGCGGCGGCCAGACCGGGGCGCACCGTCCGACGTACGGAACCGGCACCCGCTCACCGAACAGTCCGCTCTGGGTCAGGGGCTGTTGGGGCTCCCTGCCCGTACGCTCGTTCCTGGCCGGAGCGGACTGCTCGGACTCGGCGGTGTCCTGGTGTCCCTCGCCCGCCGGGTCCCGGGAACCGGACGCGGGCGGCAGGGACTCGGCGTCCCGCATCGCCGCCGAGGACGGCGCGATCGACATGCCCAGGAAGGCGATCAGCACCAGCACCGCCACCAGGGCGGCCCGGCGCGCGGCGGCGGCTCGGGCGACCGCGGCGCGGGGGGGAACGGACGTGGCACGCTTCATGGGCACGACCTCCTGGACAACGCACCTCTGCCCAGAAACACACGCGCGCCGTCCTGCTACCGGCGGAAACCGCTCACACGGGGGACGCGACCTACGCCGAGTCCCGCTCCTCGTCGGCGGTTCGTGCCTCGTCGGAGCGCGCTTTCGCCACGGAGAGGGACACCGTTCCCACCGGTACCTGCGGTCCGCTGCCCTCCCTCAGCCACCGTCTGAGCACCCGGTGCACCCGCTCGGCGCCCACGAGTTCACCGTTGTCGGGGACCGGCGCGGAGAGCACCAGCGGTGACAGCAGGAAGGGCCGCGACTGCTCGCCGCCGAGCCCGCCGTGCGAGCCGATCTGTTCCTCGAAGGCGTGCACGCGGCCCGTCGCCGGGTCGTACATCGAGTTGACCATGATGTCCGCGACATGGGGGAAGGAGTCGGTGCGCCGTACGGCGTCGGCCGCGCCGGGACCCATACCGGCGAGCGGACCGCTGTCGGTGAGCGCGTCGAGGGGCACCTCCGCCCCGCCGGGGCCGAGCACCACCGATCCGTGTTCCTCGCTCCGTACCAGCAGGAAGCCGATCCCCGGATGGCTGGCGAGGGTGCGCAGCAGCGCGGGATGGCGCCGGTCGATCTGCTCGCGGCTCATCCGCTCCGGCACATCGGGGAACGAGATCAGACCGAGGTTCCCGGACGCGAGCACGACCGGGTCCGAGCCGTGCGCGGGTTCCTCGCCCGCGCCCTCGGGATCCGGCCGGTGCAGAGCGCCGCGAACGGCGTGCCTGGCCGCCTCACGCGCCTCCGCGCCGCTCTTCGTACGCTCGGCCCGGCGCGACACGGGCAACCCGCAGCCGGCCCTGACCAAGTCCTTGAGGGTGAGTCCGTACGCGCCCTCGAAGGTCTCGCCGGGGCTCTGCCCATGGTCGGAGAGCAGCACGATCCGGTACGTACGGGGTGCGTGCTCGGCGGCCCTGGCGATCAGCCCCACCGAGCGGTCGAGCCGGGCGAGGACCCGCTCGGCGTCCCGGCTGTGCGGTCCCGAGTGGTGGGCCACCTCGTCGTACGCGACGAGGTCGGCGTAGACGGCGGTGCGTCCGGCCAGCATGTCGCCGATCACGGCCGCGACCACCACATCGCGCTCGACGACGGTCGCGAAGGCCCGGATGAACGGATAGAGCCCGCCCCTGCCGACCCGCGGCCGGTCGCCGCGCAGCCGCGCCCGGGTCGATTCACCGATCTCGCGGCCGACGTCGGCGACGAACGAGACCGCCGTACGAACCGCGTTGGCGGGGTCGGAGAAGTAGGCGAAGTAGCCGGCGCGGGAGCGGTTGGCCCTGCCGCGCCGCGCGGCCATCGACAGCACCAGCGCGAGCTGGTCGGCGCCGCCGCTGAAGAGATTGCCGCGGCTGGCGCCGTCGAGGGTGAGCAGGCCCCCGTCGTTGGTGCGGCCGATGGCACGGCGCTGGAGTTCGGCGGCGCTGGCGGGACGGTTGCTGACCATGATCCGGCCGGTGTCCTTCTCGTACCAGCGGAAGGCGGGGACATCGTGGTTGGAGCCGTGCAGGATGCCGAGCTGACTGGCACCGGTCTGGCTGGACCAGTCGGTGTGCCAGGGCGTGAGCCGGTGGGTCGGCCGGGGGCTGTCGGGCCGGTCGGCCGCCAGGCCGTCCGGAGACATGGCCAGGGCACCTGCCGGGTCGTCCGGCGCACCGCGCGCGGCGTCCGGGTCCGGTGGCGGCACGCCCAGCCAGTCGGCGACACGCGGCATCACCCCGGCGGCGACAGCGTCCAGCAGCACCTGGTGCCCGACCCCGTCGAGTTGCAGGAACACCGTCCCGGGCGGTCCGCCGCGCCCGCCGTCCTCGCCGCTCCTGCGCCGGCGCCGGTCCGCGAGACGGGAGAGCCGGCGCCGGTAGGCGTCGTCGTCGCCGACCGCGAGCGCCGTCGAGGTCGCGGAGGCCACGGCGGACATCACGGCCGCGACCACCACGGCCGTCTCCGGATTGACCGCTCCGCGCCCGTCGGGGATGAGCCGCAGCGCGATCAACAGCAGCGAGCCGTTCAGGAAGAACACCAGCAGACCGAGGACCAGCGCGGGGACGAGCAGCAGGGCGCGTACGAGCAGGGGCCAGACCAACGCGCTGAGCAGCCCGAACGCGCCCGCGCCCCAGGCCGCGGTGAGCGCGATCCTGGTGATGCTGTCCTGATTGTCCGACTGAAGCTGGAAGTCCGGCAGGATCCCGGCCAGCGCCAGCATCGTGAGCGTGGAAACCGCCCATACGATGATCACCCGCAGCAGGGCTCCGCCTGTCGTACGCCACCGCCCCTTGAACACGTCGCTCCGTCACCTCACGTCCAGGCCCGTACGCGCTCACGGGCTCGGGCCCGTCCGTCGGATCGGGCCGTCGGCCCAGCGTCGCACAGAGAGCCCCGGATTCACGCGGGGTGTCGGAGGTCTCACGGCGGGTCAGCAGCCGTCGTACCCCGCCGTCGGCATCGACAGCCTGCGGTGGACGTCGGCCTTCATGGCGGCGTCGTACAGCGGTTCGTCGAGTCCGACGGTCTCCAGCGGTACGCCTCTGCGCGCGCACTCCGCGGCGAAGTCGGGGACCGACCTGAACGCCCGTTCGAGAACGCGCTCGTTCGCCGCGACGAACAGATCCACCAGCCCCGCCTCGACATCCGCCCACAGTCCGCAGTGGTCGGGGCGCAGCCCGTACAGGAGCAGCAGCCGGCTGACGAGGTACCCCTTGTCCTCGGCCCAGCGCGCGCACATCGTGTGCTGGCCACGGGTGTCCACGAGAAAGGGGGCGCTGTCCAGCTCCTCCAGCGGCGTCAGGCTGGCGATCACGGCCACTCGTACCTCACGCATGCCTGCCCCCGCTCCCCGGCACTCGTCTCCGTCCGCAGACCCTACTGGGCGCACGCCCCCGCGAGGCAGGCGCGTGCCCGGCGGTCAACGGCGCGCGACCAGCGCATCCGGCTCCGCCCGCGCGGGCATCCGCCGTACGCTGAGTACCAGGGCCCGGGGCGGGAGCGCGGTCCATGGGCGGACGGAGCTGAGGTCGGGTTGGGAACTGTCATCACCTGGTGGGGCCATGCCACCTGCACGGTCGAGGACTCCGGGGTACGGGTGCTGACCGATCCGGTCTTCGTCCGCCGGCTTGCCCATCTGCGCCGCCGACGCGGCCAGGTGCCGCCGCCCGAGGCGTCCGTCGCCGATGCCGTGCTCGTCTCGCATCTGCACTCCGACCATCTCCATCTGCGCTCGCTGACCAGGCTCGCGCCCGGCACCCGGCTGATCGTGCCGCGCGGTGCCGAGCGCTCGGTGCCGGGGCTGCGCAGGCTGGACGCCCGCAGAAACCCCTCAGGGCTGCGGATCACCGAGGTCGCGCCGGGCGACGAGGTGGAGATCGGGGCGCTGCGGGTACGGGCCGTCCCCGCGCGCCACGACGGACGGCGGCTGCCGGTCGGACCGCACCGCTCCCCCGCTCTGGGCTTTGTGATCAGCGGCGCCTCACGGACGTACTTCGCCGGGGACACCGGGCTCTTCGACGACATGGCCGACGCCGTGGGCCCGGTGGATGTGGCGCTGCTGCCGGTGGGCGGCTGGGGGCCGCATCTGGGGCCCGAGCATCTGGACGCCGGGCGGGCGGCGCGGGCGCTGGCCGATCTGGCGCCGAGCGCGGCGGTACCGGTGCATTACGGTACGTACTGGCCGATCGGTCTGGACGGGGTCCGCCCACACGAGTTCTACGCGCCGGGCGACGAGTTCGTACGGCACGCGGCTCGGCTCGCGCCGAAGGTCACCGTCCATCTGCTGCGGCACGGCGAGAGCGCCCGGCCGGAGGTCGGCCTGTGATCGACCGGCTCATCACACAGCTCTCGGAGCTGCCACCCGAGTCGACACAGCAGGCCGTCGGCTATCCGTCCGTCTTTCTGCTGGTGGCGCTTGGCGCGCTGGTGCCGGTCGTGCCGACGGGGGCGGTGGTGAGCTCGGCGGCGGTGGTGGCTTTCCACCAGAGCGCGCCGCTCGCCATGCTCTATGTCTTCCTGGTGGCGTCGTGCGCGGCCTTCCTCGGTGACATATCCCTCTACTGGCTGGGGCGGCGCGGTGTCGGCTCCAGGAACGGATCGCGCTGGCTGGCGGCGATACGCAGGCACGCCCCGCCCGACCGGCTCGATCAGGCGCAGACGAAGCTGCGCGAGCACGGCGTGACGGTGCTGGTGCTCTCCCGGCTGGTGCCCGCCGGTCGGATTCCGGTGATGCTGGCCTGTCTGCTCGCCCAGTGGCCGCTGCGCCGGTTCGCGCGGGGCGATGTGCCGGCCTGTCTGGCCTGGGCGGCGACGTACCAACTGATCGGGGTGCTCGGCGGCTCGCTCTTCGACGAGGCCTGGGAGGGGGTGCTCGCCGCGGTGGTACTGACGCTGCTGCTCAGCGGCGCCCCGGCGCTCTGGCGCAGACTGCGCGGGCCGGGCCGCCCGGAGGGCCCCGAGAGCCCGGACGCGGAGGGCAGGCCGACGTAGGTCCGAACCGGCCCGAATCGCTCGTCCTGGTCCGCTCAGCGCAGTTCGTCGAAGACCGCCCCGAAATGGTCCAGCGCCCTGACGACATGCGGCAGTTCCAGCGGCGCCGCCGCGGTGAGGGACTTCAGCCGCTGTTCCGGGGTCGCCCCCAGCAGCGGTCCCGTCGACAGACGTACGCGCAGCGCCCCCAGTTCGTCCCCGAACCGGTGGCCGCCCGGTACCGGGACCTCCAGGCGACGACTCAGATGGTTCTCCAGCTCCATGGAGTCGGTGACGCCCAGCCCGGCCAACTGTCCGCGCAGCGGTCCGAGATCGGCGTAGAGATGCCGGCCCGCCCGTGGCACCACGGCGAGGGCCCCGGCGGCGAGGACCACCCGGTGGGCGGCGGCGGCCAGTTGCCCGTGCAGCGCGGCGGTGGCCCGCGTCCTGGCCGTGACGGCGTCCGGCTCGTCGAGCGCGTGGGCGGCGGCAGCGGCGACGGGCCCCGCGACCAGGGCCCCGAGCGCGGTGAGGATGTCGAGGGTCCTGGCGCGCAGCGCGCTGCCGGCGTCCGTGGCCGGGTAGCGTGCGACGGCCATCGGCCAGGCGGCCGGGAGCAGCGCGCCCGCCAGGTCGGAGAGGACGACGACCTCGTCAGGCCACATCTCGGCCGGACTGAGCAGCACCGTCTCGTGCGGCCGGTGCAGGGTGTCGCGCCAGGTCTCGTCGCTGACGATGTGCAGCCCCTCGCCGACCGCTGCCTCACAGGCCTCACGGACCAGTTCCGGCGGGGCGACCGCGGCGGTCGGGTCGTCGGCGACGGAGAGCAGCAGCACCCGTGGCCTGCCGCCCTCGGCCCGTACCCGCCGTACCGTCTCCAGCAGGGCGAACGGATCCGGTACGCCGCCCGCGTCCGCCGCGGCCGGCACATGGTAGGCGGGCCGGGCGAGCAGCCGGGTCTGCGGGGTCCAGGAGGCCGGGCACGGCCGGGGCATCAGGACGTCCCCGTCGTACGCGGCGAGCAGCGCGAACAGCAGGGGCTGCGCGGCGGGCGCGGCGACCACGTCGTGGGGAAGGGTGCGCAGACCGCGCCGCGACCAGTAGCCGGCCGCCGCCTCCCGCAGGACCGCGTCACCGCCGGGCGGCTGCGGCGCGGTGTGTCCGGCCGCCCCCGCGCACTCGACGACCAGTTCGGGCAGCGCGGGCAGCCCCGCGTCGGGGGCGGGCGGGCCGTACCGTACGGAGCCCCGGCCCTCGGGAGCCGTTCGCCGCATACCGTCACCTCCCGCAGTCGCCGTCCGCCAGGGTTCCTTGCCCTGACCCGTTATGTTCTGACCCCTTCACTGCATTTTGACCCCTTTATACGGAGGTTTGACGTACATCGCTCTCCCGGGTCCGTTCGGCCCGCTCCCCCGGCCGGTCTGCTTGAGGCGACGGCTCGCGGGGTACCCGCGTTCCATGTCAGAGACCTCTGGGAGCTACGGCCAGGCCGCCCCGGGCACCCGTGCCCGGATCGCGGCGCTGCTCGACAGCTGGGACGAGCGGGCCTTCCGTTCCGTCGCCGCCCGGCGCTGGCCCGGCGCGGGCCCGGTACTGCCCCGGCTGAGCCGGTCCGCCAACCACGGACTGCTCTGGTTCGGCGCGGCCGCGGGCATCGCCGTGCTGGGGCGCGGGGCGCGCTCGCGCCGGGCGGCCCTGCGGGGCGCGGCGTCGCTGGCGCTCGCCTCGGCCACCATCAACACCGTGGCCAAGCGGGCGGTACGACGCCAGCGGCCCCTGCTCGATGTCGTCCCGGTGATACGGCGGCTGAAACACCAGCCGTTCACCACCTCCTTCCCCTCGGGGCACGCGGCCTCGGCCGCTGCCTTCGCGACCGGGGTGGCGCTGGAGTCGAAGGGCTGGGGCGCCGTCGTGGCGCCGGTGGCCGCCGGCGTGGCCCTCTCCCGGGTCTATACGGGGGTGCATTATCCGAGCGATGTGCTGGTGGGCGCCGCGCTCGGGGTGGGCGCGGCCCTCGCGGTACGCGGGATCGTACCGACCCGTTCCCAACTGCCCTCGCCCGGACGCCCGTACGCCGAGGCGCCCGAGCTGCCCGGCGGCCGTGGTCTGGTGGTCGTGGTCAATCTGGCCTCGGGATCGTCGGACACCGCGGCACTGGTCCGGGACGCGCTGCCGCACGCGGACGTGGTGGAGTGCGCTCCGGAGACGGTGGACACGGAGCTGGCGAAGGCGGCGGACCGCTGTGTGGCCCTCGGCGTCCTCGGCGGCGACGGCACGGTCAACCGGGCGGCGTCGTTCGCCGTACGGCACGGACTGCCGCTGGCTGTCTTCCCCGGCGGCACGCTCAATCACTTCGCGTACGACCTGGGCATCGAGAGCGTCCAGGACACCTGCCGGGCACTGACGGCGGGCGACGCCGTACGGGTCGACCTGGGGCGCTTCACCCCCGGCCCCGGCGGGGCGGCGACGGGGTACTTCCTCAACACCTTCAGCCTGGGCGTCTACCCGGAGCTGGTACGGGTGCGGGAGCGCTGGGCGCCGCGCGTCGGCGACTGGCCCGCCGGAATCCTGGCCGCGCTGAAGGTGCTGCGCGGTGAACACCAGCTGGAAGCCGAGTTCGAGGGCCGGCACCGGGCGCTGTGGCTGCTGTTCGCGGGGAACGGCATCTACCAGCCGGTGGGACCGACCCCCGGCCACCGGCTCGATCTGGCCGACGGTCTGCTGGACGTACGGATCGTGCACGGCGGCAAGGCCCCGGGGCTCCGGCTGCTCGCCGCCGCGCTCGCCGGGCCGCTGAGCCGCTCGCCGGTGCACGCGGCGGAGCGGATGCGGCGGGTGCGCATCGCCCGGATCGCGCCGGGTACGCCCCTCGCGTTCGACGGTGAAGTGGCCGAGGCCCCCAGGGAATTGACACTGGACAAGGCGGAGGAGGCGCTGACGGTCTACCGGCCGAAGGCACTGCTGTAGCCGGCCGCTCCAGGGGGATCGCGGGTCATGCCCCGGAATCCCGGTGGACGGGCGGCAACGACGCGGCCGAGGATCACGCCATGGACACGCGCTACTTCCTGGAGACCTCGCGGCTGCGGCTGCGCTCGCTCACCGAGGACGATCTCGACCGGGTGGTCGCTCTCGACAATGACCCCGGCGTACGCCGGTTCATCGACGCCGGTCGGCCGGTCTCGCGCGACACGGTACGGACCGAGACGCTGCCGCGGCTCCTCGGGTGGGGGTTCTGGGCCGCGGAGGAGAGCGGCACGGGTAGCTGGCTGGGGTGGTTCTGTCTGGAGCCGGGCAGCGAACCGGGCTGGCGTACCGTCGAGTTGGGGTACCGGCTGCGCCGGGCGGCCTGGGGCCGGGGGTACGCCACCGAGGGGGCCCGCGCCCTGGTCCGCTCGGCGTTCACCGACCTCGGCACGGAGCGGGTGACGGCGCAGACCATGACGGTCAACACGGCCTCCCGGCGCGTACTGGAGAAGGCGGGGCTCACCTACGTCCGTACGTTCTTCGAGGAGTGGCCCGAGACGATCGAGGGGTCGGAACAGGGCGATGTGGCGTATGAGCTCACCCGGGAAGCCTGGAAAGGTTAGGCTCACCTAACCGACCGGGGAGGCAAGGGTGAGAGCGCAATCCGCCATCGAATCAACGGAGTTCGAACAGCCGGGCGGCGAGCAGCCGGAGTTCGACCATCTGGCCGGATCGGAGCGGACCTGAGAACGTCCGTATGGCAAGACACAGGTCTCATCATGCGACATGGCGGCGTACGGTGGCCGTACCACGTCACGAGAGGGAGCCCGCCATGCCGAAGGAGACCGCGGTCTACACCCATGGGCACCACGAGTCGGTACTGCGCTCGCACCGCTGGCGCACCGCCGCCAACTCCGCCGCGTACCTCCTCGCCGAACTGCGGCCGGGCCAGGACCTGCTGGATGTCGGCTGCGGCCCGGGAACCATCACCGCCGATCTGGCCGGGCTCGTCGCGCCGGGCACGGTCACGGCCGTCGACGCCGCCGAGGACGTCCTGGACAGGGCGCGGGAGGCGACGGCCTCCGCCGGCCGGGACAATGTCCGCTTCGCGGTCGCCGATGTCCACGCCCTGGACTTCCCCGACGACTCCTTCGACATCGTCCACGCCCATCAGGTCCTCCAGCATGTGGGCGATCCCGTACAGGCGCTGAGCGAGCTGCGCCGGGTGTGCCGGCCCGGTGGGATCGTGGCGGCGCGCGACGCGGACTACGGCTCGTTCACCTGGTTCCCCGACGTACCGGCGCTGGACGGCTGGCAGGAGCTCTACCGCCGGGTGGCGCGCGCCAACGGCGGCGAGCCGGACGCCGGGCGCCGGCTGCTGTCCTGGGCGCGGCGGGCCGGTTTCACCGACATCACCTCGACCGCCACCAGCTGGTGCTTCGCCACCCCCGACGAGCGCGCGTGGTGGAGCGGGCTGTGGGCGGACCGCACGACCGCCTCCGGCTATGCCGCTCTGGCGGTCGACGGCGGTCATACGACACACGAGCGGCTGGCCGGGATCGCCGGGGCGTGGCGAGAGTGGGGCGCCGCCGAGGACGGCTGGTTCATGGTCCCGCACGGGGAGATCCTCTGCCGGGTGTGAATCCGCGACACCCGACCCGGGGACGCCCGAGCCCGCGACACCCAAGCGCTCGACATACGCGCCCCGGACGTACGCGCCCACTCCCGGCCACCCGAATCGATCACGTGTCCCGGCCCGGCCAACTACCCTGATGCCCATGGAAATCCTGGGAACCACGTTGCGCATCTGCGTCGACGACCTGGAGACCTCGGTGGTGTTCTACGAACGCCTCACCGGAAGCCCCGCGCTCCGCTTCGAGCGCGGTGGGGTCTCCGTCGCCGCCGTCGGCTGCTTCCTCCTCATGACCGGCCCCGCGTCGGAAATCGATGTCCTGCGCAAGGTCACGGCGACGATCGCGGTCAAGGACGTCGACGAGGCGATCACGGTCCTCACCGGCGTCGGGGCGCATATCGTCGCGGGCCCGGTGCCGACGCCGGTGGGGCGCAATGTGATCGCCCTGCACCCCGACGGCTCGGTCTTCGAGTACGTCGACCGCAAAGCCGCCCCGACACCGGGCTGATCCACACACCGGGCTGATCCACCTGGCTGGTCGACAGGGCTGATCACACGGGCCGGTCAGCCCGACCGCTCAGCCCGTCCGCTCAGCCCGTGCGGTCAGCAGACGGCCGGGGCCCCTCGCCGGTGAAAGCCCCCACCACCAGATCGGCGAGCAGCGCCCCCGCCGTCCCGTCCGGGTCGAGGTCCGGGTCGTAGATGGTCACGTTGAGACCGACACAGCGCTCGGAGCTCACCAAGGTCCGCAGCAGTACGGAGAGTTCGTCCGGCAGCAGGCCACCCGCGTCCGGGCTGTCCACCGCGGGCATCACCTCGGGGTCGAGCACATCCGCGTCCAGATGGACCCAGAACCCGTCGGTGACCGGTGTCTCCAGCGTCTGGAGCACGGCTCCGGCCAGCTCGGCCGCGCCCCACTCCCGTAGCTCGCCGACCGTCACGGTGGGGATCCGCAGTCGCGCCAGCTCTTCGCGGTCCTCGTCGTAGTCCCGGATGCCGAAGAGCCGTACGTCCTCGTCCCGCAGATAGGGACGCAGTCCCTCCAGGTCACTCAGATCCCGCTGGCCCCGGCCGGTGCCGATCGCCAGTTCCTCACCGCCCGCCGCGCCGATGTTGTCGGAGTTGCCCGCGTGCCGGAAGTCGGCCGAGCCGTCGATGGCGGCGAGCCCGTATCGCCCCATGCGGCGCAGCGCGAGCGAGGCACCGAGCTGGATGGAGCAGTCACCGCCCAGCACGAGCGGGAAGTCCCCGGCCCTGACATGGTGTTCGATCCGGTCGGCGAGCCGGGGCGTGTACGCGGCGATCGCCGCCGCGTTGAAGACTCCGTCACCCTCCCGCCAGTCGCCGCGGTCGTAGCGCGGCGGCACGACGACCCCGCCCTCGAACGCGCCGAGCCGCTGGACGATCCGCTGCTCGCGCAGGGCTCCGGCGAGTTTGTAGCACCCCGGCACGACACCGGGGGCCGGGGGCCGCAGCCCCAGGTTGGAGGGCGCGTCGATCACCACGATTCTCCGCATGCGCACCATCCTCGCCGCCGTGGGGTCGATCCTCAAATGAGTTCGCGGACAGCGAGAACGGCGAGAAGGCGAGCCGCCGGACGGCCGCTCGGCGGGCCTACCCGGTGACCGCCCGCGCCGGATGGGACGGGTCCCGGTCCACCATCTCCGCGGTGATCGCCCAGCGTTCGTGGTCCCGCCACGCGCCGTCGACGTGGAGGAAGTCCGGCGAGTACCCCTCCAGCCGGAAGCCCGCGCGCCTGGCGAGCGCGAGGGACGCCGTGTTCCGGGGCCGCACATTGGCCTCCAGCCTGTGCAGCCCCAGCGGGCCGAACGCGTGCCGTACGACCAGCCCGAGCCCTTCCGTCAGCAGGCCCCGGCCGGCGGCGTGCGCGAAGGCGCCGTAACCGATCGCGCCACTGCGGAAGGCGCCGTGGACGATGTTGTTGATATTGACGAAGCCCGCGATCCCGCCGTCCTCCCGGGCACAGACGAGATAGCCCTCCCTGGTGGGGTCCTCGATGAACCGGCCCGCGTAGGCGGCGTACCCCTCCGCGTCGGTGGGCGGGAACAGCCAGGGGTTGTGCAGCTCCCGGCTTTCGCGGGAACGCGCGGTGAACTCGTCGGCGTCCTCGTGCCGGTACGCGCGGACGAACGTGCGGGATCCTTCGGCGATCCGTTCGGGAAGGTCGGGCATCGCGCCAGCCTAACGTGAGCGTGACCGGGACGGTCATGGTGGCTCGGAAGCGGGTTCACCAAACACTCCCGGCTTCCCGGCCCTGCGTGTTGATCATCACATCGGACGTGACTGTTCGCTGAGTTAGCGTTCCGCCCTGTGACTATGGTGACTTCCGCTTCTCCCCTTCCCCCCGTCCAGGACTCCCCGGCCGTGGCCGCGCTGACCCGTGCTCTCTTCGGCGAACGGTTCGAAGAGATCCACCAGCCGTGGCGAAAACTCTTCAGCACCGGGCCATTCCGCTTTCGTGAGGGGCTGACACCGCGGGAGCGTGCCGCGCTGTCCTATGAGCGGCTCCGGCTCGTCAATGACGCGATCGACAGCCCCGAGGATCTCGTCGTCGACGTGGAGCGGCTCAGCGCGCTCCACGAGTGGGCCGGCCCGGTGGACGCGGGATTAGCGACAGTGGCCAGCATTCACTACAACCTCTTCCTCGGCAGCCTCCTCGACCACAGTCCGGACGGGGAACGTGATCTGCGGGCCTTCACCGAACTGCGGCGTACCGGTACGTTCCTCTGTACCGAGGCCGGACACGGCAACAGCGCCTCCCAGTTGGAGACGACCGCCACGTTCGACCCGGCGACCGGCGGCTTCGTCCTGCACACACCGTCACCTGCCGCGGGCAAGTTCATGCCGAACACCAGCTCCACCGGCGGCCCCAAGAGCGGTGTCGTCGCGGCGCGGCTGATCACGGACGGCAAGGACCGGGGCGTCTTCCTGTTCCTCACCCCGCTCAGCGACGACGCGGGGGGCCCGCTGCCAGGGGTGGAGATACGCAGGCTGCCGCAGACGGCCACCAGCCCGGTGGACCACTGCGTCACCTCCTTCGAGAACGTCCGGCTGCCCCATGACGCGTTCCTCCAGTCCGGCCATGGCCGGCTCACCCGGGACGGTGTCTTCAGCAGCGTGATCGGCAGCCCCCGCAAGCGTTTCTTGCACTCCATAGGGCGGGTCACCGCCGGCAAGCTCTGCATGAGCGCCTACAGCCTCGGGGTGACCCGCCACGCGCTGGCCGTCGCCGTACGCCATTCCCACACCCGGCACACCTCCGGGGTCACCGCCGGCGGGAGCGTGCCGCTGTTCGCCCATCGCAGCCATCACACCCCGCTGGTCGACGCCCTCGCCACCACCTACGCCGCGACCCTGCTGCACCGCACGGCCGTACGGCAGTGGACCGAGGCGACGGAGGCGGAGCGTGAGGACGGCGAGCGGCTGGCGGCCGTCGCCAAGGGCTGGATCACCTGGCGGGCCCGCGCCGTCATGACGGAATGCCGCGAACGGTGCGGCGCCCAGGGGCTGTTCCTCGCCAACGGCATCGCCGGCCAGCTGACGGCCAATGAAGGGACCATCACCGCGGAGGGCGACAACCTGGTCATCTGGGTCAAGGCGGCCGGGGAGATGCTGCTCGGACACTTCACCCCGAAGGAGCCGAGCGCTCTCGCCCCCGGGGACCGGGATCTGACCGATCCGGCCTTCCTCCAGGACCTCCTGGCGGACATCGAGAGCGTCTGGCACCAGCGGGCCAGAACCCGGCTGCGCGCGGGCAAGGCCGGCGACCCGCTCAACCGGTGGAACGCGACGGTCACCCCCGCCCTCGAACTGGTCGACGCGCACGCCCACCGGCGAGCCGCCGAGGCGCTGCTGACCGCCGCGGGTGACGAGGCGGCCGAGCCGATGGCGCGGTATCTCCTGCACACCCTGCACCGGCTCTTCGCGCTGCGCCGGATCGCCGCGCACAGCGGGGATCTGCTCGCCGCGGGGCGGCTGACCGCCGACCAGGTGAGACGGCTGCCCGACGCGGCGGAGGACGCCGTCGTCGAGTTGGCTCCGCATGCCCCGGCGCTCACCCACGGCTTCGCGATCGCCGAGGAGCTCCTGCTCGACCACCCGATCAGCCACCCGGAGGCCATGGGCCGGGGTCCGGAGGGCCACCGGGACTGAGTGAGCGTCACCGACCGCCACCGTCACCCCGGACCGGCCTGACCTCCCGCCTCAGAGGAGGGCGGGTACGTCCAGGGTGAGGGTGGCACTCTCCGCGTCCAGTACGGCGGGCACGCCCAGCGGCACGGTCAGATTCGACTCGCCGTGGCCGAAGCCCAGTTCCTCCACGACCGGTACGCCCAGCCCGCCGAGCCGGTCCAGCAGCAGCGCTCTGACGTCCTCGTACGGTCCGCACTCCGCCCAGGAGCCGAGGCCGATCCCGGCGACGCCGTCCAGCCATCCGGAGCGCAGCAGTTGGGTGAGGATACGGTCGAGACGGTACGGCTCCTCGCCGACGTCCTCGATCATCAGCAGCCCGCCGGCCGCCGAGGGGCGCGCGTACGGGGTGGACAGCTCGGCGGCGAGCATGCTGACGCAGCCGCCGAGTGTGATGCCCGGAGCCCGGCCGGGAACCAGCCCCCGGGCGGTGTCCTGGCCGAGGGTGCGCACCGACTCGGGCTCGAAGAGCGTGGCGCGCAGCGACTCCTGAGTCCCGCTGTCCTTGAGGAAGGTCATGGCGGCGGTCATCGGACCGTGCAGGGTGACCAGGCCGAGCCGCCGGGCGAACGCCTCGTGCAGCGCGGTGATGTCGCTGTAGCCGACGAAGACCTTGGGACCCGCGGCCCGCATCGCGGTCCAGTCGAGCAGATCGGCCATGCGCTGGGCCCCGTAACCACCCCGGGCGCAGAGCACGGCCGAGACGGCCGGGTCGCACCAGGCCTCCTGGAGGTCGCGGGCGCGGTCCTCGTCCCGTCCGGCGAGATAGCCGAACCGGCTGTGGACGTCCAGGACATGGGGCGCGACCACGGGATCGAGGTCCCAGCCGCGCAGGATGTCCAGCCCGGCTTCGAGCCGCTCGGCGGGCACGGGGCCGCTGGGCGCCACGACGGCGACACGGGCACCTGGCCGCAGGCGCGCCGGCCTGGTCAGTGGGGTGAGCGTCATCCGCGGAACTCCAGCCGTGGGACGTCGGTGCGGTCGATACCGAAGGTCTGCGCGTACAGGGACAGTTCGGCCTCCAGCGCGCGGACCATCGTGTCGGCCCTTCGGAAGCCGTGGCCCTCGCCCTCGAAGGCGAGATACGCGTGCGGCACACCACGTCCGGCCATCCGGTCCAGGAACCGTTCGCACTGCGCGGGCGGACAGATCACATCGTCGAGCCCCTGCAACAGCAGGAACGGCGCGCTGACCCGGTCGGCGTGGTGCAGCGGCGAGCGGTCCCGGTAGCGACCGGGCACCTCGGCGAGCGGGCCGACCAGCGATTCGAGGTACTGGGACTCGAAGTCATGGGTCTCGTCGGTGGCCCAGCCGAGCAGATCGAGGATCGGATAGCTGATGGTGCCGCAGGCGTAGACATCGGTGGAGGTGAGGGAGGCGGCGGTGGTCCAGCCGCCCGCGCTGCCGCCGCGTACGGCGAGCCGGGACGGATCGGCGGTGCCCTCGGCGGCGAGCGCGGAGGCGACGGCCGCGCAGTCCTCCACATCGACCACGCCCCACTGCTCGCGCAGCCGGTCGCGGTAGGCCCTGCCGTAGCCGGTGGAGCCGCCGTAGTTGACCTCGGCGACGCCGATGCCGCGCGAGGTGAAGTAGGCGATCTCCAGATCGAGGACGAGCGGGGCGTGGCTGGTGGGCCCGCCATGGGCCCACACCACATAGGGCGGTAGCTCCTCGTGGGGCGCGCCGTGATCGGGACTGTGCGGCGGATAGATATGGGCGTGGATCTCGCGGTTGTCGGGACCGGAGAAGGTACGGATCCGGGGCTCCGGGTAGTAGGCGGGGTCCACCGGGTCCCGGTGCGCCGCGCCGATCACCCGGGCGTGCCCCGTGCCGGTGTCCAGTTCCACGATCTCGTACGCGCTGCGCGGACTGGCCGCGACGCCGATCACCCGGTCGCCCTGGACGGCGAGGGTGGCGGCCCACTCGGTCCACGGTCCGGCGGCGTCCACCACTTCGCCGGTCGCGGGGTCGAGGACGCCGAGCGCGGTGGAGCCCTTGCCGTGGATGACGGCGATCAGCCCGTTCTCCATGGGATGGAACCACTGGAGGCCGATCTTCCAGAGCGGTCCGCCGAACTCCTCCCCGCGGCCGGGGCAGAGGCTGGTGCCCGGGACGACGCCCGGCGCTCCCGCCGGCCGCAGGGCCTCGGGGCGGATGCGCTGTATCTCCCACCAGCCGCCGATGTCGGAGACGAAGAGCAGCGAGCCGTCCGGCGCCCAGTCGACCTGCGCGACCGATTCGTCGATGTCCCCGACGACCGGTCCGACGTCGGTGAAGGGGCCGCTCTCCGGCACCTCACCGAGCATCACCACCGTGCCGTCCCAGGGCATCCGCGGGTGGTCCCAGGCGATCCAGGCGACCCGGCGTCCGTCGGGCGAGAGCCGGGGCCCGGTGACGAAGCGGTGCCGGTCGTCGGTGAGCTCCCGTATGGCCGTACGGTCCTCGGCGGCCGAGCCGTCGAGCGGGACGGCCGCGATCACCCGTCGTACGTCGGTGGGCGCCTCGCCGGTGAACTCCTCCAGCACACACCAGACCTCACCGCGGTCGAGGAGCAGCCGCGGATCGGCCCAGCGCAGTCCGCCGCCGGTCGCGGACACCGGCGTGAGCGGCCGGGGCGCACCGCCGCCGTCCGGCTCGTACGCGTACAGCCGCTGGTCCGGGAAGTGGACGAAGACGATGAGCGGGCCGCCGTCGGGGCGGGTGACACCGGCCCAGGGCACCCCGCCGTACTCGATGACCCGGCTGCGGACGTTCCACGGAGCCGGCAGCGGCGACTCCTCGGTGCCGTCGGCCCGCCGCCGTACGAGCGCGCGCCGGCCGGCCTCGGCGGGACGCGGCTCCGTCCACCACACCTCGTCGCCGACCACCCCCACATACTCGGGGCGGCCGTCGTGCGAGGCGGCCAGCGCCGCGTCGATCGGTGACGGCCACGTTCCGTAGGCCCCCATGGACAGCATGAGTCACGCTCCTAAGCGGACTTCAGATAGTGGTCGAGGACACGGACGCCGAAGTGCAGCGCCGAGACGGGCACCCGCTCGTCCACGCCGTGGAAGAGCGCCTGGTAGTCGAAGCCGCGGGGCAGCTTGAGCGGCGAGAAGCCGTAGCCGGTGATGCCGAGCCGGGAGAACTGCTTGGCGTCGGTCCCGCCCGACATGCAGTACGGCACCACATGCCCGGCCGGGTCGAAGCGCTCGACGGCGGCACGCAGCTTGGCGAACGTCGGCGAGTCGACCGGCGACTGGAGCGCCACCTCCCGATGGTGGAACTCCCATTCCACGTCCGGTCCTGTGAGCTGGTCCAGGGTGGTACGGAACTCCTCCTCGCCGCCGGGCACCATCCGCCCGTCGACATAGGCGATGGCCTGGCCCGGGATCACATTGACCTTGTAACCGGCTTCCAGGACGGTCGGGTTGGCGCTGTTCCTTATGGTCGCCTCGACCAGCGCGGCGGCCGGGCCGAGCTTGCCGATCAGCCCGTCCGTGTCGAAGTCCTCGGCGTGGGGATCCGCGTCGATGCCGTGGAGCGCGGCGAGTTCGGCGAGGGCGGCCCGTACGGTCGGGGTGAGCCTGACCGGCCAGGGGTGGTCGCCGATCCTGGCGATGGCGGCGGCGAGCCTGCTGACCGCGTTGGAGCGGTTCACCTTGGAGCCGTGCCCGGCCCTGCCGTGGGCGGTGAGCTTCAGCCAGGCGGTGCCGCGCTCTCCGGCGGCGATCGGGTAGAGCGCCATGCCGTGCCCGGCGTGGAAGGTGAAGGCCCCGGATTCGCTGATGCCCTCCGTACACCCCTCGAACAGCTCCGGGTGCCGGTCGGCGAGGAATCCGGAGCCGTCCTCGGCGCTGGCCTCCTCGTCGGCGGTGTAGGCGAGCACGATGTCCCGGCGTGGCCGGATCCCGTGCCTGGCCCAGGCGCGGACGACCGACAGCACCATCGCGTCCATGTTCTTCATGTCGACCGCGCCGCGCCCCCACACCACGCCGTCAGCGACCTCGCCGGAGAACGGGTGCACGGTCCAGTCGGCGGGCTCGGCGGGCACCACGTCCAGATGGCCATGGACGAGGAGCGCGTCGGCCGAGGGGTCGGTGCCCTCGATCCTGGCCACCACATTGGTGCGCCCGGGGGTCCGCTCCAGCAGCGTGGGTTCGATCCCCGCGTCGGCGAGCCGTTCCGCGACATATTCGGCCGCCGGACGCTCGCGGCAGTCTCCGCCGCCCCGGTTGGTGGTGTCGATACGGATGAGGTCCGAGGTGAACGTGACGACCTCGTCGAGCGCGGCGGCGTCAGGGGCACCACCGGTGTCGAGGGGCGTCTTATCAGCCATGGGTGTCATATCAGCCATACTGCTCCTCCACGGCGGCCGAAACGATCGTGGTGACCGCTTTGAAGGTACGAATGGCCTCATACATCGTCCCGCTGGTGTACGCGGCCTTGCGTTCCCCGCTGGGAGCCACGCCCGGTACGACCGTGGCGACGTCGGAGAGATGGGCGGCGTCGAACTCCATCTCGACGGTGAACGGGCCACCGGTGACCGGTGCGTGACGTCCGGCGAGGGCCGTGGCCGCCTTGGCGGCCGCGCGGATGTCCGCGGCGGTACGGGCCGGCGTCCGGCAGACGGCCGCATACCGCGAGACATGGTCCTTGACGGCGACCTTGCGGGCGTCCGGCGCGTAGCCCTGCGCGTCCACGCAGGTCAGATCGTCGCCGGTGACCAGCACCACGGGGACCCCGTACTCCGCGGCGACATGCGCGTTGAGCAGCCCCTCGCTGGCCCGGGTGCCGTTCAGCCACACGCCGGTGAGGGAGTTGGCGAGATAGGTGTGCGCGAGCACCCCCTCCGTACCCGCACCCGTGTGGTAGCCGACGAAGGCGATGCCGTCGACATCTCCGTGCTGGACGCCCTCGACCATGGAGAGCGACTTATGACGGCCGGTCAGCATCTGGGCACGGTCGTCGAGCCGCTCCAGCAGCAGATTGCGCATGCTCCAGTGCGCCTCGTTGATCAGCACCTCGTCCGCGCCACCGTCGAGGAAGCCGAGCACGGCGGCATTGACATCGGAGGTGAACAGGGAGCGGCAGCGTTCCCACTGCGGCGTGCCGGGCAGCACATCGCCCGGCCAGGTCACCCCCGTGGCGCCCTCCATGTCGGCGCTGATCAGGATCTTCACCGGTACTCCGTTCTCCTTCGGGCGAGGTGGTCGTCGGCGGGACATTACACCCGTCGTACGACATGCAGCAGATACTGCTTGCGGTTGAGCGGATCATGGTCCGTTCTGGGCCGGGCCGGGATGGTGTCGCGGACTGCCTCGTAGTGGTCGAAGGACGCTTCGAGCACCCCTTCACCACTGGTCAGCGTAGGCAGCCGCAGTTCCAGCTCATGAACGCGGGCCGCCGGAATCTCCCCTTCCAGCAGATACGAGGATCCGTTCACGGCCGAGGTGCGCGGGACGGCCCGCAGCCGCCCCAGGACGGGCAGTACGGCGCCGAGCGCGTCCGCGGGGAGGTCGAGCCGGAAGCGGTGCATCGGCTCGTACACGGTGGTGCCCGCCCGTTCCAGCGCGCTCATCAGCACCAGCGGGGTCAGATGGCGGAAGTCGCCGCCGGTGCTCGACATGCTCTTGTCGAAGACACCGTGGGAGTGACTTTGCCGGGGGGCGTAGCCGGAATGGGTCATGGTGACCACGCAGTCGATGACCTGCCAGCCGTGAATGCCCTGCCGCAGCGACTCCTTCACGGTGTCCTCCACGGCTTTCATGAAGGCGTACGGCATCGACCCCAACTCGACCTCCAGCCGGAATTCCACGCCCGCACCGAAGGGCGCCGGATCGACACGCAGCCCGACGGTCGCGAGAAAAGGATTGGGGTCCTTTCCCATGATCTCGACGGCCGCTCCGCTGCCGGCGGGCCTTTCCACACAGATCGTCGTGGTCTCGCGGAATGTGACGTCGACCCCGAATTCATCCAGCAGCGTTGCCTGGATGACCTCCTTCTGCACCTCGCCATAGAGAGAGACGGAGATTTCCTGTCGGATCCGGTCCTGCCGGAGATTGATCAGCGGGTCCTGTTCCGCGAGTTGGCTGAGCGCGACATGGAGCGCGCCCTTGTCTTCGGCGCGGCGGGGGACGACGACTGTTTCCAGCGTCGGCGGGGAGAAGAAGCGGCGCCCCGCGGGAGTGGTGCGCGCGATTCCGATCTCGTCGCCGATCCGGATTTCGCCGAGGCCCCAGAGTTTCCCGATCCGCCCGGCGGAGACGGACGCGCTCCGGACGGCGGATCCGCGGTCGAACACACTGATCGCGGTGACCTTGTCCTCCTTGTCCCGTGCCTGCTTCGCTGTGGCACTCGCCGTATCACCCGTCGGTCCTGCCGTCGGTTCGCCCGTCGGTCCTGCCATCGGTTCTGCCGTCGGTTCTCCTGCCGCGTCGCCGGTCGAGTCGCCCGTCGGATCGCTCGGCGTGTCGCTCTCCGGGGGCCGGTGGAAGCGCAGCAGGTCTCGCGTCCTAACCGTGCCCGAGAACATCCGTACGTATGCGACCTTCTCCCCGGCGGGCCCCCGTTCCACCTTGAAGACCGTGCCCGAGACAGGCCCCTGCGGATCGCCCCCGGCCCTGGGCAGCAGTTCCCTGATCCCGGTGATGAGCGCGTCCACGCCCGCGCCGGTGATCGCCGAGCCGAAGTACACCGGGTGGACGAGCGCCCGTCCGGTCTGGACGGCCAGCTCTTCGCGCAGCCGGTGGTACGGAAGCGCCTTCTCGTCGTCCACGTATGCGGCCAGCAGGGCGTCATCATGGTCGGCGAGCAGTTCGGCGAGTCCCGAGATGAACGCGGCGTCGCCGGCGCCGTACGGCACGGGCAGCGCGTCGCGGGTGCCCAGACCGGTGGCCGTCCCCATCGCGATCAGCGAGGGGGAGAGCTTCTCGGAGATGCCACGCAGTACCTGTTCGTATCGCGCGCCGGTGCGGTCGATCTTGTTGACGAAGATCAGGGTGGGAATGCGCAGCCGCCGCAGCGTCCGCATGAGAACCCGGGTCTGTGCCTGAACGCCTTCGACGGCGGAGACGACCAGCACGGCGCCGTCGAGCACACCGAGGACCCGTTCCACTTCGGCGATGAAATCCGGGTGGCCGGGGGTGTCGATCAGATTGACCGTGGTGTGGTCGACCACGAATGACACGACGGCGGATTTGATGGTGATACCGCGCTGTCGTTCCAGCGTCAGGGAATCCGTCTGGGTACTGCCGTCATCGACACTGCCGATCTCGTCGATGACACCGGCGGTGAAGAGCAGCCGCTCGGTCAGACTTGTCTTACCGGCGTCGACATGCGCCAGAATTCCCAGGTTCAACGTACTCATGGAGCGTCATGTCCTCTAGATAGGCGATGGTGACCTTCTGGATGGGCATCGACGCTCGGCGCATAATCTTCTCCTTGATCAATCGGCTGTCGCGGGGAGTACAGCAGAAGCCGCCCCGGAAGAGCAACTCATTTCCGGGGCGGCTCAGGGCAGTCCCGCGATCCCCGGCGATCGGTCCGCGGATTCGGGGCTCAGGAAGCGTCGCGGTTCATTCGCGGGCGAGGATGTACCACCGCGACGGCAGCTCGATACGGGTGCCGTCCCGCAGCTGTTCCGTCTGGATCAGCGCGGTGTCCCCGTCCGCCAGGATCCGCAGCCCCGCCGCGCGCAGCAACTCCGGCACTTCCTCGTCCCCGGCGTCGGCCGGCCTGAGCCCGTGGTCGAAGACTCGCCGCAGCTTGGGGGGCGGGCCTCCCGGCTCCGCCGCGGCCTGCTGGAGGACCGCCTTGGAGGCGCTGGTCAGTTCCACGACGAACGCCCGGCCGCGCTCCCCCAGCAGCTCCGCCACCGCACGCGCCACCGCCGACCGGTCCTGGGGCTCGCTCTGGTGGATGACCGCGCGCATATAGACATTGGTGTCGCCCGTACGGTCCCGGAGCGCGCGCACCGCGTCGAGGTCCACCAGATCGATCTGCTCGAACTCCGCGGTCCCCGCGGTGTCGGCGTGCCGCGCGTGCTCGATCGCCGCGTGCGAGAGATCCACCCCGATCGCCCGCGCGAAGCGGGTGGCCAGATAGCGGGTCTGGGTGCCGTTGCCACAGCCGAGGTCCACCACGGGCAGGGTGGCGTCCGCGTACCGCAGCAGCAGTTCGCTGTCCGGTATGGAGGTGAACGACGGCTCGGAGTCCCAGATCGCCTCGCCCGGCGTGTCGGAGGTCGCCGCCCAGAATCCTTCCCATGACTCGCGGTAGCGCTGCGACACATCCATGTACGGTCTCCCCTGCTGCGGCCCGCCGGGGGCGGGCGGTGGAAGATCCGGATTACCGTCCCGGCGGGTCGGCGCGGAAGAGGGCGGACGCCTCTTTCCGGTCCCGTTCGCCGCTTTCAGCTTCCGTTCGGAACTTTGAGCTCCCGTTCGGAACTTCTGCTCCCGTTCGGTACTTTCAGCTTCGGTTCGACCGCGCCCGTACCTTTCGCGCGAGAGCCTGCTCGAACCAGACCGTCTTGCCGCGCGCCGAGCTGCTGGTGCCCCACTCCCGGGCCAGCGTGCTCACCACACGCAGTCCGCGCCCGAACTCGTCATCCCGGCCCGCGTCGAGCAGGGCGGCGGGGGCCGGCTCGTCGTCGATGACCTCGCACAGCAGCGCGTCCGTACGGACCAGCCGCAGCCCGACCCGCCGGGTTCGCGCGTGCTTCACGGCGTTGGTGACCAGTTCGCTGACCATCAGCTGGGCCGTCTCCACCGCGGCCGGCAGCTCCCAGTCGAGCAGCTTCCCGCGCACCAGTCGTCTGGCCCTGGCCACCTCGCGCGGGTCCAGGGCGAGGCGGAACTCCGCGACGTCCCCGTCCGGGATGCCGTTCAGCCTGGCCATCAGCAGCGCCACATCGTCCTTGCGCCCCTCATGGGTGTTGAGCGCGCGAATGATGGTGTCGCAGGCTTCGTCCATCGAGGCGGCGGGGTGCGCGGCCGAGGCGCAGAGCGCGGCCAGGCCGTCCCCGATGTCCACCCCGCGCACCTCGACGAGACCGTCGGTGCAGAGCACCAGCCGGTCACCGGGGCTCACTTCGACGGTCGCGGTCTCGAAGGCCACTCCGCCCACCCCTATGGGGGCGCCGGTCGGCAGATCGAGCACCTCGGCCCTGCCGTCCTCCGCGCGTACGAGCACGGGCGGGATATGCCCGGCGTTGGCGATCTGGAGCTCGGACCTGATCGGGTCGTACACCGCGTACAGACAGGTGGCCAGATACAGTTCGCCGAGCCGCCGCGCCAAGTCGTCGAGGTTGCGGAGCAGTTGGGCGGGCGGCAGCTCCATGGGCGCCATGGTCTGTACGGCGGTGCGCAACTGCCCCATCATCGCGGCCGAGTTGAGTCCGTGCCCCATCACATCACCGACGACCAGGGCGGTGCGCGAGCCCGGCAGTTTGACGGCGTCGAACCAGTCACCGCCGATCCGGCCGAGCCGGGTGCCCGGCAGATAGCGGGTGGCGATGTCGCATCCCGCCATATGCCGCGGAACCCGTGGCAGCATGCTGTCCTGGAGGGTCTCGGCGACATTCTCCTGGTACGTGTACATCCGGGCGTTGTCGAGCACGAGCCCGGCGCGGGCGGCGAGTTCCGCGCCGGTCGTCCGGTCCATGCCGTCGAACGGCTGCCGGTCGGGCCGCCGCATCAGCACCATGAAGCCGAGTACCACGTCACGCGCCTTCAGCGGGACGAGCAGCATCGAGCGGTGGTTGATGAGGGGGCGCAGATCGCGTTTCTCGAACTCGCCCGAGATCCGGTCGCCCGCCTCCTCGCTGAGCCGCGGGATGAGCACCGGCTCGCCGGTGACCATGCACTGGAAGAACGGTGTGTGCGCGGGGAAGGCTATGGCCTCGCCGACGGGCACCGTGTCGTCCCAGCGGCCCGGTTCGTCGTTGTGTTCGACCCAGACCCGGTGCCAGACGGTGGTCGCGTCGGGCGGGCCGTCAGGGAACCCCTCCCCGGCGAGTACCGCGGCGCGCAGATGCGTACCCGCGAAGTCGGCGAAGCGGGGCACGGCCGCGCTGGTGACCTCGCGGATGGTACGGGCCAGATCGAAGGACGAGCCGATCCGGCCGCTGACCTCGTTCAGGAACTCCAACCGCTCGCGCACCGCCGCGTATTCGAGGTCCAGCTCGGGACGGGGCGCGGCCCGCCGCCTGCGGTCCCCGTCGCCGTCCACCGGCTCCGTCACACCGCCGCGGCCCTCGGGCCGCCTCGGCACCCCCCAGTCGGGGGTGACGGGCACCCGGTCGTGATGGCTGAACTCCAGGGCCGGATAGCCGAGTTCGAGGACCTGCGCGACGATGCGATTGGATTCGGCCGGGCCCATGTTCGGCAGGATGTCCGGCAGCCGCCTGGCCAGCGCCCCGCCGTCGGGCAGTTCGGCGTGCAGGGCGAAGACCGGGGAGATCCGCCGGGTGTCGGCCCGGCCGTTCCCATCGTCCCGCGTGAACTGGGCCGTATCCGCGGCGAGTACGAGATGACGCCCGGGCTCCGGGCCGATCAGCGGATACGCCCACCACACCACGTCGAGCCGGTCGCGTCCACGCTCCGAGAGCGTCGCGCGCCCCGCGGTCGCGTAGGAGCCGCGGCCGTGCAGTTCCGGTCCGCTCCCGGTGTCGAGGTCGACGTCCTGGTCGAGGTCGATGCCGGTGTCGTCCATGCCGTGCGCCACGCCGCGTTCCGCCGCGGCGAGGGCACCGGCGACCGGCATCAGATCGGTGGCCGGCTGACCGACCGCCTCGTCCTTCGAGTGGCCGAAAAGTCTCCGTGCGCCGGTCGACCAGTGTGAGACCAGGCCGTCCCCGTCCACGACGACCACAGCGAGCGGAATCCGGCCGTCCGCGGCGGGCCGCTGCCGCGACAGTCCCGGCGGAACACCACTGTCCATGGGTGGGAGGCTCCTTCCCTGCCGCCAGGATCCGCGGCTCCGCCCTCCACGGTACGGCCCTGCGCGGGGGATGCGCCGGGCAATGAACTAATCGGTAGTGCGCCCGCGCACAACCCCCTATTGACTGAAATTCAGTCAGTCCTCGTGGCCGAGCAGGAGATCGCGTTCGGTGCGTCCCCCGCCCGCCACCTGGAGCACGGTGGCGACCGGCGGATAGCCCGCGGCGATCACGGTGTACTCACCCGACGAGAGATCCACGAACCGGAAGGTGCCGTCGGCCGCGGTGGTGAGTGTGTCCACCACATTGCCCGCCGCGTCGAGCAGGGTGACCCGGGCGTCCTCGACGGGACGGCCGCCCCCGGCGCGTACGGTACCGCGCAGCACCGCCCCGCCGGCCAGCTCGATGTCCTGCCGGGTCTCCCGCGACGCCTGCACACTGACCGGCAGCGCGGCCGGCCGGAAGGCGGGCGCGCTCGCGGCGAGGGTGTACTCGCCCGCCACCAGCTCCGAGATCACATACGAGCCCTCGCGCCCGCTGCGGGTGCTCGCCACCACCTCGCCCCGTACATCCGTGAGGGTCACGGCGGCGTCCCGTACCGGCGTGCCGTCCGCCGTGAGCACGGCCCCGGCGAGCCGCCCGGCGCCGCCGAGGACCACGTCCAGCTCGACGGGGCGTTCGCCGACGGTCACCGTGACGGCCTGGGGCTGATGCCCGCCGGCCGCCGCGATCATCACATACGACCCCGAGCCCGGCACGCTCAGCGCGTACCGTCCGTCCTGGCCGCTCGCACCGCGCCCGATCTGTTTGCCGTGGACATCGATGAGGGTGAGGGCGGCGCGGGGCACGGTGGAGCCGTCGTAGTGCTGCACCGTGCCGCAGACCGCGACACCCGAGATGTACGGGGCCGGTGCCGGCGCGGCGGGGATGCCGGGGGTGGAGGCGCTGCGCGCGGCGGGGACGGTGCCGGACTCGGCGGCCGGGACGTTCTGGGACACCAGTGGTTTCTCCTTGAGGAAGAAGGCGATCAACAGGCCGAGGACGAGCACCGGCACGAGATAGAGGAAGATCCGCGGCATGGCGTCCGCGTACGCCTGGATATAGCCGTCACGCAGCGCGGGCGGCAGCGCGTGGACCGCCTGCGGGGTGATGGACTCGACGTCGGGGAGGCCGCTGCCCGCGGGGACGCGGTCGGCGAGGGCGTCCGCGAGCCGATTGGCGAAGAGCGTGCCGAAGATGGCGGCTCCGACACTGCCGCCGATCTGCCGGAAGTAGTTGTTGGCGCTGGTGGCGGTGCCGAGGTCGGCGGGGGGTACGGCGTTTTGCACGGCGAGGATCAGTACGGGCATCACCAGCCCCATCCCGAGGCCGAGGATCGCCTGTGCGATCCCGCTCTCCAGCTGTGACGTGTCGACGTCCAGCCGGGACAGCAGCCACATCCCGGCCACCGAGAGCACCCCGCCGAGCACCGGATAGATCTTGTAGCGGCCGCTGCGGCTGATGAGCTGACCCGAGACGATGGAGGCGATGACGACCCCGCCCATCATGGGCAGCATCAGCAGACCGGACTCGGTGGCGCTGGCCCCGTCGACCATCTGGAGATAGGTCGGCAGATAGCTGGCGGCGCCGAACAGCGCCACGCCGACCACCGCCCCGATGAGGCTGGTGATGTTGAAGACGGAGTCGCGGAACAGCCGCAGCGGGATGATCGGTTCGACGGCGAAGTGCTCGACGACCAGGAAGAGCAGCGCCGCTCCGACGGCGCCCGCGGTCAGTCCGAGGATGACGCGGGAGCCCCAGGCGTACTCCGTACCGCCCCAACTGGTCAGCAGCACCAGACAGGTGGAGGCGGCGGCCAGCAGCAGCGCGCCCAGGACGTCGAGGCGGGCGCGTGCGGTGGGTTTGGGGAGCTTGAGGACGACGGTGACCACGGCGAGCGTGACCAGGCCGAAGGGCACATTGATGTAGAAGCACCAGCGCCAGGAGACATGGTCGGTGAAGAATCCGCCGAGCAGTGGACCGGCCACGGACGCGAGCCCGAAGGCCGCGCCGATCAGCCCCATGAAGCGGCCCCGCTCCCGGGGCGGCACGATATCCGCGATGATCGCCTGGACGCCGATCATGAGCCCGCCCGCACCGATGCCCTGGATGGCGCGGAAGGCGATGAGTTCGTCCATGGTGCGCGACCAGCCGGCCAGCGCGGAGCCGATGATGAACACGACGATGGCGAACTGGAAGACGCCCTTGCGGCCGAAGAGGTCGCCGAGCTTGCCGTAGATCGGCAGTCCGACCGTGGCCGTGAGCAGATACGCGGTGATCGCCCAGGACATCCGGTCCAGGCCCTGGAGTTCACCGACGATCTTGGGCAGCGCGGTGGCCACGATCATCTGTTCCAGCGCGGCCAGCAGCAGGGCGAGCATCAGCCCGACGAAGACCAGCCGCACCCGGCGGGGGCTGAGGGCCTCGGCGGGGGCGGCGCCGCCCGCGGGCGGGGGCGACGGAGGATCCGCGGCGGTGGGTGTGGCGAGTGACGCGGCCCGCGCGGCCTCGTCGGCATCTCTCCCGACACCGTTCCCGAAGCCATTCCCTACGCCGTTCCCGACGTCCTTCACCAGAGTGGTCCCGCCCACGTACTGCTCCCCTCGTCACACCTGCGCGGCGTCATTGTTCGCATTGCGCGCCAAGCAGGAGCAAGCGGGCCGCTCTCCCCTGAACGGGGTTGTGACGGGGGCGGGTTGACCGGTGGGGCTGACGCCGGGGCCGCTCATCAGGGGCTTTCCCGCGACGCGTCGTGCGGGGGCACGCTACGGCGCCGCGGGGAAATCCACTCGAAACGGTGACCCCCGGCAACTATCTGTCGGGCCGGCCTCAACCGGCCCGCATCCGGGGGGACATGTCCTACGCGGCGTCGCCCTTCTCGGTCTCCTTGGCGAGCCTGGCCAGGATCTCGTCGTAGATGCGGCCCAGGCCCTTGGGGGCGAAGGTCCGCTCGAAGAAGCCGCCGATGCCGCCCGCGCCGTCCCAGACGGTGGTCACGACGGCCTTCGACCTGCCCTCACCGGCCGGGGTGACGGTCCAGGTGGTGACCATGGAGGAGTTGCGGTCCTTCTCCACGAGCCGGCCGTCGTCGGGCTCGGTCACTTCCAGCAGACAGTCACGGACGCGCTTGCTGGTGGCCTGGAGCCGCCAGTGGACCAGGGTGCCCTCGCCGTCGCCGCCCTCCCGCACCTCGTACTCGCTGAAGTGCCCGGGCAGAAGCTTCGCGCGGGTGTTCTCGTAGTCGGCCAGAGTGTCGAACACCGTCTCCGGGTCCGCCGCGATGATTCGCTCCGTCGTGGCCTCGACCTGCGCCATGGCTCTTCCTCCAGCACTCGTTTTCCGGTGGGGTGCGGCCAGCCAACCACCCTCCGGCACGCCCGCCCAAATCGTGGTTGCGGCGATCAAGGGAACATGTGTTCTATTCTGTGGTCAGTGCTACCGAGGAGGCACCCATGCGCTGGGACAATCTGGTCGAGAACGTCTCGACGACCGGGCAGACCGGGCCGACCGGGGACATCGCGCTCTTCGGTACGGACGCCGTGACCACCCGTACCTTCGACACGCCCGAATTCCGCGGCATCACCTTCCACGAGATCCGTGCCCGTTCGATCGTGAACCGGGTGCCGGGCGCGTCCCGTATGCCGTTCGAATGGACGGTGAACCCGTACCGGGGCTGCACACACGCCTGTGTCTACTGTTTCGCCCGCAAGACCCACAGCTATCTGGACCTCGACACGGGGCTCGGCTTCGACTCCCAGATCGTGGTCAAGATCAACGCACCGGAGCTGGTGCGCCGCCAGCTGGGCTCCCGCCAGTGGCAGGGGGCCCATATCGCCATGGGCACGAATGTCGACTGCTACCAGCGGGCGGAGGGGCGCTACCGGCTGATGCCGGGGATCATCACGGCCCTGCGCGACCACGCGAACCCCTTCTCCATCCTCACCAAGGGCACGCTGATATTGCGCGATCTCGAACTGCTGCGGGAGGCCGCGGCCGTCACGGAAGTGGGCGTCTCGGTCTCCGTCGGCTTCGTCGACCAGGAGCTGTGGCGCACGGTCGAGCCGGGCACGCCCTCGCCCGAGCGCCGTCTCGACGTCGTACGGGCGATGAGTGACAACGGCATCGGCTGCGGGGTGCTGATGGCACCCGTGATCCCCTTCCTGGGCGACGGTCCCGACCAACTGCGCGCGACGGTACGCGCGATCGCCGCCGCCGGAGCCACCTCGGTGACCCCGCTCGTCCTGCATCTGCGGCCGGGCGCGCGCGAGTGGTTCATGGCCTGGCTGACGCGACACCATCCCCATCTGGTGGCGCGGTACGAGCGGCTGTACGCGGAGGGCGCGTACGCCCCCAAGTGGTACCAGCGCCGGATCACCCGGCAGGTGCACGAACTGGCCGACGAGTTCGGCATCGGTCCGGCGAGCCGGGGCGGGGCCCGGCGGATCACCGTGCCAAGGGATCCCGACCTTCCGGGTCTGCCGATCAGGCCGGTGGCGGATCCCGGACCGGGCGCCACGCAGCTCACGCTCCTGTAGCGGCCGGACCGCTCTCGCTCCTGTAGCGGCCGGACCACTCACGCCGCTGTAGCGGCCGGCGCGACCCGCCGCCCGACCTCTTCCGGGCGCGGAGAACCCCGTGGTCCGTTGTCAGTGCCGTCGGAGAGGATGAGCCCATGACAGAACTCACCCACGCACACTCCCCCGCCGGTGTCGCCCCGGGCAACGGCTACAGCCATGTCGTCTGGGGCACCGGCCGCTTCATCGCGGTCTCGGGCCAGTGCGCGTTCGACGAGGACGGCGCGATCGTGGGCGACGGCGATCCGGCCGCCCAGGCGCGCCAGGTGTTCGAGAATCTGCGCCGCTGTCTCGCCGCGGCGGGCGCCTCGTTCGACGATGTGGTCAAGCTGACGTATTTCGTCACCGATGTCGCGCATCTGCCGGCGATACGGGAGGCGCGGGACGCGGTGATCGACACATCGCGCCCGCCGGCGAGCTCGGCGGTCCAGGTGGCCGCGCTGTTCCGTCCCGAACTGCTGCTGGAGATAGAGGCGTTCGCGATCACCTCGGCCGCCGACGACGGTCCGGACCGGATCCGGTGACCTTTGTTGCCCCGGACAGGACCTAGATGAGTAAGTCCGAAGTTTTCGGGTGCATGAAGCGAGGGTCTCGTTAGTCCGTTTGTGACGACAGACCTCGAAACCCTCGCGATTGCACT
>NZ_JBEOUD010000055.1:0-48075 GCF_040303865.1 Streptomyces sp. NPDC094034 | reverse complement strand
GCGGTGCAGTCCTAGACAGCTCCACCACACCGGAGGTCTTCGCCATGATCAAGCACCGGCACGTGTCAACAACGCTCGTGATCAATACAACTAGGGCCTGTGTGATGTCGTGATCAGCCAGTCGCCTTCAGGAGATCGTTGATCCAGATCATCGAGGCACGGAGGTGGAGGCCGGCGAGGTAGCTCTCGGGCGTCTTGTCATATCGAGTCGCGATGCCCCGCCATGCCTTCAGCTTGTTGATCAGGCGCTCGACAGTGTTCCGCTCCTTGTAGAGATCGGTGTCGTGGCGTGTGGGCCGGCCACCCCGGCTGCCTCTCTTCTTCCGGTTTGCGGCCTGGTCCTTCTTCCCCGGGATGACCGCCTTGATGTTGCGTTTCCGCAGGCAAGAGCGGTTGGCGCGGGACGAGTAGGCCTTGTCCGCAGCCACAGCGCCAGGCCGGGTCCGGGGCCGGCCGGCTGGCAGACGGATACGCACCTTCCGCAGCACCGAGACGAACTGCGGGCTGCCAGCAGCCTGTCCCGCGGTCAGCACGAGTGACAACGGACGGCACCGGCGGTCCGCGGCGAGATGAACCTTGCTCGTCAGCCCACCACGGGACCTGCCGAGCAGGGCCTCCTTCAAACGGAGCTCGCGCCGTCGCCTGATGTGCCGCCGCCCTTCCCGCTCGGGATCGTCACCTCCGTCCTGACCGTTCTGTTCCGGCGGGCCGCCCCCCTTTGCCGGGCCCGCTCCTGCTCGGCAGCGGCTTCCTCAAGGGCATCCATGACCTCCTTGCCGATAGCCATCCCCGCGGCGTCGTGGTGGGCACGGGCGGTGGTGGAGTCCACGCTGACCAAGGACAAGTCTGTCCTGCCCTGACGGGCGGCCTCGGCGATCACGCCTTCCAGCAGTGCGGTGAAGACACCGGTGTCCCTCCACACCCGGAAGCGGCCGTAGACCGTCGGCCACGGACCGAACTCGCCGGGCATCTCCCGCCACTGGCTGCTGGAACGAAACCGCCAGATCACCCCCTCGAACTGCTCCCGCAACCGCCCGGGACAGGGGCCGTACTCGCCAATCGGCAGGAACGGCTCGATGAACTCCCACAGCCCGTCGGTAAGTTGCCTGCGCGTCACACCCGCCTTCCTACCGGATCCGCCTCTCCATGCGGATCCGGATCGGCAAGATTGATCACGACATCACACAGGCCCTAGTCCGTCACGGCCTGTCAGTGCCAACTAGCAGGTCACTAGGGCTACCCCTCTGACATCGAAACAACGACTCTCTACTGTCACTCCCCTGCAGACCATCACCCGCTTGACCAGGGATGCGGTCGCCGCCTCCACATCGCCCTCGTGCGCCTCGAGCGCCTCGGCCACGGCCGCCGCGATCGGGCCGGACGGGTCGGCGTCGGACGCGGTCGGCGCACGGCGGCCCGCGGGCGCGGCTTTTACCGGCTTCGCCGTGCGGCCCCCCATCTGTTGGGCGGGGGTGTCGGGTGCGGGGGCTGTAGTGGCGCACTGGGCGGGGTCGAGGTGCTGGGGAAAACCGGCGACCTGGTGGCGGGCAGGCTGCCCACACAGGACACACGACTCAGGCGCAGCCAGAGCTTCGACGTCGTCCATGTCGTCGTCTGCGGCCAGGCCGTCGCCGGCTGCCGGGGACGTTGTGCTCTCGTCCAGTGCGGGCCGGGGCGCGGAGGCTTCGTCTGCGGACTGGGGGACGGATGGTGCGAGTTTCACGGCCAGGCCGTCCAGGAGGTAGGCGTACTTCGTCCTGAGCTCCCCGGAGGGATCCCGGCCTGTCTCCCACCCCGTGACCGTGGAGGAGCTCACTCCGAGGGCCCGGGCCACCTGCGCCTTCGACAGGCCGGCCCGCTCACGCAGCCCGCGGCGTACCTGGGCTTCGGGGAGCGCGGGCTGGGGGGTGAGTGAGGCGAGCAGCGAGTCGATCGCGTCGAAGTCGCTCATCGGTCCGCGGCTCTCAGACGTAGGTGACGGGGTTGCGGGACAGGTGCGGGCTCGGCGTGGGCTGGCCCACGCGCGGGTCACCGCGCAGCAGGTCGCCCTCGAGGGCGTAGCGGGCGCCGTGCTTGGATATCCCGGTGATCCTCGCGACGGCGAGCACCGTGCCGTCGGTGTTGATGACCTGTACCTCGTCCTGGGACAGAGCCCGGTCGGCATTGAACTTCCAGATGCCGCGCCCTGCCTGCCAGGCCTCATCTTCAGACATCCCGGGGCGCCATCCGATCGTGGCGCGTCCCAGACCGTCGCCGGTGCCGGCGGGCCGCTCGGCTCCCAGCCGGATCTGCAGCACCCCGTCCACCCCTCCCGCCATTCAACTCTTTAACTTGTTGTGAAGTTACCAGCACTGGGGTAAGTTCGCAACAAGTTAAAGAGTAATCCGCTCACTCGGCGGACGGACCCGTCCGCCACCACCGAGCCAACCAGGGAAAGCGCACGGCGAAGAACAACGCGGCGTCCGCGAGGGCACCTGCACCTCGTGCGGCACACCCCGTGCCGAGCTGATCCACGTGCGGTTCACCCCCGACGCGGACAACCGCCGCTGCAGCGAATGCGGCGGCGACACACCGCTGGAGTTCCTCGCCTTTGCCCCGCCGAGCGAGGTCACCCACCCCGGCGCCGACCAACCAACCGGCCTGGTGGGGCGGCCCCGCCGTGCCCGGCGCCATCTTCCCCACAGCCGTCGTTCACGCCGCCCGACACACGGCCTGTCGTGCAACCCACCGGCGCTGCCAGGGAGATCACGAAAGGTCAACGGTACGGCCAGGACATCCCCTGTCCGCCGCCCGTGATCGCACGCCACTCGACGGCGGGAACACCGAGGCCGAGGCGCGCGGGAACCGTGCTTCGGGAAGGCCGGACAGCCGGCCCTGGCAGGCCTGAACTGCCGTGATCTCCGCCCAGCTTGGTTGGGTCGAGTCAACTGCACGGGCCGGGACGAGCGGCGGTCGCTCCCACTCCGGTATGGAAGGGACCGCCGCTCGTCCCGCGTATTACTCGATACGGGAGAAACGCCGCGCGGCCGTGAACAGCGCCAGCAGCGTCAGCGCTCCGATCAGCGCGATCTCCAGGGTTACCGACGGCTGCCAACCTCCCCAGTCAAGTCCGGTGCTGGCCCCCAGGTCGGGGAAGAGCGTGCGGCGCAGCGCGTCGACACCGTACGAGAGCGGGTTGGCCAGGACCGCCGCGTTCAGCCAGCCGGGCAGTCCGCTGACCGGGAAAACCGCCCCGGACAGAAAGATCAGCGGCATCATTGTCAGCCCGACCACCGCCTGAAAGGTCTCGATGCGGGTGATGCTCACGGCCGCGAGCGCTCCGAGCGCGGTCAACGCCAGCGTGATCACCAGCAGTTCCAGCAGCAACGGCGCCAGCAGGAACGGGTCGAAGGTGATGCCGAAGAGCGCAGCGAGGAGAAGCATCAGTCCGCCGTAGCTGGTCGCCGCGAGTGCGCCGCCCAGACAGATTCCGGCGATCAGCGCACTGCGGTGCACGGGGGCGACGAGCATCTCGCGGAGGAATCCGGCCCGCCGGTCCCAGACGATCGACACGCCTGTGTTCACCGCGGGCGCAAGGACGACCATGACCAGGACGCCGGGCAGCAGATACGTTCGGTAGTCGGTGTCGTCAGAAGCCGAACCCACCGCGGTGTTCAGCCCGGTGCCCAGCACCACCAGAAACAGAAAGGGCATCAGCAGGCTTATTACGACGGCGAACGGGTTGCGGGAGAGTCGGATGAGTTCACGCTGCGCCATTACCCGGACCGCACGCCGGTTCCGGGCGAACCGGCCGACGCCCGCAACGGGCAGCGGTGTCCACGCCCGGGTGCCAGGATCTGCTTCGGTACGGGTCACGGTGATCCCTTCGCGTCCGGGCCGCCGTCGCCGGTCTCCCGTATGGCGCGGCCGGTGTAGTGCAGAAAGACGTCGTCCAGGGTCGGTGGGGTGACGGACACCGAGTGGACGGGCACGGTGAGTTCAGCGCACAGCCGGGGCACGAACACCGCCGCGTCGGCCACCTGCAACCGGATCCCTCCGGGCCCTGCTTTGCCCCGCAGGGCGAAGTGCTCCTTCAGCGCCTTTACGGCCACTTCGTCGTCACCGGTGCGCAGCAGTAGCGTATCGGTGCCGACGACGGACTTCAGTTCGGCCGGCGCCCCCTCCACGACCAGGCGGCCCCTGTCCATGATGGCGATCCGGTCGCAGTTCTCTGCCTCTTCAAGATGATGCGTTGTCAGGAATATGGTGATTCCGCTTTCTTCGCGCAACTGGTGCAGGTGTTCCCAGATGGCTGCCCGGGTCTGCGGGTCCAGTCCAGTGGTCGGCTCGTCCAGGAACAGCACGCGCGGGTCGTGCAGCAGTCCCCGGACAACCTCCAGCCGTCGCCGCATACCGCCGGAGAAGCTTCGTACCCGGTCCGAGCGCCGCTGGGTCAGGCCTACCAGGTCGAGCATGGCCAGGGTCCTCCGGCGGCCCTCCCGGCTGGGCAGACCGTAGAGGTCCGCGTGGAAACGGAGGTTCTGTTCGGCGGTCAGGTCTGCGTCGAGGGTGGACTCCTGGAAGACCAGTCCGATGCTGCGGCGCACTTCGTCCTGCTCATGGCGTACGTCGTAACCGGCCACGCTGGCCACGCCCTTGGTGGGTCGCAGCAGGGTGCTGAGCATGCCGAGGGACGTGCTCTTGCCGGCGCCGTTGGGACCGAGGAAGCCGAAGATCTCGCCTGCTGGGACCGTGAGGTCGAGTCCCCGGACCACCTCGGCGGTGCCGTAGCTCTTGCTGAGGTCTGCCGTGAGGACTGCTGTTCCGGTGTCTCGGGCCGTCTTCACGGGCGGCTCGGCACAGTGAGCTGGACATGAAAGTGCTTGACCTCTTCGTTGTTCTCGCCGACCGGTCTGCCGTTGACGGCGACCCAGGCGTGCGCTTGGAAAGGCTGGGTACGGACACCGGTGCACCAGTCCGGCCAGAAGCCCTTCGCCCGGCAGAGCAGCACGACGGCGATAGAGCGTTGCAGACAGCGCGGTCCGGCCACCGGCACGCTGACGGACACCACGTCGTTACGGGCGCGCAGCGTTTCGGCCTCGGTCGCGGGACGGGCGCCCCGGCGGGCGAATTCCAGCACGCTGCGCAGCCGTCGCGGCGGGATCTTGGCGAGCACCCTGGCGGTTGCCACCGCGCACAGGGCGGCCGGGCGGCGGCGCCAGGGGGGCGATTCGGGGGTTTCGAGGTTCAGAGCCCGGACACTCATTCAGATCACCAACTTCGCTCTTCGCAACGCCGACACCAACTGCTCCACGTCGGCTGCCGCTTGCGACACGGGGCCGGGAAGCCCCTTGCTCAGCATGGTGGTCGCGGACTCGACCGTTCCGTCCTCCAGGAGGTGGCGCAGGACGAGCGCGCCGGTGTTGTTCAACTGCCAGTAACGGCCGTCCTTCTCGTCCAGCAGGACGAGGCCGTCGTCGGTGTCGGTGGCGGTGACGTGCGGGGCCATGGAGAATGTCATGACACTCCTTGGACGGGCGCGGACGGGACGGATGAGGTGGAGGTGGCGGACACGTCCGGTCCCGTACCGACCGATCGCAGCCAGAGCTCGGTGAGCAGCGTCGGGTCGAAGGGCATCACCGGGCGGGCGTCAGCATGCAGTCCGCGCAGTACGGTGCGGATACCGTCAGGCTCCACCAGGCCCAGCCGGGCCATCCGCGAGTCGTCGAACAACTCCAGCAGCCGTCGCCGGTGACGCCGCAGCCCGATGTACAGCTCCGGACTGGCGTCCCCCTTGCTCTTGCGGTCCAGGAGGTCGTCGGGCGCGATACCGCGCATCGCCGCCGCCAGCACCGGCTTGACCTGGCCGGGCACCAGCCGGTCGGCCAGCCGGACCGACATTGCCGCCGTCAGCACCTGGTCGTCGACGTAGGGAGCCTGGAAGGACATGCCGTATCGCGCGCCGATCCGGGAGGAGGCGCGGATCGCAGTGCCGTTGACCTGGGTCAGCCGCAGCATTTCGTGATGCACCGGCAGCGCGGCGAGTGGTTCGGCGTGCTCCTCGGCAGCCCGGCGGATCATGCGGCGTGCGACGTCGACCGCGTCCGCCGTGGCCCACGGTGGCATCTTCGGGGCGACCTCCCAGTCGATCGAGGTGCCCCAGGCCCGTTCGGCGGCAATGCCGTCGGCGGCGCGGCGCAGCCAGCGCGGATAGGACTCGCTGTGCAGAAGGTTGCGTGCCGTGGTCGCCCATGACCAGCGGCGCATCGACTTCATCGCCCGCACCTGCCGCATCGCGCCCAGCGGGTGACGGCGGACCAATCCGTGCAGGGACAGGGCGCTGGGGAGGAACAGTTCGTCGGAGCCCATGCCCTGCAGATGGAGGGTGGAGCCGTGGCCGGACACCAGTCGCGCGAGATGTTCCATCATCGGCCGCCGGACGAAGGACAGCGGCGCGTCTGCGTCCTGATCGGCAGCCATGGCCGATTCGCTGTACAGCCCCGGTGTGTCGGACATGGGGATCGTCAGATGCCGAGCGCCGGGCAGCTGGGCCGCACAGCGGGTGGCCCAGGCGTGATCCTCGTTCGCTGCGTCCGACGACCTGAGATGCACGGTCACCAGCGGGGCGTCGTGCCGGGCGGCGAGGAAGCACAAGCTGGTCGAGTCCTTGCCGCCCGACAGGTCTGCGCTGATGGTGCCGCCCCGGGCCGTGCGTGCCTCGACCGCGTTCTCCAGTGCCGTGCGGATCGCGGCAGCTCCCTCGGCCACCGGAACCTCCGGGTCCGGAGGTGTCCAGTAGGTCCGGACGCTTGCCCCCTCCTGCCGCATCTCCAGACAACTTCCGGGCGGCAGAGTCCGGACCCCTCGCCACACGGACCGGCTGTTCAGCGGCCACGGAGGGCCGAATGGGGCCAGCAGTTGCAACGCCAGCAGTTCCTCGTCGACACCGGCTCCGGTCATCGATGCCAGAGTCCGCGGACCGTCGGCCGCCACTGTCACACCAGCGACGGCCCCGTAGAAGATCTGGCACGCGTTGGACACGGTCCCCTGCGCCCGCACCTGACCGTCGACCGACGCGATCAGATGGAAGCAGCCGGGCAGCGAACGGACCAGCGTGTCCAGGTCGTACAGCGTGCGTACGGCGCCCAGCCGCTTGGCCAATCGCGCGGCGGTCGCCGTTGTGACGCCGAAGAGTGCCAGCCTGCTCTTTCCAGCCGACGCGAGGACGATGTCCTTGTCGTCCCAGTGCCCGACAATCCATGGCCGGCCCGAGGCGTGTGTCAGCTCCCGTGTCCGTGCCGCCCCCGGTAAGAGCGCCACCGCCCGTCGGCCTTCCGAATAGTCCGGGAGGATCACGAATCCCATGTCTGGTCTCCCCTACAGGGCCGACGCGGCGTTTGGCGCCGCGCTGGCCTCGATCTGCGCACTTGGGTCCGCCGGGTGGGACAGCTGCGCCACCCGAGCGCCGCCCCGGGCCGGAGCTCGGATGCGTCGCGCACCCACCGCTCCGGCCCGGGGCCACTGGGCCCTGACAGGCGTGGTCAGGGTTTTAGAGGTCGAACCAAGCCGAGACCCAGAACGGATTGTCCAGCCACCGGCCGCAGCAGGTGACACGCGTCAGTTCGCTGAACTCGCCGATCTCGATGAGCATCGGCGACTCGTACTCCAGCTCTTCGTCCTTCATGGAAGGCATCTCCTTGTGTGGTGTGAAATGAGGGCCCAGTGAGCTTGTCGCTCGGTGGGCCTGTGAAGGATCCTGTCGAACACATGTGGGTAAGTCGTTGTCTGTTTCCGTGCACCTGTTGACGATTCGCGCACGCGGATCGGCCTGCTCCCGGCAGGCCGAGGAGGCCCATCGCACGGCTCTCGTTCGCGTTGACCCGCAGGATGGCCTGTTCGGCCGCGAGGCGGACTGCTTGGCGCTGAATCTCATCCAGGGCCGCGGCCACCACGCCGGCACCGCCCTTCGCAGGTATGCCGTGCGGCTGTATAGCGCGCCGCCCGAGGCGGCGGCCAAGCAGCGGGGGCTCTGCCCCCACGCAAACAGGCGCTGACCGCCGGAGCCGAGCACGAACCAGACAGCCCACGCGAGTGGATCAACTGGTTCGCGGGCTCGAAGAAGGTGCTCCACGGGCATCACGCTGACCGTCAACCGCACATCAGGTGTGGACGCGGCGGAGAAGCCGTGCGGCGTGCTTACGCCGCCACTTTCGGCTGCGGCGACTACGTCAGCTCCTGACAGGGGGACGCGGCAAGCCTCGACCTTGTCCTCACTGAAGTCCGGGTGCCCCGAGCGGGCCCGCGACCGCGGCTGAGGCGGCGGCGACGGGTCCAAGGAGCGCGCTCAGGGCGACGAGAGCGACGGCAGCTGTGCGTAACAAGACAGCACCTTTCGAAAACACGTGGAGTACGGGTTCCTCAGTAGCGGCTCTGGACCGCCGCCGTGCTGTGACCAGCCGTCACCTCACCCGCGAGGGTGGTAAGTCGCACCGCCCGTCCCCGGATGTCTTCGCGCCAGGCGTCGACGGGACCATGCCTGCTGACGGAGTTCAGTCTCTGGGCTCGGCCAGCCCAATCGCGCCCATCCCAGCCGCCCGGCAGATCGCGTGCTGCGTGGCGAGAATGCTCCACCCGGGGCTGTGCGCGTACGGGTGCCAGGCGTGGCCGCAGTCCGAGCAGACCATGTCCGCGGATTCCCCATCGCCCCGGAACTGGAGCCGCCCCGAATGCGCAGGCAGTGCAGACCATGGTCTCCACGGTCTCCTCCGACGCGATGTCCTCCTCTGTCCGGCGGTGGGCGCCCGCACGAGATCGACACCGATCCGTGCGGCGAGCACGGGGCGATGTGCGCGAAGGACGGTTGACGCCTTGCTGGGCGAGCACGGAAAAGGACAAAGCGTGTGTCCTGGTGCTCATCGGAGTGCGTGCCGACGGCTCCAAGGAACTCGTCGCGGTCAAGGACGGCTACCGTGAATCGGACGAGTCGTGGGCCGACCTGCTGCGGGACCGCGCACACCGGGGCATGCGCGCCCCAATCCTCGCGGTCGGCGACGGGGCCCTGGGTTCCCGGAAGGCCCTGGCGGAGGTGTTCCCCGCCACCCGCGAGCAGAGGTGCCGGGTTCACAAAACCCCAAATGTGCTCGACTCCCTGCCACAGTCCGCGCAGCCGGGCGCGAAGAAGGCCATCCAGGACATCCACAACGCCGAGGACAGACAGAACGCCCAAGCGGCCATCAAGACGCTCGCTCAGCTCTACGGCGCGAAGTTCCCCAAAGCTGTCAAAAAGATCACCGACGACGAGGCCGAACTGCCGGCCTTCTTCGATTTCCCGGCCGAGCACTGGATCCACCTGCGGACCATGAATCCGATCGAGTCCACGTTCGCCACCGTCCGCCTGCGGACCAAGGTCACCCGCGGCGCCGGCTCCCGCACCGCCCGCCCTGGCCATGGTCTTCACACTCGTCGAGTCCGCCCAGCAGCGGTGGCGCGGTGAACGCACCCCACCTCGTCGCCCCCGCCCGCGCCGGAGCCCGCTTCGAGCAAGGCCGCCTTGCCGAACGCCCCGAGCCCCTCGCGGCCTGATCGAAGCCGCGAGGAAGCAGGGCCGACCGCCAGGCGCGGGACTACTCCACGCGGGACTGCTGCCCGGTGCGGGCGCGCAAGGCGTGCGTGAACCACGTGAACACCGGAGCCAGGCTGGGCGGGACAGGCCATCCGTTGATGACGGCGAGCAGGTGCCAGTAGCGTTCCGTACGGGGATCGCCGGCGATCTCCAGGCGCCTCAGCAGCCAGCGGCGCAGGTCGGCGTCGTCGGCGCGGCCGAAGGTCTGCGCGTAGCGGGCGGTGAGGACGTCGACGACTGATGCGGCCTCGGCCGAGGCCGGGGCGATGCCGGCATCGAGCGCGCGGCCGACGCTGTCTCGAACGGTCTCGGTGAGGCCGTGGTGCAAACCGGTGACGTCGCCTTGGGCGCGCTCGGCCGCCTGGTAGTGCGCCATGCGGCGCACGGCCGCGCGGAAGTCGGGATCCTGGGCGAGCTCGGCGAGTTCCACCCAGGCGTCGACCTGCTCAGGTTCTGGGTCGTCGGGCAGTTCGGGCATGGCCGAGCGCATCATCTCGACGAAGTCGGCGTTGGCGTCGAGCCCACCGAACGTGTCGTCGATGAAGTCGGTGATCAAGCGTCGGCGTTCGTTGTCGGAGAGCTTTGCGAGCTTGTGCATGAGGTCCATCTCCTCGGGGCTGGAGCCGCGTTTGGCCACCGCGCGCAGCACTGCGCGCCGCAGTCGCAGAGTGCGGATCTGCACCTCCAGGGCATCGGCGTGTGCGGCCGCGACCTCGGGCACCGAGACCTCCCGGTCCAGCACCTGCCGGATGACGGCAAGGTCGAGCCCCAGGTCGCGCAGGGTGCGCACCAGATCCAGACGTGTGAGCGCGCCGATGTCGTAGAGCCGGTAGCCGGCCGGGCTGCGGTCTGTCGGCGGCACGGTCCCCGTGTCGGAGTAGAACCGGATGGTCTTGACCGTCAGCCCGGTCCGCCGGGCCAGGTCACCGATCGTGAAGAGCGTGTCGCCGTCCATGCCCGCACTCTCGCGTCTCCCCCTACGGGAGACTCAACCTCACTCTCCCCGCTTGGCCACCAATCCACAGATCTTGACAATTACTCGTTGCGCGCGAACTGGTCGCCGTGCGGGAGAACGGCCTGTTCAGCGCCTGCGGCGGCGCGTTCGTGCTGGTCCAGGTCGGCGCGGGCGGGCACGTCGAGGCCGGCGAGTGCGGCGGGGGCGTAGAACTCCAGCCAGTTGGGGTCAGCGCTCTCGCGCGGGCCCCTGTCGGAGAGGGGGCGCGGACGATCGACTTGTCGGCGGCGCTCGCGTCCCCGAGCAGTGCCCACCCGCCGGCCTCGCAGCGCGAACAGGGCCAGCATCTGCGGCGAACCGTAGGTGCGGACCACCGACTGTGCGCCGTGCGCCGCGGCGACCGCCTTGCGGGGTCGGCCGGAGGCTTTGGCCAGCAGCGACAGGCAGCCAGAAGCGTGACCCTCCAGGCTTCGGTCGTCAGCGATCCTCGCGGCGGCCAGGGCCTCGTTGCAGAGCGAGCGGGAGTCGGCGGCCCGCCCCGAGTCGTACGCGAGCCACCCCGCCGCGATCGACAGGTGCCCCGTCGCCGAACACAGCCGTCGCCCGGCCCGGCCGGTGTACGTGCCCTCCCGAAGCCACCCGTAGGCGGTGTGCAGGGCCTCGGCAGCAGCACGGCGCAGCGCGGCGGAGCCGTGGTCGTGGTCGTGCGCGTAGATCCGGCTGACGGCCCGGCCGTTCGGGGTGCCGCTGTCGGCCGAGGCCGATGTGGTCATCGCGAGCACCGCCACCGCGGCGAGCTTTCCGTGATCCTCACATGGGGCAGGAACGACGATTCCGAGACAACGAGTCACACTTCGTGGGAAGTTGATCCGATGGGAATTGCCGGGCCGTGGTGAAACGGAGGCCATGTGACGGAGCCGGAGCCGCAGGAGCCTGATGAGGCGCTGGTCTCGTCGGTCGTCCGGATCAAGGGGCAGAACGGTGAGCCGGTGGGTGCGGGCTTCCTCCTGGCACCGGATGTGGTGCTGACCTGCGCCCATGTGGTGGCGTACGCCTCGGGGGAGAAACACGGCACGGCGAAGGTGGCGGCCGGGACCACGGTCACGCTGGACATGCCGCTGGACGCGGACCTGGCGGGACGTTCTTGGACCGCCGAGGTCGAGCACTGCGTCGAGGAGAGGGATGACCGTACCGGTGATGTCGCGGTCCTGCGTGTACGCGGCGCCCTACCGGGCGGCCGTCCGCTGGCGCTGGCCGAGCCCGCGACCGCCTGGGACAAGAGAGTCGGCGTCGTCGGATTCACGGGACGACGGCCGGGTGGATCCTGGTACTGGGGAGTCCTCGGCGGGCCGACGGAGGAGGGCTGGCGACAGCTCTCCCGGACCGATGAGACCAGGCCCTACATCGAGGAAGGCTTCAGCGGCAGCCCGGTCTGGGATTCCCACGGCCGTGCGGTCGTGGGCCTCGTCGCGGTGACCCAGCGGGGTGCCAACGAGGCCCAGCAGACGTTCGTGATCCGCGCGAGCACGGTGCTGAGGCTCATCCCCGAACTTGAGAAGATCGTGGAACCGCCGTCGCCGTTCCGGAGCCTGAAGACCTTCCAAGAATGCGACGCGGAGGTCTACTTCGGCCGTGAGGACGACAAGGCGAAGGTGACCAGAGCCCTGCTGGGCGGGCGTCCGAGCGTCACCGTGTACGGGCCGTCGGGCTCGGGCAAATCGTCGCTCGCGCTGGCCGGTGTGATGCCCACGATGCGTGAGAAGGGGTACGACGTCCTGGTGGTGGACGCCGGGCCAGTCTCCTCGCCGCTGGCCGCGCTCGCCACCGAACTGTACGAGGCCCATCGCACCGGGCGGCACGGGGCGCGCAACGCCGGTGACGTACAGCAGTGGCTCACGGATCTGGGGCTCGTGGACACCCTTCACCGCCTTCGTGGGAAGTCGGGCGGCAAGCTCCTCGTCGTACTCGACCAGGCCGAAGCTCTGCTCGCCGGCAAGGACACCGAGGTCGCCCAGGTGGTCGATGTGCTCTTCCCGGAGAAACGGCCGACCGGCGCGCCCAGCGTCCTGGTCACACTCCGGGCCGACTTCATCGACGCCGCCCTCAGACACCCGAGCCTCGGTCCCGCGCTGCAGCGCGGAGAGACCCTCCCGCTGACGCCGATGTCCCGCAAGCAGCTCACTGATGTGATCACCAAGCCGCTGCGTGACCTCCCGGGCATCGCCGTGACCTACGAACCAGGACTCGCCGAAAGGATCCTGGACGACGCCGGCAGCGAAACGGGGACACTGCCGCTCCTCGGTTTCGTCCTGGAAAAGCTGTGGAAGAGCAAGGAAGGCGGCCGGCTCCGGACCGCGGCCTACGAGGCGGCTGGCGGTGTCCCCGGCGCGCTGGCAGGCCACGCCGCGCAGGCCTGGGACCAGTGCGTCACAGACGAAGAGAAACAGAAGGACGGCGAAGCGAGCCGACTGCTCACCGGCCTCGTCCGGGTACTGCCCGGCAGCCCCCATCCACTGCGTCGCAGGCTCACCCGGCAGGAAGCGGGCGACAAACGATGGGACATCGCGATCCGGCTCACCGGCCCCGAGCACCGACTACTCGTCGTCCACGGCGGACAAGAAGAACCAGAGTCCGTCGAACTAGCCCATGAAGCACTGGTCACCGAATGGCCGGCCCTGCAGGAGCAGGTACGATCCGACAGCGAGTTCCTGGCGGCTCGGTGGGAACTCGCCCATGAGCGTGAGCGGTGGGCCGACGGGGACAAGGCGGCAGGGCTGTTACCTGGGGGGCTCCAACTCGCCGGTCTGGAACGGCACGTGAAAGACCGGGAGCACGAACTCGACCCAGACGAACGGGACTTCCTCCACCTCACACGTCAGCGCCACCGCGCGAGACGGAACCGGCTGCGCGCCGCGTGGACCGCGACCGCCGTGGTGCTCGCGGTGATCGCCGGGCTGGGTACGTTCCTCGTCTACCAGGGGCAGGTCAGCGAACGGCGGGACGCGGAGGCACGCTCCCGGGCGATGGCCGTCCTCGCGGGCCAACTGGACAGGAGTGATCCGGGACAGGCCGCACTCGTCGCCGTGGCGGCTTACGAGATCGCGCCGACGCAGGAGGCCCGCAACGCCGTGCTGCGCGGATACGACCGGTTCAAGCGAGCCGACTGGGTGCTCAGCGGCACCGAGGGGAAGATCGTCGATATGGCGATGAGCACCGACGGCACGGTGACTCTGGCGACGACCCAGCTCGGGCGCGCGTCACTATTTGTCCGCAGAGCCGGGAAGAGCGTCATGAGTACGCGGCTTCGTCTCCATGAGATGGCCTTCCGCCCCATGGTCAGCAGGGACGGGCGGCGTATCGCCTATACGTCGGGGGCAGGCGCGCTGGTATGGCACGACCTCGATCCGGAGGCGGACAGTACGGCGGAACTGCTGGGGCCAGCACATACGATCCGTAACGGCGAGTTCCGGGACAGGGCTGAGGAACAGGGGCACAGCAGCGATCAGGTCCACACCGCGGACTTCTCTCCGGACGCCCGGCGAATGGTCACGGTGGCACCCGACGGGCGGCTGCGGCTGTGGGATCTGGAGACGGGACGGCATGAGGGACTTCCCTCGCGGCTGCCCGCATTCGAGGCCGTGTGGTTCGGATCCAACAGCGACACGCTGGTGACCCAGCGGCGCAAAGCCGACGAATACGCGTTCGCGGCGGTGAACACCGGTACCGGCAAGATCCGCGAGCTGACGACCGACGTAGGGGACTTCAGTCCCACCGACGGCGTTTACAGCGCTCCCGCGGTCAGTCTCTCGGGCGACGGTGGGGTGCTGGCCTGGTGCAGGGTGGAACCTGACAAGGACGGCTTCAACAACGCTGTATACCGTTTCGTGCGCGTGCGTGACGGGCGGGTACTGAACCGCTACAGCAGCGATTCGTATGGCTGCGACGGTGTCTCCATGAACGAGTCGGGGCAGCGTTTCGCGGTATACGGCCGCGAGTGGGTGCTCGGTGACAATCGACAAGGCGGAGGAGAAAAGAAGGCGAACGGGTCGAAGCCGGCCAATTTCAGCAACCGGCTCCTCGGGGATTCGGCCCATCCCGTAGTCACCACCTGGGACGAGACGACGGTGACGGGACTGTCCCTGCAACCGATCAACGGCAGTGAATACCACATGGTCGCCAGCAGCCCCGTGCTGATCGACGACGGTCGCATTCAGGTGGCCCAGGTGACCCAGACCAGAGGCTCCTCCGGCCTCACCGCTGAAAAGCTCGTGCTCTACGACGTGGTGACCGACGAGGTGACGACCGAGGTGAAGCGGCCCACGACGGATGCGCCTGAAGACCCCCATCCCGCCAACGTGCTGGCGGTGAACGAGAGGGAGACTCTGGTAGCCGACGTGGTGGGACGCAACAAGATCCTTGTCCGGAGCCTTCCGTCCCTGCGCGAGGTTGCGGAGATCACCACGCTCACGCCCCCTGTCCGTAAGGATGGGGAGACGGAGCCGCTGTCGCTCTTCTTCGCGAGAGAAAACGAACTGATCACGCGGTCCGGCAGCCGGATCGAGCGATGGAACGCCAGGGAGGGTCGACGGCTCTCACAACCGGTGGACGCGCGTGGCCTCGGGCTCGCCAGAGAGAACCCACCGCTGTACACCTCGGAGGAGAAACCCCTCGACTCCGGCTTCGCAGTGAACAGGCGCCCCGAGCCGGGATACGTACAGATCATGGTCCGGGGTTACCCGACACTGCACGCCATCGATCTGCGCACAGGCAAGGAGGACAAGGCGCTGAGTGTCAGCCTCGCGCCGGACAACGACCGCGCGTTCCTCGACAGCAGTGGGCGATATGCGGCCGCGAAGACGAAGGGGGCCATGCTGGAGCTATGGTCGGTGCGGCCGGGACGAGAGGCCCACAGAGTGGTGGGTCCGCTAGGGCCAGTGGGAGCGAACGACGTGTCCTGGGGGGATGGGTTCCATCTCGGCTTCACCGGCCACGGGACCGAGTTCTTCGTGGCCAACGGGAACTCCGTGCGTTTCCAGCGGGCGGACGACCCCAGCCACTTCGACTCCTACGACTTCACGGAGGATCAGCATTTCGTCGCCGCGAGCAGGGACGGCAAGACGTTGATCCGGGTCGTCGACGGCCGCGGGGACCTGATCCGCCTCGATCCCGACCTCTGGGAACGGCACCTGTGCGACGTCGTCGACCGTAACCTCACTCAGGACGAACGCCGTGGCATGCCCGGCGGCCTCCCGGACCGGATCTGCCCCTGAACACGGGCAACCAGGGCGGGTCTCACCAGCTCACCGCCACCGGTCCGGGGCCGGCTTCCTCGCGCTGGGGCAGGCACGGCGGCGGCCAGGCCGGGTCCCAGCGCCAGGACGCCCACCGGTCGGCGTCCGCGAACGGTCCGGCCCGCTCGTCGAGCAGGCCAAGGACCTGGGCGCGGGCGAGCTCCACCGCCCGGTGCTCGGCGTCGGTAACAATGCCCAGGCGCCGGACGTGAGCGTACTCGTCCTCGTCCTTCCACGTGAGGGTGCTCAGGTCGGCGTCGATGACAAGGTCGACGGTCAGGTCGAAGGTGTCGAACCCGGCCCCGGTACGGCGCGCGGGGCGCTCGAAGTTGACGTACCAGTTCCTCAGCCGGCGCCCGTCACCGTCAGGGACGAAGAACGCGTTGATACTGAACCAGGCCGCCGACGGCTTCCACAGCAGCAGGTCGGTCTCCTGCCACACCGCCGCCGCCAGCTCCCACCGGCCGCTCGCCATCGCCTCGAACGCCTCCGTGCGCAACGAACGGTCCCCGTCCGTACGGGCCTTCGCGTACAGGGCGGGCCACCGGGCCTGCGCACCGGGCGCGCAGGCGGTCACCAGCGCCTGGTCTGTATCGGCGACGACACGCAGCGCGTGTTCGGTCCACACCCGGCCGCTGCGGTGCACCTCGCGCCGCACGACCGTCTGCCCTGCCTCGAAGGCGTACACCGTCTCCTCCTCCGTCCCGGCCGGGATACCCGGCACGACAACAGCTCAGCGCGATCCCGGCCCCAGGGCAAGCCGCCGCACAGCGGCTTGCCCAGGACCACCTTGCGCTTGCCCAGGCCAGATACAGAAGCCCGAGCACCAGCGGCCGGCCCCCACGGTGATCTGCTTGGAGGAGATCCGCGACAACCTCGTTGCCCGCATCGCCGAGGCCGAGCGCGAGGGCTGACTCGGCGAGGTCGAAGGACTCCGGGTCAGCCTGGCCGGCGCCGAGGACAAACTCGCGCAGATCACGAGACGCACGGCCCGGGCGTTGGCCGACCTCCAGATCCCGACGCTCCGGAGGGAGCCCTGGGCACGCACGAAAGCGTCGGCGGGACGAAGCATCGAGATTTCCTCAGGAGGTGTCCCTGGTCCTTCGCCGTGAAACGCGCTAGGCGAGCACCCATTGGGGCGGGTGTCCGGGGTCGGCCGGGCAGGCGAAAACGTGCAGGTCTCGGTCCCGGCCGAAGCGGAGCCAAGTGGGTCGGGCAACGGATGGGCCACCCCGGATCGATGCCTTCCCCCTCAGGGTTGGGTCTCGGTCCTCCAGCGGCACCCAGCTGTGCGAGCCGGCGTCCATCTCGTAGCCCTCGGCCGTCAGCAGCAGTCGCATGGGGATTGCGCAGGACGCGCAGTCGATGGCCATCGGGCCCGTCGACGCCCAACTGGGGTAGCCGCCGACGCGCCAGCCGGGAGGGATCGACAGGTCGTACTGGTAGCTGGGGGCATCGGGGCCGTGTTCCGCTACCTGGGCATCGTCCCACGCGTCGATACGCGCGATCAGCGAGGCGGGCAGCGTGCCGTCCTCCGCCCAGGGATAGGTGTCCACCTCTTCCGGGTGCAGGACACACGGCTCGGGGAGTTCGTGCTCCCATCGAAGCAGGGGCGCTTCGGGCGGAGCGGCGAGGAAGCGTTCCGCGCGCTCCGTCTGCCCTGCCTGTCGCCACCGCAGGCGGTGGAGGCGCTCCAGGTAGGGACCATGGGTGAAGGGGCAGCGGAAGAGCTGCACCAGGTCCGCACCGCTGGGCCCGCAGGCAAGACCGGGGATGTCACGGCGGAAGAACTGGGCCAGCCCCACGAAGGGCACCGGACCGTCCTTTTCGGCAGTTCCCGCGAGGGGCCATGGCCGGCTCGGCGACCAGACGCCTGCGGCCCGGGCGCTGCGGATCTCCCCCGGTGCGTACCCCCTCCCGGTCTCGCGCTGGTGCGGCTCGTGGCAGAGCGGCCATGGTTCGCCGTCCGGCCACAGCATCGGCCCGCCGACGTGGCTGTCATGCATGCCGGGCCGCCCCGGTCTGGGGTGCAACCGGGTCGTCCGGGCCCGGTACGGGGCCAGCTCCGGGAACACGGCCTCCACGGACACCGGTCTGGCCGGCGTGGTCCTCGTCATGCGCAGACCGTACGCGGCCGGGAAAAGGCCACGCGAACGGATTGCCGCGATCCCGGTGCAGCATCCCGACCGACGACCGAACCTCGGCTGTCGCCCTCACCTCGTAGTGAGGCCCAACTCGCGCCATGCGAGAGCCGGCATCCGGTCGGGTCTGCGGCAGCAGCTGCACGTCCCGATAACGGTGGTTCGGGGTGGCGGCAGGCGGCTGACCCGAGTGGTGCCGGCGGCGGCTTCGCGGAGCCCGATGATTTCTTCGTGCTGGGCGGCGAGCCGAGCCAGGGCCCGGCCGCGGAAGTCGGTGAGTGCTTCGACCGTCTGCTCCTCCGGGGCGCGAGGCATACCCTTCCGTTGTAGCGACAACGAGCCCTGTGGGGGTGGCCGTTGGCCGGGCGGAGAGGCGAGGTGCTCACAGCCTCCGCCATACGCGGGGAACGCGACGCCCAAGTCCGCCGCTCCGGCTTCGGCGCCGGATCACCACCGGCGGCGGGTATCGGGGGGTGCTGGCCATGCTGAAGGATCTCCCGTCTCGTCCATCCAGACCAACCCCGCAAAGCAGGTGCCTCAGCCGAGACCGCCAGAGAGGGGGCTCTCAGGCGTCCTTGGCACAGACGACGTTGACGTAACCGGCGTTCCTGATGTTGAAGTTCGGGGAGCCGGAGTGCCTGCGCACCTGCACCCGCCAGCCACGGGGCACCGTGTCGCCCTGCTCGAACGCCGGACCGGAGGTGGTCGTGTACACGTACTCGGTCGCCAGCGCGAACCCTCCGCCCGTCGCATGCCAGCCCTTGCGGCACAGCACGCTCGCCTCACCCACCATCTTGCCCTCGGCGACCGTGATCTGGGCCCGGTCCGCGTAGGAACTCTCCGCAGGCGCGGCGCCCGCCTCCCCCTGTGCGAGAGCGCACACAGCCACCGCACACACCGCCGTCGCCATGACCCGCCGCACCACCGCTGAATTCAGCGTCATCATCCGATCCCCTTCGCGCACACGCAGTCGGCTCCGGCGCCGGCACGGCACCGGTCGCTGTCTCCAACAGCCCAACGAGACCTGCACCGCTATCGCCACGGCGCCGGTTCGGGCGTCACTCGAAGGTGTCCAGACAAGGAGATGCGGGAGCGACTCCACTTCGAGATGCCCGCCGAGACCATGCTCGTGATCGCCGGTTCCCGCTCCGGTCTCCGAGGGGGTACGCCTCCCGTAGCCGCGACTGCATCCACAAGCTGATCGACATCGAGACCGCGAAGGGCCGTCATCAGCACTGTCCCCCATCTTCACCACGATCTCGTCGGCGCGGCGCGCCATCAAAACCGCAGCCAGCGCACTGCGGTTCTCCGGCACTGTCATCACCGGGTTCATGCCGGGAAGTTCCGCTTCGGTCACGGTGTGATGTGGCGGTAGCTGACGACTGTGGACGGGCTGGGGAGTTTCGCGGTGGTGACGGTACGGCCGGTGCCGGGGGCATGGATGACCTTGCCGTCGCCGATATAGAGCTGAACGTGCCCGCCCTTGTTGCTGATGATCAGGTCGCCGGGTACCAGGTCGGCGCGGGTGGTGGCTTTGCCGGCCTTCACCTGGCCCCACGTGGTGCGGGGGAGTTTCACCCCGGCTTTCTCCCAGGCCCGCATCACCAGACCTGAGCAGTCGTAACCGCGCGGGCCGGTGCCGCCCCAGATGTAGGGCTTGCCGAGCTGGTCCCGCGCGAAGGCGACGACCGCCTTCGCCCCCGCCTTCGGTGCCGTCTTCGGTGCCGTCTTCGGTGCCGTCTTGGGTGCCTTCTTCTTCCGCGGGTCGGACTTCGACGGGTCGGACTTCGGCTGATCGGACTTGGGCGCATCCGACTTCGGCTGATCCGACGTGGGCTGATCCGACGTGGGCTGATCGGCCTCCGGGAGTTCCGTCTCCGGCAGATCCAGTTGACCTGGCGCGGAGGGCGGGCTGCCGGGGACGCGCAGGGTGTCGTCCGCGTAGATGAGTGTCGAGGTGCCCAGATCGTTCAGCTCCTGGAGGACCTTGACGCTCGTACTGTGAGCGCCGGCCAGGGCGTAGAGCGTGTCGCCGGGGCGCAGGGTGACCTTCTCGACGGCCGTGTTGCCGGACGCGGCCGGGATGGCCGGCTTCTCCGACGAGGAGTGAGGCGCGGGCGGGGACGGCTCTTCCACGACTGTCGCTGGGGGTGGGGCCGATGTGGCCGGGGAGCTGTGCACACCGATGACCGCGCCCAGAAGGACGGAGGCGATGCCGGTCACGAGCACGGTGACCGCAGCCACCGCCAGCTTCGGCACCAGGCGTACGAAGGCCCTGGTGCGTGTGGGCCGGGCATGCCGCCCGCGGGGCACCGTGCGCGGCTTCCTGATCCGCGGGGCGGGGCTTTCTTTTCTGAGCATCGTGGCCTCCTCCGGGCCCCGGCGCGGCGCCCTGCCGGAAGCCTTTTGGAGCCGGTGAGAGGCAGGCAAGAGCCTTTGCCGTCCTGGACAGTCCGGGTCTGTCCAGGACGGCATACCGCTCGTGTCCGCAGGCATTCAGACGCCCTGTGACCTGCACAGACAGTTGCGGACTGTCTCGGACTTCACAGGTCATTGCCGATGCGGCGGACCACCCCGACTCTGGTCCTGGGCCAGTCGCAGCCCGTAGCGCTTTCCTTCTGGTGCTGCCTCAGCGCGGCTGAGTTCTCCGTCACCTGCCGGTGCTGTCCTGCCCGGTCGTCTCGGGCTACCGGACCGGCCCCCTTTCCTCTTTCATCCGATCAGGAGTCAGCAATGCGTCTTGCACGCGTTCACAGGGCCCGCCTCGTGGTGGTCACCGCGGTCGTGGGTCTGATGGCCGGCATGGTCGCCGCCCTGAGCACCGCCCAGGCCAACGAGGAGTCAGCGGAGTGCAGGCTCCGGCACGTCAAGGTCTACCCGGGCGACGAGATGCCTCCGTCCTGGCGCTACGGAGAGGTGGACTTCCAGGTCACTGTCTGCCCCGACGAAGACGCCTCCGAATGGGGCACCCAGGCCATCGCCATCACCAACAAGACCGGTTCCGCAGTCGGCTACCTGCTTGAGTCGGCCGACCTGAAGGTCGTGGCGTCAGGCGAGAACAAGCGGACCCGCAACGCCAGCTACTCGGGCAGCTTCGTCGTGCGGGACTGCCTTCCCTATGTCGAATGGCCCTGTGCGCGGACCTTCAAGATCGAAGTGGGCTTCGCCCTTACCGCCGACAAGAAGGACGGCCAGGTACGGCTCGTCTACGGCGGCGCCATCAACAGCACCGTCCCGAGCGCCATGACGGTCTACCGCACACCGTGACCCCACCCGGCCCCACTCCATCCGCTGTCGATCCGTGCAAAGGAAACCCAGTGAAACTGAAGCGCATCGCCACCGTCACCGCCACCTGCGGTCTCATCGCGGGGGCCCTGGTCACCGCGACCATGGCACAGGGAACGGCGGCACCCGCCCAGCGGGCCGCGGCCTGCCAGAACGTCAACGTCACCCTGTATCCCGGCAGCCAGCTCACCCCCCGCTACGGGGAATGGAGCATCGACGCACTGGTCTGCCCCACGAAAAAGCCCAGCAGCTGGAAGACACAGACCAGCGTCGAACTAAACGCAACAGCCAGCAACCTGGCCATGACCGTTCTCGACGAGCCAGTGCTGAGCATCGCTGAGACCGGCAGCAACCAGTGGAACAACTACGCCCGGTACGAAGCGACCTTCAAGTCACAAAGCTGCACTCCCAAGGTTGGCTGGCCCTGCTGGAGCACCAACACCTGGAGGGTATGGCTCACCATCACCGCGGACAAGAACACCCACGAAGTGAAGACCTACCTCCAGAAGAAGGAAATACCCCCCACGTTCGGGCTCTGGTCAACCCCCTGACACCGCGCAGGCCTCCGAGCACCCATACCCCCCGCCGGCACTGCCCGACGCACGGAGGCCCACCGCGGAGCAAGCCACAGACCTGGCCCTACATCCCCCTCTGATAGCCCGTGTCCCTCTGTTCAAGCGGCAATGTCCCCAGGGCGTACTGGAGAACGGCTGATCTCACATGCCCGACGGACGGCCGCATCAACGGCCCTGATACGCGCGCGGCCCCCAGCCAAGGCATCCGGCTGGGGGCCGCGCGCTTCGGCCCCGCGACGTGTGCCCGGACACCGGGCTGGCCCGGCTGTCGTACGGGCAGGCCCGCGCGCTGCTCGATCAGCACACCGCCGTCGCCGGGGTTGCCGGCACAGGCTGGGACCTGCACGAATGGCGCCACTCCGGGCTGACCCTCTTGGGGAGGCCAGGCGCGAGCCTGCTGATGCTCATGGCCAAGTCCTGGCACCGCAGGCCGGGGAACGTGAAGCACTGGTTCAAACCCTCCCCGGAGGCGATCGCGGAGATCACCGGTCTGCTCGCGCCGAGTGACGCCCACCGGTGACGCATGTGACCGGACAGGGCCGCAGTGAAACGGTCTGCCGCGCTGCGGCCGTAACACGCCGGTCGCGGGGCGGAACTCCGCCCCGCGACAAGCACCTCAGTTGATGAGAGAGTCCACGACAGCCCGAGCTATGCCCGCAAAAATGCCTCGCACAACAGCAGCGAGAATCCATTCCCGGGAAGCTGCACCGTCAGTCTTGGTCTTGCCTCTTCACATCGAGCGCGCTGAGTTCCACATCGAAGCTGCCCTCCTGGTCACAGTGAGCGGGGTTGCAGTGATCGCCTCGGCAGCGTCCCCGGCAACGGCACGATCAACGCGCCCGCTCGTGGATGAGCAAGGGAGGAGAGGGTTAGGAACTCGTAAACTGGCGCGTCAGAAGCCTGACGGTGACCAGCGCATGGGGCGCAACGTTGAGAGACATACCGTCAGGTTACTCCGAATCGCGGGGATCAACGACCTGAAAACCGGACAAGCAACAGGACGGGCACACGGAGCCGGAAACCGGCCAGGTAGACGAACCAGTCCTTCAGATCGTGGGCGTACGCCTTGACCGTGTTCGGTGACTTCTCGCCCCAGGCCAGGTAGGCCAGGTAGCGCTCGATCGGCGCGACCGGAACGTGGTCATCCCCGAGCACCGTCCACGACTCGGCCTCCGAGTCCGGCATCAGCACGCGCTGTACCCGTATGGAACTTCCCGCTCATCCGTGGTGGATGACGGAAGGTAATCCCATCCAGGACGGGCCGAAGGGGCCTTCACCCGTACGAGCTGGACGTGGTGGACAGGGCCTCAGCGACTCCAGATAACGAACCCCAGCCGGTTCGCCACCGACAATGCCTCCTACTCCGACATGGCCTTCGGCCTCTACAAGACGCTCGGCTTCCGCTTCGCCCCGCGCTTCCGCGACCTGAACGACCAACGCTTCTGGCGAGCCGACCTGCCCGACGGCGACGAGCCGTCGGGGTACGGACCGCTGGAGGCGGTCGCCTGCAACAAGGTCAACCTGAAGAAGATCGCCGCCTACTGGCCAGACATGCTCCGCGTCGCCGGATCGCTCATCACCAACCAGGCCCGCGCGTACGACCTGCTCCGCATGTTCGGCCGCGAGGGCCACCCCACCCCGCTCGGCGCCGCGTTCGCCGAGTACGGCCGGATCGACCATGCACCTGCTCGCCATGGTCGACCCGGTCGACGACACCCACCGGCGACTGATGAACCGGCAGCTCACCGTGCAGGAGTCCCGCCACCGCCTGGCCCGCGCGATCTGCCACGGCAGCCGGGGCCAGATCCGCCAGGCGTGCCGCGAGGGCCAGGAGGACCAGCTCGCCACCCTCGGCCTGGTCCTCAACGCCGTCGTCCTGTGGAACACCCGCTACCTCGACGCCGACGTCGCCCAACTCCGCCGAGGGCCACGACATCAAGGACGAGGACGTCGCCCGGCTCTCCCCGCTCAAGGACCGGCACATCAACTTCCTGGGCCGCTACCTGTTCAACATCACCGCCAGCGGCCCCGGTCAGGGCCTGCGCCCCTTCCGGGACCCGGACCCCGTCGAGGACGACGCCGACGACGAGGACTAAGCACAGGTCACGCGTCCGGAGAGACGAACCCGTCAATGCCGACCGCGGCCGGCCCGGCCTGCGACGGTTACTGCGCAGGTGGGCTACACGCATGCTGTTCGGTGCCGTTCGCCGATCCGGTCGAATAGCTCGGGACGGGGACCGGGGAGGTGGGCGGGTGCCAGGTGAGAATCCAGCCGGCGGTAAGCGCTACCGCGCCGCCTGCCAGGGCGATTGCGCCGCCTGTTCCAATGCCTGCGGCCACCGCGCCCAAGCAAACCGGTCCGACGCCCTGTAACGTCATGCTGCCGGAGCCGAGCAAGCCGAAGGCCTGACCTTGGCCGTCCTGCGGCAGAGCGTCCAGGAACAGGCGTTGCAGGCCGAGACCGTAGGCGTATCCGAGGCCGCTGAGCAGCAGCAGACAGGACGAGACGCCCACTCCGGGCTCGGCAGCAAAGCCGATCAGCGGCAGCCCCGTCAGCGCAATCAACGGGACTACCAGTCGCTCCCGGGCGCGTGGCCGTAGCAGTCGCCCCACCAGCAGGTCACCGACAAGCATGCCGACCGGCAGACAGCCCATCAGAACCGCGTACCAGCCGGGCGCGAAGTGGCGTTCTCCCGCGTAGGCGACGATGAGGCCTTCCGCGCCCGCTACGAACGCGGGCGGTAGCCACTGGGCCAGCATCAGTCGCCGCACTGTGCGTCCGCGCAGCAGCAGGCCTGCACCATGCAGGCTTGCACGGACGGCCCCGCTATCGCCCCCAGCGGTGCCGGGTGTGCCGCCGAACTCTCCCGGCTGCAGCCGGGGTAGCCGGATGCAGACAGCGAGCGCGCAGCCGAGGTAAAAGGCGGCGCTGACCGCGAGCGCCCAGCGTGGGCCGAGTGCCGCGACGACCGCACCTCCCAGCGCCAGACCGAACAATTGCGCGCCGGCGCCGGCGATGTTGTTCAGCGAACGGCCCAGTACATAGGCGTCACCCTCCAGCGACTGAGCGACCAGCCGACTCGACGCGCCGTGAAACACCGGTGTGGCGAGAGAGACCAGCGCCACGACACCGAGGCTTGCCGCGACCGGCATCCGCACCAGGGCGAGCAGCAGGGCGGCGGCGCACATCAAGGCGTAGCCGCCGGTAATGAGCGCGCGGGGCGGCAGTCGGTCGGCCAGTGAGCCCAGCAACATCGAACCGAACAGCTGCGGGATGAAGCCGATGCCGAAGGCCACTGCGCTCAGCAGCGCGGAGCCGGTGGCTGAGAAGACCAGAACCGAGAACGTGGCGATCCGCAGCGCGTCCGCAGTGATCGAGACGGCGCGGGTTGAGAAGAGCAGCCGGAATCGCGGCTCGGCCAGCACCTCCCGGTAGGTGGCACGGTGGTTGCCCTGCGCGGGCTCGGCGGTTGGGGTCATGGCGCCCAGCCTCGCCGTGCGCCCACACCACTCACCAATGATTCGTCGCTGGACGAATCGGAACAGACGTCCCCCGCTAGCATGGCCGCGTGCTGCGCTTCGAAGTCTCCGTCGATGACCTGCTGCGCAGCCGCTTCGCACTGTCGCCAGCGCTGGACCTCTGCCTACTGCTGCGCTCGCTTGCCGACCACGACGGGCCGCTGCCGCGAGCATGGGCCACCCGACTCATGCCGACCTTTGAGCGCCTTCGCCGCGAGACCGAACTGAACGCCGCCCTCGCCCTGCACACCCCGCGCGGGGGCGGACCGAACTTCGTCGCCCCGCCTCCACGCGGCCTCAACCAGACCTGGGCAGACGACCTGGCCATGATCCGGGCCACACCGCTGGAAGCGGCCCGCCACGAAATCACTACCAACGCGACCGGCCCGCCCGCCCTCGATCCCCGCGTGCGCGCAGTGCTGGACTCGACGGACGCCGTCCCCAGGATCGCCGAGGCGATGGACCATGCCTGGCACGAACTCCTCGCCACGGACTGGCCGCAACTGCGCGCGATCTGTGAGCGCGATGTCGTGCACCGGGTGGGTGTGATCGGCGAACACGGATGGGTCAGGACCATCGAGAGCCTGCACCCGAGCATCGCCTGGCAAGCCGGCGGTATCGAGATCGGCCACTTCCCTCAAGTCGGAACAGTCCCCCTGGCCGGCGACGGGCTCCTGCTGATCCCTTCGGCCGTCGTCGCGAATATCGCCGCCCACACGGAAGACCCCTGGCCCCGGACCTTGATCTATCGTGCCCGCGGCACCGCCGCCCTGTGGGGCGAACAGGAGACCGTCCCGCAACCGGACGCGCTGACCGCTCTGGTAGGCCGGGCCCGAGCCCGGCTGCTGGTGGCGCTGGACGCCCCGGCGAGTACCAGCCACCTCGCCCGAAGCCTCGCCATGACACCCGGCGCGGTAGGAGACCACCTCGCCATCCTGCGAGGCGCGGGACTGCTCGTCCGCGCCCGGTCCGGACGATCGGTGCTCTACCGGCGCACCCCGCTCGGCGAGGCACTGATCGCCGGTTCGGGCTGAGGGCACAGATTAGCAGTGCATTTCTCACAAACGGGGGCGAGCTCAAGGGATCAGCGCACCACCGCTGTTCAGGAGGTCAGCGTAAACCTCTGCCGGAGTCCGATAGCCGTGGGTCCTGCGCGGACGGTGAATGAGCTCGTCGGCGATAGCGTCCAGGTCGGTCTGGCTGAACGTGCGGAGGTCTGCGCCCTTGGGGAGGTACTGCCGAAGCAGCCGGTTGGTGTTCTCGTTGGTGCCGCGCTGCCACGGGCTTCGCGGCTTGCAGAGGTAGACCGGCATCCCGGTATCGGCGGTGATGGCCTGGTGCTCGGCCATCTCCCGGCCCCGGTCCCAGGTGAGTGTCCGCCGCAGTTGGGGCGGGATACCGAGGAGACTCCTGGTGAGGTGCGGAGTGACCTGCTCGGCCTTGATGCCGTCCGGCAGCGCAACGATGGCCGTGTAGCGGCTGGTGCGTTCGACGAGCGTAGCGACCGCGGAGGGCCGGGTGCCCATCACGAGGTCGCCCTCCCAATGGCCGGGAACCGCGCGGTCCTCGACCTCGGCGGGACGGGCGCTGATGGAGACCATGCCGCGGATGATGCCCCACCCGGTTGGCCGACGGGCGATCTTCGGGCGGCGAATGGGCCTGGCTGACCGCAGCCGCTGGGTCAGGTTCCGGTCGATCGCCTGGCGCCGACGCGGGTCGTGTAAAGCGGGAGGTAGATCGCTTCGTGTGAGATCTGCATGGAGGCGTCAACGGGGAACTGGCGTCGCAGCCCTCCTGCAATCTGCTCGGGAGACCAGCACAGAGCCAGCTTGGCCTCCAAGAGCACGCGCAGAGCGGGCCGTTGGGCGAGCTTGGCCCGCTTGGGCCGGCGCCCGCGCGCGTAGGCGGCCGTATCAGGGGATGCCGCACGGTAGCGGTCCCGGCCGCCGTTGCGGGCGATCTCACGCGAGACGGTCGAAGGCGATCTGCCCAGCCGGCTGGCCAACTGCCGGGCAGATTCCCCGGCGGCGATGCCGCAGGATATCTCTTCGCGCTCGGTGCCGGTCAGATGACGTTCTGATCGCTACTGCGGGGTGAGGCGGATGCCGCCGCTCTGGTACAGGAACTGGCGGACGTGGTGCATCGGCGCCCCGAGCGCTCGCCCGATCAAGCTGAACGACTGACCTTCACGCCACCGTCTCCAAACCTCGTCCTGCTGAGGCGTCGAGAGCTTGTGCACCCTGGCAGGAGTACCGCGGGCGACGCTCTACCGCGCCTACCCACACCTCAAGGCCGAGTTCGACCGTCAGCGCCAAGCCGCCCACGAAGCCGGACCGCAGGCCGAACCGCGCCTGGCTCAGATCGAACGGCTCAAGGCCGAGGTTGCCACGCTGCGCGAGCGCCTGAGCAGCAAGAACGTTGAACTCGACGCTCTGAAGGAGTTCCAGGCCACGGCCCTGTCCCGCCTCGCAGCCCAGCACGACGAGATCACCACGCTTCGACGACAGCTCGATGCCACCCCGGTGGCGTCAGTCCGCGCACATCCTCGATAGCGTGGAGTTGAGACCCGAGTGATGAGGAGGGCGCGTGCGATACGCGCTGGACGCACTATTCGCTGACGTGCCCGCGGAGCAAGTCGAGGAAGCTCGTGACTTCTACAAGTCGAGGGCGGCAGGCCGTGGCCCCAGCACACTGGAGGAGCTCAAGGAGGCCCGAGCGAAGAGGTCTGCTTCACATGCCGCCGATCCGCCTGCCATCGAAGAGACGATCGAAGCCGCGGAAGCGCGTGTCCCTGTCAGGATCTTCACTCCTATCGACGGTCCGCCGCAGGGCGTCTATCTGGACATACACGGCGGCGGCTTCTACATGGACTCCGCAGCGCGAGGAGACAAACGCAACCGCGAGCTCGCAGACGCCCTCCACCTCGCTGTTGTCAGCGTCGACTACCGGCTGGCCCCTGAGCACCCCTGGCCAGCGGCACCCGACGACTGCGAAGCGGCGGCGCTCTGGCTCATCGAAGAAGCCGATGCCCGCTTCGGAACGTCCCGACTTGCGATCGGCGGGAGTTCCGCGGGAGCCACACTCGCCTTGGCGACCCTGCTCCGGCTGAGAGACAGGGGTGCCGTTGGCCAATTCACCGGCGCCGCGCTCCAATTCGGGACCTACGACTTGAGCGCACGAACCCCGGCCGGTCGCCGCATCGCGGACGAATACTTCATCCAGGCGTACGTCGGCCATGTGGAAGACCGCACTGTTCCTGATATCTCTCCCATCTACGGCGTTCTTCGAGGGCTTCCCCCAACGCTGCTGGTCGTCGGAAGCGCAGACGTGTTGCTGGAAGACAACCTGGCGCTGGCGGGTCGGTTGTCAGCGGCCGACAATGATGTCGAGCTTCGGGTCTACCCCGAGTCACCTCACGGCTTCACGGCCCACCCGACGACAATGGCCAGGACGGCGCTCAGCGGCGTCGAGTCCTGGCTGCGCGACCGGATTACACAATCGTAGGGACCGACCGCGATCTCGAAGGATCCCAGTCCATAGGTCGATGTCGATTACGTGAGACACGGCCTCACGCACTCCCGCCGACGTGGGCGGCAAACCGTCAGGCGCGCAGTCGACATCGATCGACCGGACACGTCTCATGCCCGGCTATCTCGCATACCCGATCCGGACCGGCTTCGCGGCCGGCTCTGCCGGGGCGGCCTCGACGGGCGGGCCCGGCTTCCACGGCCGCCCGGGCTCCCGGTCCTTGGGGACGAGGACCTCCAACTCCTGGCGGAGCGCGAGGACGAGGACGAAGCGCGGGGTGTGGTACTTCGTCGCGGTCTTCCCGCCGCGGGTACGGCACGGGCTCCCGGCGAGGGCTTCACAGTTCGGACAGTCGTTTCGTTCTAACGCAATTGCGGTTTGATCGGGCGTCAGATAAACCCCGACAGTCCTTCAGAAGTGCCTTGCACAACGCCCCCGGTTTTGAGAGGACTTCTGCGAATCGCCACCGGCGGAAACGTGATCGACTCAGGGGCTCTCGCAGAACTCCCGTAACTGGTCAATTATGAGAATCACCCTGCGCGACAGGTGTCACGCGCGGCTGCGGTGGGGGCTGGCCCCGCGAGCCGGAACGCGGCGGGCGAGCGCGAAGGGCGTATTCGTCCCATCGAGCCAGCCGCCCTCGCCGGGTCGCCGCATCACCTCGTTCAGCAGGGGCGATCAACCGGAGTGCCCGCTCGCGGCAGCGCGGATCGTCCGTTTACCGTCCCGGTAGTGCGCTCGCTCTATTCGGCGTCGTGTTGCCGTTCACGGCCGGTGTCGAAGAATGACGAGAGGTAGTCTTGTGCTCCCAAATCACTGTCGCGCATCAGGGAGAATACCTCACTGCCGGATTCAGGCTTGTCCATGGTCATCTCGTATACCTGGACGAAGTCGAGATAGTCGGCGTTCTCCACAATCTCGCAGTACTCCCGGGCCTCGTCGGTGGCCTGCTCTACAGCATTCTGGAACGTGCCGGCCTGCACCATCGTGACCCGTTCCTCGTAGGTCTTCAGGTCATTGTGGTAGTACACCGTGCGGGCACCAAACCACTTGAGGTTCTTGCTCTGATCAGCCACAGGAATCTCCTCCTTGCCTGTCTCGTCAACCGCTTCTTGCTTTTTTCGTCCGGTGGCTGCCTGTCGCCGCAGAGCCGAAGCACCACCTTGCTCCCACACCCGCCGCCAACGCCGCACACTCTCGGCACACACCCCCACCGCCCTCGCGATCTCCGCATTCGAGACGCCGTCCTCGAACAACTCGACCGCCCGAACACGACGCGCCTCCGCCAACTGAGGCCGCGACAAAGGAGAAAGGGAAGAGCCGGCAACCGAAAGAGAAGGTTGATAAGCCACGCCGACAGCCTCCCACCCACACGGCCACCACACCCACCGAACTTACGAAAAGATCAGTAGGCCGTGTCTCGTAATTGATCTTGCAGGTGGAAAATGTCGTCGCGCTCGTGGTCAGCGTCCGGAAGACTGCGGCCATGAGCTCTCGACGCTTCGTTTTCCTAGACCCTGACGGCATGAGTGCCGGTGGCTGGCTGTACGCGGTGGTCGAGGCGAAGACGGGGGTCTTCTATCAGCAGCAGTACGGCGGAACCGCCTGTCGACAGGGGCAGGTCGAGGGCTTCCTGGTGCCGCTGTTCGGCCCTGATGAGCTGGACGCGTTGCGCGAGCTGTTCGAGAAGCACTTCCGTGGTGCCGGCACCTGGAACTACGCGTGGCCGGACGACGAGCGGGACAGGCTCCGCGAGATCATCGGGGCCATCCACTACTGGGCATGCGACGGGACCACCGAGGAGCTGCGCCCCCTGCGCCTGGACGCGAGCCGGATCGCTGAGGCCGATGAGGCCTGGGTGCCGGTGATCACGCCGGACGGCCCGGCAGTGCTGGTGTGGTTCAACTCGGACTGACCAGCGATCAGTCGCCCGCCCCGAGCCAGAGGATCAGCGCCGCGATGATCGCCCCGGCCCGGTAGCGGGCCGCCAGTTCGTCGAATCGGGTTGCCACTGCGCGGAACTGCTTCAACCGGGAGAAGCACCGCTCGACGACGTTCCAGCCCCGATAGGCAGTCTCGTCGAAAGCCGACGGTCGGCCACCAGAGCGCCGACGAGCCAGCGCAGCGGCACGAGGACGACAGCATCGACGACCTCGACGACCTCCCCGACGACGACACCCTCGCCGCGGCCACCGGATTCGGGCTCTACGACGCACACGAGGAAGCCGACAAGTGGTAACCCCCCGCCCGCGCACCGACCACGCCACCCGTGCCGGCGACACCAGCCCGAACGCTGCCCGGGCCCACAACGCGGCCACCGGCGCAGGCGGCGATGCGGCCGAGCCGTCCTGGCCCCTGACCACCTGGCAGGACTGGCACCACTTCGTCACCACCGAACCTGTCACCCCGCCCCCGCCCGGCCAGCCACCCCGCAGCCCGGAGGAACGCCTCGCCTACCACTCCGCGTTCGTCACCATCCGCACCCCCGCCATCAGCCAACTCGCCACCCAAGTCCGCACCCTGATGGTCCTCGGCCGCCACCAACAGGCCACCGCGCGGCCCTCGCTGATCGTCACCGGACCCGCCGCAGCCGGCAAAACGACCGCCCTCCTGAACGTCGGCCGCACCTGCCACCTCGCCCACACCCGCAAAAACCCCACACCGCCCGGATCAGCACACGCCGCGGTACCCGTCGCGTACGTCCTCGTCCCGCCCGGCGCCGCCGCGAAAACCCTCATCACCGAATTCGCCCGCTACCTCGGCATCCCCACCAACACCCGCATGACCCAGACCCAGATCACCGACGCCGTCTGCCACACCTACAGCCAAGCCGGTGTCCAACTCGTCCTCATCGACGAAATCCACCGCCTCACCCCCCGCACCACCACCGGCGCCCAGGCCGCCGACCTCTTGAAAGACCTCACCGAACGCCTCCCCGCGACCTTCGTCTACGCCGGCATCGACGTCACCGACACACCCCTCTTCTCCGGCACCCGCGGCGCTCAACTCGCCGGACGCGCCACCCTCATCACCTGCGGCCCCCTCCCCGCCCGCCACGAACCACGTGAACCCTTCCACGACGTCATAACCGACATCGAAAACAACCTCGACCTCACCCACCACAAAAACGGCACCCTCCCCCGCCACCACACCTACCTCCACCAGCGCACCGCCGGCCGCATCGGATTCCTCACCCGACTCATCCGCCAAGCCGCCATCACCGCCATCACCGCCATCTGCGACGGCACCGAACGCATCACCAAAGCCTCTCTCGACACCATCCGCCTCGACCACCTCGCCGAAACCCACCACCGCCCCCGCACCGACTGAGGAGAGGCATTGCCGTCGATCATTGAATGTGCCAGTCCGATGCTCCCGCGGCCGGTGTCCCACCGCAGCAACGCGTAGCCGTCGACGATCTCCGCCTGGTCGAAGTCGGCTTCGCCGTGCGCGGCCGGTCGGTCCAGCGTCCTCCCGCCGGGCGCGGATCCGCGTCTGTGAGCAGTCGCGTATTTCCCCACGATCACCGGTTTCGCGATCGCACAATTCCTCACTGGGCTGAGGCCGTGACGGGCCGCCCGACTGCTGAGCGTGGGGCAGGTCCGGCCGGTCAAAACACCTTCGGCGGCGCTGCGCGCTGGCCTCCGGCCACCCTGGACAGTCCTGACCTGCCCGAACGACCGGGGGTTATCAGGCGGCCCGAGAACCCTGGCGCCGCGGGGGCCGACGACACAGCTCCGTCTTCCCCACGGCCGTGACGACGGTGGCTCCGCCGTCCCCGTGGCCCATTCCATGATCTTTGAGGTGGGGAACTGCACGACCGTCGACAGCGTCGCCTGTCGCGTGTCGGACGCACAGCGCAACCGTGAAGGGATCCTGGAGATCGCGTCGCGACGCCGCAAGGCCGGTCCGCTGCGGGCCAGAGCACCGGCCAGCGCGTTGGAGTCTCGTTCGTATACGCTTCTCCGCTCTCTGCAACGCCGGCGAGCCTTGGGGGGCAGCAGGCTGCCATGCGCGACCTGGGGAGGGCTCATTTCCTTGAGCGCCGTCGCCATCGTGGTCTACACGTTTCCCCCGGGACGGACGAAGTCCGGCTGGTCGTGGCCCTGGACAGCGGGCTGACCGCTGGCTTGGCCGCACCGTTCGCACAAGGGATGGCCCAGGAGCGGTGCGATGAGAAACACGGGTCTTGCTCCCTTCGCGTTCCGTGTGCGATCTTTGAGGCATTCCCGCCATGGAAACGTTTCCACGAGGAGGTGGAGCCGGTGACCACGATCAAGGACGTCGCGGCACGGGCCGGAGTCTCGCTGGGTACCGCGTCCCGGGTACTCAGCGGGAGCAGCCAGACCTCGCCCGACTCCCGGTCCCGCGTTCTCGCCGCCGCGACTGAGCTGGGCTACATCGCCAACGGCCCCGCCCGGTCCCTGCGGCGTTCCCGTACCGACGTGCTCGGGCTGCTCGTCTCGGACATCCGCAACCCGTTCTTCTCCGAACTCGCCCACGCCGCAGAGCAAGAGGCGCGTCACCACGGCTACACCGTGCTGCTGGCCAACGCGAACGAGGACGCCGGACAAGCCGACGCATACCTGCGGACCTTCGCCTCGCAGCGCATCGACGGCCTGCTGTTCTCCCCGCAGGGCACGGTCTCGCCGCAGCTCGCGGCCACACTTGCCTCCGGACTGCCGCTCGTCCTCCTCAACCGTACGGTCGAGGGCGTCGACGCCCCGCTGTACGGCACCGACAACGCGGAGGGCGTCGGCCATGTCCTGGCCTGGCTGCGGCAGCGCGGACACTGTCACGTGGCGTTCATCGGCGGCCCCGAGACGATCTCCACCGGCGTGGAGCGCCGCGCCGCCTACCTCGCCGGGCGTGAGAAGCACGGGATCAGCACCGACGACAGGCTGCTCGACGCCGGTGACTTCCTGGCTGAGGGCGCGGCCGAGGCCATGTGCCGCGTCATTGACCGGGGCGTCCCCTTCACGGCCGTCTTCGGCGCGAACGGCCTGACCACCCTCGGGGCCGTGCGCGCGCTGCGCGAGCGGCTCGGTGCGGAGCGGGCCGCCCGCATCGAGGTCGTTTCCTTCGACGACCTCGACTGGTTCGAGTTCGCGTCACCGCCCATCAGCGCGGTCCGCAACGACGCGTCGTCGATCGGCCGCCTTGGCGTGCGCGGACTGGCCGACCTCCTCGCCGGCCGCCCGGCGTCCGGGCAACGCATCGCCACCTCCTTCGTCGACCGGTCACGGGGAGGCGTCCGATGAACACGCGCGCCGCCGTTGCGGACGGCGTCGACAGATACGAAACCCTCTTCGAAAGGATCAACCGATGAAGGTCGCCCTCGGAGCAGACCATGCCGGGTACCCGCTGAAAGCGGCCGTGCGCCGGGCGATCGAGGACCTCGGCCACGAGGTCGTCGACTGTGGCACTGACAGCTCCGACCCTGTCGACTTTCCCGACATCACCCGGGCCACCTGTGACGCGGTGCTCGCCGGAACCGCGGATCGGGCCGTGCTCGTGTGCGGCACCGGTCAGGGCGCCGTGATGGCCGCGAACAAACTGCCCGGCATCCGCTGCGCTCTGGCTCACGAGCCCTACTCCGCCCACCAGGCCGTCGAGCACGACGATGCCAACACCATGGCCATGGGCGCCTGGCTCGTACCGCACGCGCTCGTGCCGGACATCGTCCGCGAGTTCCTCGCCGCGACTTTCGACGACGACGAGGACACTCGCCGCCGAGTCACCAAGCTCAACGCGCTCGACACTCTCACACCGCCGGCCTGACACCGCCGACGGACGAGGTCCCTCGCAGCCCCGTCGTACGACGCCGCCGTGCGTCGACTCGGCATACCCGGAACCACCGGAAAGGGAGCCCGGCCCTGCCATGTCGGCCCGGCACTCCCGCATCACGCCCCCGCGCCCCGGAGACCACCTGAGAAAGAGAGTCCCCATGTCCACCAGCACCGTTACCGGACGGCGAAGCGTCCTCGGCACGAAGGACCGCTTCAAGACCGCGGTCGCCGCGGCCGTCGGCACCAGCGTCGAGAACTACGACTTCATCGCCTACGGAACCGCGTCCGCGCTCTACTTCGGAGCCGTCTTCTTCCCCGAGAGCGACCGCTTCGTCGGCACACTGCTGTCGTTCGCCACCCTCGCGGTCGGCTTCGTCATGCGCCCGCTCGGCGGCGCGATCGGCGGCTACTTCGCCGACAAACTCGGCCGCAAACCCGTCCTGGTCGCCGCCATGGTCGTCATGGGCGCCGCGACATTCCTCATCGGTGTGCTGCCGACGTACGAACAGGCCGGCGTGGTCGCACCGATCCTGCTCGTAGCGATCCGTATGATCCAGGGCCTGGCGTTCGGCGCCGAATGGGGCGGAGCGATCACCATGGCCTACGAACACGCTCCATGGCACCGCCGCGGCATGTTCGCCGCCATCCCCCAGTCCGGCAACCCCTTGGGCATCGCGCTCGCCAGCGGCATATTCGCCTGGAGCGCCACACTCAACGGCGACTGGCAGTGGCGAACTCCCTTCCTGCTCAGCGCCGTCCTTGTCATTGTCGCGCTGATCGTGCGCTCCCGGCTCTCCGAATCCCCCGAGTTCCAGGAAGCCCAGGCCAGCGGCAAGACCGAGAAGAACCCGCTCCTCGCAACCCTCCGCGACGACTGGCGGAGCATCCTGCGTGTGATCGCCCTGCGCGTCGTCGAATCCTTCGCCTATTACTCCACCGCGACCTACCTGCTCAACTACATCACCGAACGCCACCCCGATCTGCGCCCCGTCGCTCTCGGCGCCATCACAGCCGCCAGCATCCTGGCCATCGCGGTGACCTTCCTCGCCGGCGCGCTCACAGACCGCATCGGACGCCGCCCCATCTACATCGCGGGCTGCACGGCGGCGATCCTCTTCGCCTTCCCGATGTACCTGCTCACCAACACCGCCCGTCCAGCACTGGTCGTAGCCGTGTTCATCATCGGAATCGGGCTCATCCACGCCTCGCTCACCGGGACACAGGGGTCCCTGCTTACCGAGCAGTTCCGCACCGCCACCCGCACCTCGGGAGCCTCACTCGGCTACCAGGTCGCCGCAGCCATCGGCGGCTTCGCACCGCTGCTCGCCGCCGCCCTGGTGGGCGCCTTCGGCTGGCCCGGCGCCGCCCTGCTCTACCTCAGCGCCGCCGTGATCGGCTTCGTCGGCATTGTCGCCACCAAAGAAACCTGGGGCCATGACGAGCGCAAGCGCGTACTCGCCCTCGTCGCCGAAGAACGCCGACCCTGACATCACATCGGGCAGCAAGGCCGTGTCTGAGAAACGGCCCCACCGAGGGCGTCAACACCAAGACCAAGCGGATCGCACGCCAGATGCACGGACGCGCAGGCTTCACCCTGCTTCGCCACCGCATCCTCCTCGGATAGCAGCACACTCCGTCACCACCGAGAGTGAGACAGGGCCGAACATTTTACAGTCCCCAAGATCCCCGGCAGAGTCGAGTTGAGCTTGTGGGTGCGGCTGGCGTGGAAGCCGGTGACGCTCACGGGGTCGTGTACGTCGTTGTCCAGGCCGCAGAAGCCGGGGTCCGCGAGGGCGCCGAGGCTAGCGGCGCGCAGGTGACCACTGACCAGTGGTGAGAGCAGGCCCAGCGGGCTGCCCACCTCGCGCAGGCGGCGCACGGCGGCCAACTGGGCTTCGATTGCGGCCGCCTTGGAGGCGAGGGACTCCTCCAACCGGGCCAGGGACTGTTCGATGCCGGTGGCGCCCTCAAAGCCATCCCGGATGTCGTCCAGGGAGATGCCCGCATCAGCCATTCTCCGGATCCACAGCAGGCGGATCATGTCGTCGTATCCATAGCGGCGACGGTCATCACTGCCGCGTTCCGGCTCGGCGAGGAGCCCGATGGCGTGGTAATGGCGGATGGCGCGGGGTGTGATCCCGGCGAACGCGGCGGCATCGCCGATCTTGACCCGGCGGCGAATCGTCTGCGCGTCGGCGATGTGTTTCTGAAGGTGGACGCCGATCAGGCACGCATCGACGTCGAGGTCGAGGCGATGTCCCTGGCGCCGGTCCCAACCCCCGGAGGTCCTGTGGCGCAAGCCGCCCGTGCTCGCGATCGCCGCGCTTCCGGGGACGACGCTTGGGCGCCTCGACGGGCCGTCGACCGGGGCGCCGGCGGCATGGGCGGCGGCGGGCGCCGCCATCCGGAAGCTGCACGCCGCGCCGCTGCCGTCCCAGCGGGGCCCAGCCGGCCGGAGCATCGTCGCGCCGGCGGCGGAACTCGACGACGAGTGTGAGTTGCTCGTGACACACGACGTCCTGCCCGCCGATCTGGTCACCCGCAACCGCCAGGTCGCCGAGGCCGCACTCGGGCCGTGGACTCCGGCGTTCACGCACGGCGCCCTGCAAGATCGCGTACGTCGTCGTCAACGGCGACGAGGTCACGGGCATCATCGACTGGTCCGAGGCGGGCCAGGGTGATGCCCTGTACGACCTCGCCACCTTCACGCTCGGACACGAGGAGTACCTCGACGACGTCATCGCCGGCTATGGCACTGGCATCGACCTCGACGTGATCCACGCATGGTGGTCGTTGCGAAGCCTGGTGGCGATTCGCTGGCTGATCGAGCACGGCTTCGCCCCCTTCGCACCGGGCTGTGAGGTCGACGTGCTGGGATCCCGCATGTGAGGCTGCGCGGTCCCGACTGCCACGTATGCGTGCTGACGCATCGAGGAGGCCATCCCCTGGGGCGATCGCCCGCCCCTACTCTCAACAGAGTACGGTGCGTAGTCGTCGCCAGCAGATGACGGCACAGCCGAGGGTGACGAATGGTGGTGGATGTCGTCGTGGATCTCCCACCGATACACAAGCGGCGGAACCGGTGCAGCAGCGCGATCGTTCCTTCCACAACCAGCGGTACACGCCCAGGCCGGAGCCGTGCCCGGTGCCGCGCCGAGCGAGGCGCGGGGTGAGCCGAAACCGGTGGACCTTGTCCCGGTAGGCCTCGTGGTCACAACCGCGGCAGGCGCCCGCGCCCTCGGCCCGCTTCCTGGCCTCTCCCCGCGCAACATGCCGTCGCCCCTCGATGCCGGCCTGCCACGGCAAATGGGCCGTGCTACGACCTGTTCCGCCGTTGTGGCAGCGCAACGGCACCCGGCAGCACATCGGGTCTGGGTGAGCATCTTCTGTGTGATGCCGTCCAGCAGACGCCTCAGTTCGTTGAACCGCATGGCCCCGTCGTTTCGCTGGAGGGCCCCGAGCACGTACAGAACCCACTTGTTGGCGAGCACTTCGATGACCGTGTGAGCCGGGCAATCCCGCATCTGTGCGGCGAACCACTGGGCGTCCGTGAGCCTGCCGGCCGGCGCGTCACGGTCTGACGATCGGTACCCGGACTGCTTGGTGGGTGTGGCGGGCCCAGCGCGGGCCCGTGACGGGGTCCCGTACCGCGCGCTGGGGGTCCGCCCGCGTGCTGCGATCCGTTGCGATCCCTGGCCGCTTTACCAGGTGACGGGAAGGGCGTGGAGGCCGTAGATGACGGCGTCGTATTTGAAGGGGATGGCGTCGAGGCCGTCGACGGTCCGAAGGGTGGGGATGCGGCGGAACAGGGTGGGGTAGATGACTTGGAGTTCCATGCGGGCCAGCGGCTGGCCGACGCAGTGGTGGGTTCCGGCGCCGAATGCCTGGTGTTGGCGGGCGTTGCGGGTGATGTCGAGGCGGTCGGGGTCGGTGAAGACGGCGGGGTCGCGGTTGGCGAGTTCGCCCAGGAGGATGACGCCTTCTCCGGCGCGAATGGTACGGCCGGCGATGTCGATGTCCGCCAGCGCGGTGCGGCGGCGCCCGAGGTGGACGATGGAGAGGTAGCGCAGGAGTTCCTCGACGGCGTCGCGGATGACGGCCGGGTCGTCCGTGTCCCGGATGAGGGCGAGCTGGTCGGGGTGTTGCAGGAGCAGGAGGGTGCCCAGGCTGATCATGTTCGCGGTGGTCTCGTGTCCGCCGAGGAGAAGGAGCACGCCCATGGTGGCGGCCTCGCGGCGGGTGAGTTCTCCGGCCTCGATCTGGGCGCAGAGGCTGGAGAGGAGGTCGTCGCCGGGCTCGGTGAGTTTGCGGCCGACGAGGTCGTCCAAGTAGGCGGCGAGATTGGTGTGGGCTGCGTGGCGGTCCTGGGGGGTGGCGACGGCGGAGACGATGGTCTTGCTGTTGCTCTGGAAGAACTCGTGGTCCTCGTAGGGGACGCCGAGCATGTCGGAGATGACCAGTGAGGGGATCGGGAGCGCGAGGTCCTGGACGAGGTCCGCGGGTTTGGGGCCGTCGAGGATGGCGTCGATGAAGTCGTCGGCCATCTTCTGCACGCGGGGCCGCATCGCTTCGACGCGCTTGATGGTGAAGGCGCCGCTGATCATTCGGCGGAGCCGGGCGTGTTCCGGATCGTCCATGCCGACGAAGCTCAGGTCGGTGGCGCCGACGTGGGCGTGTGAGGGGTCCACCGGGCTGGGGAAGCCGGGCTGGGTGAACTGGGCGCTCAGGCGCGGGTCGGACAGCAGTGCTTTCTGCTCCGCGTGCCCGCTCACGGCCCAGGGAGTGGTGTCTCCCCAGGAACGGACGCGGGTGAGCGGCCCGAGGTCGGACAGGGCTCGCATGTCGGGCGAGGGTGCGAAGGGGCATGCGGAGGAGCGGGGTTCGGGGAAGTCGGGCAGGCCCCGGCTGTCGGCTTCGGGCGCGGCGGGCGTGTGCGTCATGGGTCTCTCCGATGGTCGAGGTTCTGGCGAAAGGCGCCGGGGGGCGTGGTGGCCGGGTCAGTCGGCGGTCGTTGACGGGGATGTCGGCGTGTCCGGGGGCCTGATGACTGTGGCGACGGCTGCGGCAGTCGGCTTCGAGGCCGACGGGGTGTGGGACGTGTCGCCGGCGTCGTCTGTGGCATCGGGCCGGTTCGCGACGGGCTTGCGGTAGGGAATGGCCAGGGTGATGGCGGCGGCGGCGAGGGCGACGAGGCATCCGAGGAGCAGCCCGGTGCGGAACCCGTTCTCGCTGGGTACCGTCTGTGCGCCCGTCCCCACGGTCATCTGAGCCAGAATGATGCCGACGACGGCGGCTGCGACAGAGGTGCCCACCGAGCGCAGGAGGGTGTTGAAGCTGTTCGCGGACGCGGTCTCGGACTGCGGGACACCGCCCATGATGAGAGCGGGCATGGCCCCATAGGCGAGGGCGACACCGGTGTTGCAGATGCAGGTGACGATGAGCAGGCCCCAGGTCGAGCCCATCAACAGCAGCGAGGAGCCGTAGCCGAGGGCGATGACCAGGCTTCCCACGAAGAGGGTCGTCTTTGGGGAGCGGGCGGCCGAGAGCTTCGCGCCCAGTGGGGAGACGAGCATCATCATCAGGCCCGAGGGGGCCATCCAGAGGCCCGCGGCCAGCATGGACTGTCCCAGTCCGTAGCCCGTCCGCTCGGGCAGCTGAAGCAGTTGGGGCAACAGGAGGGCCGCGGCGTACATGGAGAAGGCGACCACGACGGAGGCGGCGTTGGTCACCAGCACCAGGGGACGGGCGGTGACCCGGAGGTCGACCAGCGGCGCGGGGGTGCGCAGTTCCCACCAGGCCCAGGCCAGCAGGATCACCGGCGTCGCGATCAGGAGGGTGAGGGTGGTGGCGCTGCCCCATCCCCAGTCGGCGCCCTTGGAGACACCCAGCAGGAGACAGATCAGACCAGTCCCCAGCCCCAGGGTCCCGAGCAGGTCGAACGGGGCCTTTTCCTTCTCCTGGGCGGGTGAGACGGGGATGACCAGGTAGATGAGCACGGCGACAACGGCGCTGAGCGCGGCGGAGACCCAGAACAGGATGCGCCAGTCGGCGCTCTCGGCAACCGCGGCGGCGAACGGCAGACCGAGGGCGCCGCCGATGCCGAGCGAGGAGCTGATGAGCGCGATCGAGGAGCCGAGCCGCTCCGGGGGCATGATGTCACGCAGGGCGCTGATCCCCAGGGCGACGATGCCCATGCCCATCCCCTGCAGGGCGCGGCCCACGACCATCGGGATCAACGAGTCGGCCAGCGCGCACACGACTGATCCCGCGACCAGCGGCACACAACAGGCCAGCAGGACGCGGCGTTTGCCGTACAGGTCTCCGAGGCGTCCGCTGACCGGTGTGGTGACGGCGCTGGCGAGGAGTGTTGCCGTGACCGCCCAGGAGGCGTTGGAGGCGGTGGTGTCCAGTAGCGCGGGCAGACTGCCGATGAGTGGTACGACGAGGGTCTGCATGAGGGCGGCGACAATGCCGGCTGCCGCCAGCACGGCGACGCTTCTGCCCGGGTGGATGACAGGTCTGAGAGTGGTCATGGTGCATTTCCGTTGCTGTGGAGGGGCGCCGCGCGCACCACGAGGCGTTCGTCTCGGACGTGCGGCCGCGGCCATGGCCTACCGCGAGGCGGTAGCGGGTTCGGGCCGTGTCGAGGGGGTGTACAGGGGAAGGAGGTGTTGGCGGTGCTTACGGGCCTGCTTGGGCATGTTCCAGCCCAGGACCGCCACGGGATGGCCTTCGTCGTCGAGGTAGCGGGCGACGAAGCGGCCCTCCTCCACGTCGCCTTCGGCGATGTGCACGGCGGCGGTGGGCGTGGGCAGCCCGTACACCTGGATCTTCACGCCGAGTTGGTCCGTCCAGAAGTAGGGGACGGGAGTGTAGGGGCGGTCCTCTCCCAGGATGTTCGCCGCGACTGTCTGCGCCTGCTCGGTGGCGTTCGTGCGGTTCTCCAGACGCAGTGACCGGCCAAGGGTCTGGTGCTGGAAACGGGCGACATCCCCGACGGCGTAGATGCCTTCGGCGGCACGGCAGTGGGAGTCGCACACGACGCCGTCCTCCAGGACCAGACCGCTGTCGGCCAGCCAGCCGGTCGCGGGGACGCCGCCGACCGCCGTGACAACGAGGTCGGCAGGAAGAACTTCGCTCTCGGCGGTGCGGACGCCGCGGACGCGTCCCTCGGTCGTTTCCACTTCCTGGACGAGGGTGTGCGGACGCAGCCGCACCCCGTGCCCGCTGTGCAGCACGGCGAGCTGGTCAGCGATGGCGGCGCCCAGCTGCGTCCGCATGGGCGCGGCCTGCGGTCCGGCGAGCGTCACGTCCCGGCCCATCTGGCGGGCCGTCGCGGCGATCTCGGCGCCGAGCACCCCGTCACCGATGACCACGGCCTGCTCGGCGTGCAGCAGTTCCTTGCGGAGCTGGGCAGCGTCGTCGAGGGTCCGCAGGACGTGAACGCCCGATATGCCGGTCAGACCGGGGAGTCGGCGTGCACGCAGTCCGGTGGCCAGGACGACGGCCTGCGCTCCCAGCTCCCTTCCGCTCGCGGTCCGCACGGTGCGCGTGGCGGCGTCGAGGGACACCGCCCGCTCGCCGAGGACGAACTCGGCGTCCAGGGCCTCCAGGACGTCGCGGGTGCGCAGGTGGGTGCGTTCGGCATCCCATGTGCCGGCCAGGACCTGCTTGGACAGGGGCGGCCGGTCATACGGTGTACCGGCTTCCTCGTCGAGCAGGGTGATCCGACCCCGGTAGCCCTTGCGGCGCAGGCTCTCCACGATGGCCAGCCCTGCGGCACTCGCTCCGACGACGAGGACGTCCGATGGCACGTTCACGCGTCCTCGCTGAGGACGATGGCCGCGGCGGGGCAGACCGCGGCGGACTCGCGGACCAGTTCCTGCTGGTCGGCGGGGGGCGCGGCGTCGAGGAGTATGACGATGCCGTCCTCGTCACGCTGGTCGAACACTTCCGGTGCGATCAGCACGCACTGGCCGGCGCCGCAGCACTTCTCCTCGTCCACGGTGATCTTCATGGTGTCTCCCCTTGTCGTATCGGGTCTGTTCTCGTTGGTCATTCAGCGGTGGAAGGTGGGCGCGGTGAACAGGCCCACCAGCGCGTCTTCCAGCGCGTCGGCGGTACGTTCCCAGGACGCGCCGGGTTCACAGCTGCCCTCGGCCAGGGCACGTTCCCGCTCCGCGCAGGTATGGGTGATCAGGTGCCGTGCCATTTCGCCGCGCTCGCGGCGCACCTCGGCGGGGACGGCGTCACGCAGGCAGCGGCCGAGCCCCTGGAGGGTGCGACGCAGGCTGTCGCGGGTGAGGGACTCGTCGGTGACGAGCGCCCGCATCATGGGGTCGGTCATCACCTGCACCGCGAATCTGGCCTGCCAGGAAGGCGTGCCGAGGGAGCTCAGGTGCTCGGGAACCGGCCGCACCAGGCAGCGCACCCAGTCCCGTACGTCCGTGCTGTCGCCGGCCGCTTCCACATGCAGCTGGCGGACGGCGTCGACCAGCATGACGTGCTTGGTCATGATGGCGCGCACGAGCGTCGCCTTGGTGCCGAAGTGGTAACTGACGACGGTGTTGTTGCCCTGGCCGGCGGCCTCGCTGATCTGGCGGTTGGAGACGTTGGACAGGCCGTGTTCGGCGTAGAGCCGCTCGGCCGCCGCCATGATCGCCTCGCGGGTGCCGGCACCGCGGCCGGTGCGGGGCTCGGTTCTGTTCACCATGTCACCGGTACCTCTTTCAGCGGAGCGGTCAGCGTGCCTTCGTGGCGCCGCGGGTCATGGGCGTCCAGGGCGAGCCGCAGGTCCGGCAGGCGGCGCAGCAGCACTCCGAGGACGGCCCGCAGTTCGGTGCGTGCCAGCGGCTGGCCCAGACACGAGTGCGCTCCGGCACCGAACGTCAGGTGGGGATTGAGTCTGCGGCCCCCGTCCATGACCTCCGGGGTACCCGAGGAACGCTCATCCCGATTGGCTGCGGCCGTGCTGCACACCACCGTCGTACCGCGCGCCACCGTGCCGCCGGACAACTCGACGTCCTCGTGGGCGTAGCGCAGCATCCCGAAACCGCTGCCGTTCGGGTCGAAGCGCAGCACCTCCTCCACCGCGGAGCGGATCAAGGAGGGATCCTCGACCAGTCGCTCCCAGCGGCTGCGGTCGGACAGCAGGTGTGCGGTCATCGTGGCGATGAATCCGGCCGTGGTCTCATGACCGGCCAGCAGCAGAGCCTGCCCGGTGGCGACCAGATCCGCCTCCGACATCGGTTCGCCCGCGGCGTCCGCCCCGTCCATCAGCTGCCGCAGCTCCGCCCGCTCCACGGGCGGCTCCAGGACCGCCGGAGCGGAGATCGGATAGTTCATCGGCTCCGTCTCGCGCGTTTCGTTCATGCCTGCCTCCTTGGGAGTGCTGCTCGGCCGCACCCGCCGGCCCAGTCAAACCACGAACTCCGATTAAGTCAATCGACTGACTTAATCGCGTGCTGTGACTGGCCGGAAGCATGCCGCCGACCGCGGACAGCCCGCCGCGGGGTGCGATCCCGCTGGAGGCCGAGATAAGCCCCCGCCGCGACCACTCCCATACCGACCGCCGTGCCGACGCCTCTGGCCCCGCTCACCAGGGAGGCCGCGGCAAAGGCGGCGGCGGTGTTGAAGAAAAAGAGGAACCAGAGCACCGGGCGGGCGGACAGGAACGACGTCACCGGCTCACGTCGCCCCAAGAGGAGACCGGTCAGCAGCGAGAGTGCTACGCCTCCCGCGGTGCACCAGTTCTTCACGGCGCCGTCCAGCACCACACCAGAACCCACTGCGGCGGCCAACCCGGCCGTGAACAGCAGAATGGGAATGATCCATGAGAGCAGAATTTTCACGGTGGTCTTCCTTGTCGGGCGTCGTCTGTGGGTACCAACGATCCCGATCCGGGGACACGGACACGAGCGGGCACACTCCCCGATCGGTGGTGTAGACCGCTACACCTTTGGCCCCGACGGGCAGACGGCGACGATCTCGCCGCCAGCCGGGGCGTTACGCTGCGACCATGGGCGCAACTTTGCGGCGCGCGGCGCGTGCCACGGCCTATCTGCTCACCAGCGCGGCGATGGCCTTTGGCTTGTATCTGTTCACCACCGTGCTGCTGCTCACCGCTGCGGGAACCCTGCTCGTGGTGGGCGCCTGGATGTTGCCGGAGACAGTACTGCTGATCCGCCGGATCGCCGGTGCCAAACGACAGATGGTGGGGGCCTGGGACGGAGCACCGATCGAGGAGGTCTACCGACCCCTCCACGGCAGAGTCGCCGAGCGAGTGCGCACAGCGACGCGCGACCCGGCGACGCGTACCGATCTGCGCTGGATCGCCGCGACCTGGTTCTATCCCGTCCCCCTCTTCCTCACAGCACTGCTGCTGTGGCCGCTGGGCCTGGTGATCGACGCCGTGGCCGCCGGAGTGCTGCGCCGTCGCCCCCTCGTCGTGCCCCTGATCAGCCGACTCGCCGATGCTGAGGCCACATGGTCCCGCCGCCTCTTGCGGCCCTCCAAAGCCGCACGGCTTTCCGCCCGCGTCGACGAACTCGCCGCCACCCGGGCCGATGCCATCGCCGCACACGGCGCCGAACTGCGCCGTATCGAAAGGGACCTGCACGACGGCACACAGGCGCGCCTGGTAGCCATGCACATGCGGATAGGAATGGCGCTTCAGATCTACGACAACGACGCCGCCGCCGGACGAGACCTCCTGGAGCAGGCTCGGGACCAGGCCGAAGCATCCCTGCGAGAACTACGACACGTAGTGCGGGGCATCCATCCACCGATCCTCACCGACCGTGGATTGGCCGGTGCCGTTCGCGCGCTCGCGGCAGACAGCGGTCTACAGGTGGAGGTGCGGGTCGACGGTTTGGAGGACGAGAGGACGCGCCCGGCGGCCGCCCTGGAGGCAGCCGTGTACTTCACGGTGTCCGAAGCCCTGACCAACGCCGCCAAACACAGCACGGCGAAACGAGCCTCGGTGCGGCTCGAGCGCCTGCCGGCCGGAATACGCGCCGTCGTGAGCGATGAGGGCATCGGCGGCGCGCAGGAGACATCGGGCTCGGGGCTGGCCGGCGTCCGGCGGCGGACGGCCGCCCTCGACGGGACACTGACCCTCTCCAGTCCCCCGGGAGGACCGACCGTGATCGAAGTGGAGCTGCCGTGCGTGTGGTGATCGCCGAGGACAACACCCTCCTCAGGGAAGGACTGACACTTCTTCTGACCACGTCGGGACACGAGGTGGTGGCGACGGCCTCGACTGGGCCGCAGATCCTCCCCGCGCTTCTGGAGCACCGGCCCGAGATCGCCGTGCTCGATGTCCGCATGCCCCCAAGTCACCGGGACGAGGGCCTGCGCGCCGCACTTGAGGCCCGTACACACCTGCCTGCGCTGCCTGTTCTGATGCTCTCCCAGTACGTCGAGCAGTCCTACGCTGCCGAACTCCTCGGCGGCGGCGCGAGCGGCGTCGGCTACCTCCTCAAAGACCGGATCGGCCGGGTCGAGGAGTTTCTCGATGCGCTTCGGCGCGTGGCGGCAGGCGGAATCGCCCTCGACCCGGAAGTCGTCGGCCAACTCCTCACCCGCCCCGCCCACTCCCCCCTGGACGCACTCACCCCACGCGAACGCGAGGTCCTGACCCTGATGGCCGAGGGCCACGACAACATCACGATCGCCAAAACCTTGGTCCTGACCGAACGCTCTGTCAGCAAACACATCGGCAACATCTTCGCGAAGCTCGGCCTCACCCCCACCGACAGCGGGCACCGCCGAGTGCAGGCCGTCCTCGCCTACCTCGGCCACCAGTAGCCCCTCTGCCGTCCCCTGCCCCGCCGGTGTGATTACGGTCCTCCAGGACCGGCGCGCCACCCCGGACGATGTGGACCGCCTATGGCAGGCGTTTCTCCGGCCGCTTCGACCTGAAGCACACCTTGCGTTTCGCGAAGCAGACACTCGGCCGGACGACTCCGAAGTTCCGTACTCCCGAGGCGCCGGACCGCTGGACCTGGATCCTGATCGTCGCACAGACCCAGCTCCGGCTCGCCCGGCCGCTCGCCGCGGACCTCCGCCGACCCTGAGAGAAACACACCACCTCCGACCGGCTCACCCGGGACAGGGTCCACCGAGGGTTCAGGAACATCCGCGCTCATCTCGCGTGCACGACCCCGTTCCGAAACCCCGAGGCGCCAGCCCCGGACGGCTACCCGGCACCAAGAACAAACACCGGGCACCCCGCCACAACGTCGGCAAAACCGTCAGACGCCCCGAGACCCTCAAAGGCATCGGCAAGCCTGGAAGATCTTGATCGGCAAAGATCAAGCTCAGGTACCGAGGAGCTCGATGATTTCGCTCACCCGGCGGACCGGGAGGGGGGTCCATCGCGGCGTTGGCGCCAGCCGGGAGACCACCGCGCTGAGCCACTCCGGGTCTCCGAGGCGGTGCAGCGCCTTCGCCTCGGACATCTTCGCGACCAGGTCGATCACCAGGGCCATGTGCATGGACGTGTAAGTGCGGTCGTGGTGGGTGTAGTTCACCGACCAGGGCTTATTTTGATCGCGAATGCCGGACAGGGAGCAGCCGTCTCGGCCACCGTCCATGTAGCCGCCTGCCGCGATGATGACACCCCCGGTGCGGGTGGCCATCCATGGCTTCATAGTGGCCCTCAGCCGAACGGTGTGGAGGCTGCTCCACGGGACGACGTCTCGGGGGTCCGCCTCTCCCCGCACACAGTGCTCGATTCCTTCGGTGGCAAGCACCAGGCACGACCCGTCGTTCCGCTTCGGGTCCCCGATGACCCATCGGTCCCCGACCAGTTCCAGCGGCCCCAGGTGCTGCATCAGACTCCCCCGCTCCCCCGACAGATCGTGTGCCCCCCTGTCCGGATTTTACCCTCCGCAGGCCCACCCGGGAGTCGTGCCGCCGAGGAATACCCCCCTCACATCGACCAAGTCCGTGCCCGATTCCGCTGTGACAGAGAACCCTCGGCAAGGTCGGGCGGCCCGGGGGGAGGGGTCCCCATGTTCACCACGTCCGCAAGCTCGCCGATCTCAACCGACCCGGACGCCGGGAACGGCCCGCGTGGGTCCATCTGATGGCGATGCGACGGCGAAAGACCCCGGTGATCTGCCGCCGCTGCCATGAAGACATTCACGCGGGACGTCCCACCGCAGCACCACGGAAGTGATCACTGGCGAGCCGGATGCCTGAAAATCGGGCCCGTCCGGTTCGGGAAGGGGCCATCGGAAAAGGACCCGAGCCGCGGGCACCTCGTCGGCGGCCTACTTCACTCGGGAGGCGGCTAGGGCGTTTCGTTTGGATCATCGGGCGGACCAGAGGTAGATGCCTGCGATGTGGAGTCCTGCGAGGTAGATGGTTGCGGTCTTCTCGTAGCG
>NZ_JBEOUD010000054.1:0-51690 GCF_040303865.1 Streptomyces sp. NPDC094034 | reverse complement strand
GCGGGCCGCCGGGCGCGCCGCGGAGGCCGGGCCGGAGGCGTTGTCCTTGCGGTAGCGGCCCGAGAGCCACCCGCCGGCCAGGGGGCTGTACGTCAGGGTGCCCATGCCGTGGCGGCGCACGGTGGGAAGGACGTCCTCCTCGATGCCGCGGACCAGGATCGAGTACGGCGGCTGCTCGGTCACGAACCGCTCCAGGCGCCGCTCACGGGAAACCCACTGGGCCTCGACGATCTGGGAACCGGAGTAGGACGAGGAGCCGATGTAGCGGACCTTCCCCTGGTGGACGAGGTCGGAGAGGGCGCCGAGGGTTTCGTCGACATCGGTGTCCGGACTGGGGCGGTGGACCTGGTAGAGGTCGAGGTGATCGGTGCCAAGGCGCCGCAGGGAGTGCTCGACCTCGCGGAAGATCCAGCGCCGCGAGCCACCCCTGTGGTTGGGGTCGTCCTGGCTCATCGGCATGAAGAACTTGGTCGCGAGGAACACGTCCTCGCGCCTGTCCTTGAGTGCCTTGCCGACGATCTCTTCTGAGACCCCGCCGGAGTACACGTCCGCGGTGTCGATGAAGTTGATGCCCGCGTCCAGAGCCCGGTGGATGATCCGTATGGAGTCGGCCTCGTCCTCGTTGCCCCAGGGGCCGAACATCATCGCGCCCAGGCAGAGCGGGCTGACCTGGACGCCGGTGCGGCCGAGCGGTCGGTATCGCATGAAGCTGTTCTCCTCATTCGTGTGGTCAGTCGTTCCCCGCAGGGACGACCGTGCCGGTGGTCATCCAGCTGGCGAGCAGGTCCAGAGCCTCTCGCTCCGGGGAATCCGGCTCGGCGGTGTAGAAGTTGAGGCGGAGACCCGGATCGGAGGGAAGTTCCATCGCCTCGTAGGGCAGCGCGAGATCGCCGACCAGCGGGTGGTGCAGGTTCTTCACGCCGGAGCGGTGGAACTTCACGTCGTGGCGGGCCCAACGGCGGGCGAAGTCACCGCTCTTGGTCGTCAGCTCTCCGATGAGGTCGGTCAGCGCCTTGTCGTGCGGCGCGCGGCCCGTCTCGGTGCGCAGGAAGGCGACCGAGTCGTCGGCGGCCTTGTCCCAGTCGACCCAGAAGTCCTGGCTCGCGGGATCCAGGAACAGAAAGCGGGCACTGTTGACCGGCCCGCGCTGGGCAAACAGTGGCGAGTCGAAAAGGGGCGCGTACAGCGCCCGTCCCAAGGCGTTGGCGGCCACGATGTCGAAGCGGGCGTTGCGTACGAACGCCGGCACACCGGTCATCGAGTCGAGCAGCCGCACGATGGTCGGACGCACCCGCGAGGAGGTCGCTGTGGGCCGGCGGCCGGACGGGGTCGAAGCGCGGGCCAGGTCGTAGAGGTGGGTGCGCTCGGCCTCGTTGAGCTGCAGGGCGTGTGCCAGGGCTTCGAGGACGGAGTCGGAGGCGCCGCTGAGGTTGCCGCGTTCGAGGCGGACGTAGTAGTCGACGCTCATGCCCGCGAGCAGGGCGACCTCCTCGCGGCGAAGCCCTGCGACGCGACGGTTGGCGCCGTAGAGCGGCAGGCCGGCCTGTTCCGGGAGGATCCGGGCCCGCCGGGTGCTGAGGAACTCGCGGACCTCGGCGGCCAGGGTCTTCTTGTCAGCGTCGGCCATGGCCGTACTCCGCGCAGGTGTACCCCAGACGACCGAGCTCGTCGCAGAGGGTGGCTTCGGCAGGGGGCAGTGACACGGGGGACCTTCCTTCGGATCGGCGCGAATCGTGTGCCGGCTCCTCCACGGTAGGTCGGCCGGCGAACGCGTGCGAGGTACTGCCAGTACCTGGAAGAGCAGTGACTCCCACCCGCAGGGGCACGCGCGGTTAGCTGGAACAGACCGAGACCGGGCGCTGGCGGAACCCATGGCCTGACCTCGGCTTTCCACCGATCTGGAGGAGCATCGTGCGTGCAGCACTCATGTACGAAGCCGGTGACGTCCGCGTCGAAGGCGTGGCCGACGTGAGCCTTGAGGAACCTACCGACGCCCTCGTCCGCATCACCACAGCGTGCGGGTGCGGCAGCGATCTGCATCCCTACCGCTCCATGCCCGGCTCCGACAGCCCCGTCGGGATGGGGACACTGTGACCACCACCGCACGGCGTACGCTGGCGTCTACCGCGAAGAGGCCGGGCAGAACCCCGGCGCACGCGACGCTGATCCTCGCGATCATCTGCGTCAGCTACTTCATGGTCATTCTCGACAACTCGATCGTCTTCACCGGGCTGCCGCAGATCCGCTCCGCTATGGGGTTCTCCGAGACCGGCCTGTCCTGGATCACCAACGCCTACGTCCTGGTTTTCGGCGGACTGCTCCTGCTGGGCGCGCGGGCCGGTGACCTCTTCGGACACCGCAAGACGTTCCTGTTCTCCCTGGTCGTCTTCTCACTGACCTCCCTCCTGGTGGGTGCCGCACAAACGCAGTGGTGGCTGATCGGCGCACGCGCCCTCCAGGGCGTCGGCGCCGCCGTCCTGGCTCCCTCCGCGCTCTCCCTGCTCACGCGCAGTTTCGCCGAGGGCCGGGTCCGTAACCGGGCAATGGCCGCCTACAGCGCCGTCGCCGGCCTCGGCGCGGCTCTCGGCCTGGTCGTTGGGGGGCTGGCCGCAGACCTGATCTCATGGCGGGCCGGGTTCTTCCTCAACGTCCCGGTCGGCGTCGTGATGATGGTGCTGGCCTTGCGGTTCCTGCCCGAGACCGAGCGCCGGGGCGGCCGTTTCGACATCGCCGGAGCGCTGCTGGCGACCCTGGGTTCCACCGCGCTGGTCCTCGGCATCGTGGACGCCGCTGACTTCGGCTGGACTGCCCCCGCCACCCTGGTACCGCTGGTCGCGGGCGTGGTGCTGCTGGGATTGTTCGTGGCGGTGGAGCAGCGGGCGGCACAGCCGATCGTGCCGCTGCGGCTGTTCACGAGCCGGGAACGCAGCGGCGCCTACCTCACCCGGATGCTCTACATGGGCGCGATGATGGGCTTCTTCTTCTTCACCGCGCAGTTCGTGCAGAGCGTCTACCACTGGACCCCGCTGCAGGCCGGCCTCGCCTTCCTGCCGATGACGCTGGTCAACTTCGTCTTCGCCGTCCAGGTACCCCGCCTGCTCCAGCGGACCGCACGGCCGCTGGTGCTGCTGGGCGGGGTCGTACTGACCGCGGCGGGCATGACGTGGCTGAGCCGTCTCGGCCTGCACACCCCCTACCTGACTGGTGTGGCGCTGCCGATGGTCCTCATCGGCGCGGGCCAGGGCCTGGCGCTGGCCCCGCTGACCTCCAGCGGCGTCGACGGCGTTGCAACAGCCGACGCGGGCGCTGCTTCCGGCCTGGTCAACACCGTGCACCAGATCGGCAGCGCACTGAGCCTGAGCATCCTGACCGCCGTCGCCGCCTCCGTCTCCACCGGGCACGCGGCCGCGGACATCGCGGCCCGCTCGGGTACGGCCCTGACCGGTTCCGCTGTCCTGCTCGCGCTTGCGGTCGTGACCGTCCTCACCCTCATCGTGCCCGCACGGGCTACCCACAACGAAAGGTCCCTGTGATGCAGACCCTCACACTCAACAACGGCGTCGAGATGCCCGCCCTCGGACTCGGTGTCTTCCAGACCCCGCCCGATGAGACCCGGGCCGCTGTCAAGGCCGCACTCGACCTCGGCTACCGGCACATCGACACTGCCGCCGCCTACGGCAACGAACGCGAGGTCGGCCAGGCCATCCGCGACTCCGGTGTGCCGCGTGATGAGATCTTCATCGAGACGAAGATCTGGATCAGCGACTACGGCTACGACGAGGCCCTGCACGGCTTCGAGAAAAGCGCCGCAAAGCTCGGGGTGGACCGGATCGACCTGCTGATCCTGCACCAGGCCCTGCCGTCCGAGTTCGACAAGACCCTCGCCGCCTACCGCGCCCTGGAGAAGCTCCTGGCCGACGGCAAGGTGCGAGCCATCGGCGTCAGCAACTTCATGGTCGACCACCTGACCACGCTGCTGGACGCCACCTCCGTCGTGCCGGCGGTCAACCAACTGGAGATCCACCCCTACTTCCAGCAGCGTGCCGTGCTCGACTTCGACGACCAGCACAACATCCTCAATCAGGCGTGGTCCCCGATCGGAGGGATCACCTTCTACCCGGGCTATGGCGAGGACCGCAAGAGCGTCCTTCAGGATCCGGCCGTCACCCGCATCGCCAACACGCACGGCAAGAGCCCCGCCCAGGTGCTGCTGCGCTGGGGGCTCCAGCAGGGCCGCTCGGTCATCCCCAAATCCACCAAGCGCACCCGCATCGCCGAAAACATCGACGTCTTCGACTTCGAGCTCACCGCAGACGAAGTCACCGCCCTGGACGCGTTGGAGACCGGTCGGCGCGGCGGCCCCGATCCCGAGATCGTCACCCTCGCCTCCTACGGCCGCGCCATTCCCGAAGCCTGACGCGCCCACCACACACGACAACCACCACTTCAGAAGGACTCATTGTGCCCACCACGGTCAAGGCGTTCGGCGCGCACGACGTGCGTCAGCCGCTCGTTCCCCTCACCATCGAGCGCCGAGACGTCGGCCCCAACGAGGTCAAGCTCGACATCCTGTACTGCGGCATCTGCCACTCCGACATGAACTTCGTCGGCGGCGAGTTCGGCCCGCTGTCCGTCAGCCCCCTCGTACCCGGCCACGAGATCGTCGGCCGGGTCACCGAGACGGGTTCCGAGGTCACCCGCCACCAGGTCGGTGACCTGGTCGGCATCGGCTGCATGGTCAACTCCTGCCGCGAATGCGACAACTGCCGGGCAGGGCAGGAGCAGTACTGCCTCAACGGTCACACCCTCGTCTTCGGCAGCCCCGACCCGGCCGAGCCCGGCGCCCACACCCAGGGCGGCTACTCCGAGGCAATCGTCGCACCTGAGGATTTCGTCGTCCGCATCCCCGACGGCCTTGATGTGGCCTCCGCGGCGCCCCTGCTGTGTGCCGGCATCACCGTCTACGCGCCGCTCAAGCGCTACGGCGCCGGACCGGGCACCAAGGTCGCGGTCGTCGGCCTCGGCGGCCTTGGCCACCTTGGCGTCAAGATGGCCAAGGCCATGGGCGCCGACGTCACCGTTCTCTCCCAGTCCGGCCGCAAGCGCGACTCCGCCACGGCCCTCGGCGCCGACCACTACGCCGTCACCGGCGACCAGTCCGCCTTCACCGACCTGGCCAACACCTTCGACATCATCCTCAACACCGTCAGCGCACCGATCTCACTGACGGACTACCTGGGACTGCTGCGTCTGCACGGCACCATGGTCAGCGTCGGCGTGACCACGCAGCCCATGCCGCTGGACGTCTTCCCTCTGCTGCAGAACGGCCGAGCCTACGCCGGATCGCTTTTCGGCGGCATCGCCGAGACGCAGGAGATGCTCGACTTCGCCGCCGAGCACGGCGTGAGCGCCGAGATCGAACTGATCGACGCGAAGGACATCAACACCGCCTACGAGCGGATCCTCGCCTCCGACGTCCGCTACCGCTTCGTCATCGACGGTGCCACCTTCACCGCACTGAAGGCGTGAAGCACCACACCTTGCTCTGCCAGTAGACACCCGGACGGCTACGCCAGCTTCGCCGCTTCGGGGCACCCAGCACCGAAATCCCCGACCGGCCTGGAGGAACGACCATGACGCACTGGAACGACACGGACCTGGCGAAGCCGGCGCGGCCGAAGAACTCAACCTGCAGTCCGAGCGCACCGACAGCAGCCTGCGCGAAACCGTGACCATGTGGGTCGTCTCCGACGAGGACCACGTCTACGTCCGCTCGATCAAAGGAACCGACGGCCCCCGGTACCGGGGCACCCAGTCCCGGCACCGGGGCCGCATCGACGCCGGCGGGGTCCAGCGGGACGTCACCTTCCACGAGGCGGGCCCCGGCGGACACGCGGCCGTCGACGCCGCCTACCGGGAGAAGTACAGCCAGTACACGAGCATCGTCGAACACGTCGTGGACGACCGGGCCCGCGAATCCACCCTCCGGCTCGAACCGCGCTGACACGTACAAGACCCGCACCTCACCCCCCTGCTCAAGGAGATCAGCTCATGCGAGCCACCCTGATGTACGCGGCCAAGGACGTACGCGGCGAAGACGTTCCCGACCCGAAGATCCAGCAGCCGACCGACGCCGTCGTACGGATCGTGCTGTCCTGCGTCTGCGGCAGCGACCTGTGGCCCTACAAGTCCTTGGCGCCCACCGAAAACCCCCGCCACACGGGCCATGAGTTCCTCGGTGTCGTCGAGGAGACCGGCTCCGAGGTACGCACCCTCGAGCCCCGTGACGTCGTCGTGGCCCCCTTCGTCTGGGCGGACAATACCTGCACCTACTGCCGTGAGGGCCTGCAGACGTTCTGCCCCCACGGCGGCCAGTGGGGCGTCGACGGCGGACAGGGCCAGGCCGCCCGCGTTCCGCTGGCCGACGGCACTCTGGTCAGGATGCCTGTCGGTGAGGACTCCGATCTGCTACCGGACCTGCTGACCCTCTCCGATGTGCTGTGCACCGGCTACCACGCCGCCCACACCGTCGGCGTCCAGCAAGGCGACACCGTCACCCTCACCGGCGGCGTCGCCCCCGCCCGCGTCTTCGACCGCACGGTCGGCCTGGAGGACATCGCCGACGGCTACCGGGCGATGAACAACCGCGAAGCCCTGAAAACGCTGGTACGCCCGTAAGCGCCCGCGAGCCGAACGCCGCCGCCACGGCCCACTCGCGCCTGCTCCCCGTGCCGGGTCACCAGGTGCTGGCGACAGCCCGCAGGGCGGTACAGGTGTCTGCACGCGGGGCGTAGTCCACGGCCAGACGCAGCCGCCACGCGGCGCGCGTACCGTGGACCGTCGTGTCAGTGACCGTGCGGCCGACCAGCCGGACGATGCCGTCACCGCCGGTGTCCACATCGAGTTTTTTCTCTTCGATGTTGTGGTAGACGAACTGTCCATCGCGCATCGCGGAGAGCCACTCGGCCTTGGGCTGCACGTAGCCGGTCATGTGCGTCAGGGCGAAGCCCTCGTCCAGGAGGGTGTCCAGGGCCTCGGTGTCGCCGTCTGTCATTGCCTTGAGGTAGGCGCGGTACGCCCTGACCTGACCGCTCCTGCGTGGTCGGCGGCTGCGGCTGGTTCAGGCACACGAACTCCTAGGGCGCGGATCTTGCCGCCCCATGCGACGGCGGCACAGGACCAGGCTCTCACCTCCAGAGGTACCGCCTACCGCGCTGGGCGAGGAGCCGATGGCCGGGGAATCCCTGGTTGTGCCGTTCGGCGCTTTCCGGAGCTGCTCGGCCTGTTGCCGTCCGCACCATGGCGACAAGCTGGAGTCCCATGGCGCATCATCGCCTGCTCTCCGACCCGAACTCGTCGGCACCGATCTGGGGCCTCCTCTGATGAACCAGACGCCCTGCCGGCCCTCCCGTCCCTGCCCGTACGAACTGGAAGAGGATTCCATGACGACCCCACCCATGACCATGCTTGTAGTAGGTGCGACCGGCAGCGTCGGACGGCTCGTCGTGGCCGAGTTGCTCGCGCACGGTCACACCACCCGAGCACTGGTCCGCAACACTGCCCGGGCGAAACGGCTGCTGCCCCCGGAGGCCGAAATCATCGTCGCCGACGTGACCCGCCCCGACACCCTGACGGCCGCCGTGGACGGTGTCGACGGCGTCGTACTGACCCTCGGGTCCGACGGCGGCGCCCACTCCTCGCCGCAGAACGTCGACTACGCGGGAGTCCGCAACGTCCTGACCGCCCTGAGCGCACTGGACGAGACACCCCGGATCGTGCTCATGACCGCCATCGGCATCACCTCACGCTCGGCGGGCTACGGCCACCTTCTGGACTGGAAGCGCCGCTCCGAGCGCCTGGTGCGCGCCAGCGGACTTCCCTACGCGATCGTGCGGCCCGGCTGGTTCGACATGAACGGCCCCGAAGAGCACCGGCCGGTCTTTCTGCAGGGCGACACCCGGCGCACCGGCACCCCTGCCGATGGCGTCATTGCCCGCAAGGACATCGCCCAGGTCCTGGTACAGGCCCTGACCGCGCCTCAGGCGACACGCCGCACCTTCGAACTCGTCGCCGAGGCCGGACCCGTCCAGCCCGACCTCAGCCACCTGTTCGCGAATCTGACCCCAGACGCTCCCGGCGCCCTGGACGGGGACGGTGACGAGCCCAACATGCCCCTGGACCAGGAGCCGGAACACGTGCGCGACGACCTCGCTGCAGTCCGCGGCCGTTCGGACGCTTAACGAACACCCGTCCCTGCCGTGACAACGCTCCCAGACACCGCAAGCCGCACAACGAGGAGCCGGCGCGGCAGGTGGCCGAGGATGCAGCGGCACCCCAGCGCGGACGCCAGGTATAGAGGGAGCCCTGCTACCAGGACTAATCGCCCAGTGCACCGGACTTTAGCCCGGTGGTGAAGCGATTCTCGGCAGTGCTCTGACTCGCAGGCTAGAGCGGGCGATTCCGCTGCTCGATGTACTGACGGACCATCGACAGCGGAGCCCGCCGACCGACCCGGCGAAGTACGAGCCGGACCACAGCCGTTGTGCCCGCCAGTAGTGCCGGACCAGTTCTGGGTACTCCTGGCGAAGCCTGCGCGAACTGACACCTTTCAGGCTGTTGACCAGCATCGACCCTGCCGGTCGTTCGCTGCAAGGCCATCCTCACCGCTTTGGAGACAACCGCGGTGCGGGCATCCTCAAGCCGCCAGGGCAATGTCGTCACCTGCGCCAGAGTCCCGTACCCATCGGAGAGTTGTCGGCCGCCCTGACCGTGCCCTTGCGCCGGAAGCACCCCAACTGGCGCTTCGAAAACTATACGGCAGGAGACTGTCAGCATCTTTACATTATTGCGGAGGCTGGACTATACAGAGCGCATGACGCCCAACCAGGGGCTCGCCTTGCCTGCATCGCCCCCAGCGGCGACGTCCGCGTAACCGCACGACAGGGGCCGGAAACCTAAGACCAGTCGCGCGTGGCGAATGCCGTTCCCGTCCGCCCGTCGCGATGAGCCACGGCTCACATCAAGTTCACTCGACGGCCTCACGTCCAGTCGTACCCACAGCCACAACCGACAAGGAGGGGTTAAGCCCGTCGGCCGCGCAGCCAGCAGGAGCACCTCATGCGACAAATCGCCCAGAAGACTCCTCCGAGACCGGCAACGACTACGCGATCCGGGCGCGCCCGGATCGTTCTGTCGGCGTATCTCGGCAACACCATTGAGTGGTACGACTTCTACATCTACGGCATCGCCGCCTCCCTGCACTTTCCCTCGGTCTTCTTTTTCCGACAGCTCCGCGGCTGTGGGTACCATCGCCTCCTTCGGCGCCTTGGCCGGAGGCTTCCTCGCTCGCCCCGTCGGCGGTCTCGTTGGTGGACATATTGGAGACCGGTACGGACGCAAGAAGGTCCTGGTAGCAAGCATGATCGTCATGGGGATCAGTACCTTGGGAGTCGGAGCGCTTCCCAGCTATCACAGCATTGGGATCTGGGCAATGATCCTGCTTGTCGCGGCACGGCTGTTACAGGGGCTCGGCGCTGGCGCCGAGTACGGTGGAGAGGTTCTCATGGTCGTCGAGCACTTCGGCAGTCGACGACGCGGTTTCTGGGCCAGCCTCGGGAACACCGGGGTCTTTCCTGGCGGTGTCTTCACCACGCTGACCTTCGCGGTCATCAGCAGATTCCCAGAGGAACAACAGCAGTTCCTCTGACGGATGCCGTTCTTGGCGTCGGCGCTGATCGTCATCGTCGGGCTGTGGATCCGCCCAGGGGTTTCCGAGACCCCCGCATTCAAAGCAGCGCGGGCCAAGCGGGACGAGCAGCCTCTCATTCCGATCGTCGACATGCTGCGCCGATACGCTCTGCAGCTCTTCGTCGCCGTGGCAGTCGGCGCGGGATCCGGCTTGGCTTACCAGATCTACATCACGTACGGTACGGCGTACACCCGGATCATCGACGGCGACGTTGGTCTGCTACTCAACTACCAGGCTCTGATCGGGTTCATGACGCTTGGTCTCACGCCCTTCTTCGGTTGGCTGTCCGATATCTGGGGACGCAAGAAAGTGATCGAGGCGGGACCGGTGTTCACGGTGCAGTGGGTCTTCCACGGGTTGAACGCCGAAACATGAGCTTGGTGCCCGTCGGCCTGATCCTCTGTGAGATCGGCCATTCGGCGGCCTACGGACCGCTCGCCGTATTGCTCTCGGAGCACTTCGACACCCGAACTCGCTATACCGGCACGTCCATGGGATATCAGCTCCAGGGCGCGATCGTCGGCCTCGCACCGATCGCGGCCGCCTCGATCCTGACGGCATCCGGAGGTGCACCGAACGTGGGTCGGGTGCCGGTCATCATCGCCGTCGGCAGCACCGTGGGGCTCGTCGCGCTCTTGCTCTCCCCTGAGCGATCAGGGATGGAGCTCCCGCACTGACAACCACACAGGTAGCGCGGTGGGGCCCCGTCTTCCCGTCAGGTGAACTCGGCGGCTACCAAGCGTTCTCGAAACGGAGAAACCACTGAGGGGGTATCTGATGCGCCAGATTGTGGTCCATGCGGATGTAAGCGATGCCGTCGGGCTCGACGAACCACTTCAGACAGTCGCAACGGTCTGTCTGCCGGACAAGCTCGCAATGCCGCCTGTGGTGTGCTTCGCATGGCCGGGCGGTGGCTACAGCCGCCAGTACTACACCTTCGACATGCCCGACGGCGACGGTGGCGGGCAGGCCGGATGGCACACAGCACGCGGTTGGATCTTTGTGGCGTGCGATCACCTACACACAGGTGGGAGCTCTCATGTGAACGACCCGGCCGCGGTTACTTACGAGCACCTGGTGGCCGCCAATCGCGCAACGGTTGACGTCATGCTCGCGCGTCTTGCGGCCGGCACCGTCATCGATGGATTTCCGCCGGTCAGGGACCCGGTGACCATCGGCATGGGTCAGTCGCTAGGGGGCTCCCTGCTGGTCCTCCAGCAGGGCCAAGTCAACACCTTCGACGGTATCGCCGTGCTCGGTTGGTCGGGCCACCATTCGGTTACTTGGATGCCGCCCGGGGTGACCAGCCCGCGGAAGAAGTACATCCCCCGCGGTACCGACGTCGGCACACTCACACCAGAGGTCCACGTCGCGGCGATGCCTGAGATGACTCTGGACGAGGACGGCTTCCCCGGCGCTACACCCGGCTTCCACTTCGATGATGAGCCAGCGGACATCGTCGCGGCCGACATGATCGATTTTCCCAGACGGCGCGGTCAAATGCCCACCTGGGGCAGCGCCACCATTCCCCCTTGCTCAATGACCATGATGTCGCCGGGCTCCGTCGCTCCCGAAGCGGCCAGCATCACCGTGCCAGTGCTCATCGCCGTCGGCGAGCGTGATGTCTGCCCCGACCCCATGGCCGAGCCAAAAGCCTACAAGCGGGCGACAGATGTCAGCGTTTTCGTCTGCCCGCGCATGGCGCACATGCACAACTTCGCCAATACCCGTCAGTTGTTCTGGGACCGTATTCACTCCTGGGGTCATGGTGTAGCCGCACTGCGTACTCCCTCGCACGGAACGTCACCCCGGCCGGTAGACAGCTCTTCCTGAGGACCGTCCATGTCTGAGCTCGATCATCGCCTTGCCGATGCCGTCACCCGGAGGGATCTTCCCTTCGCCGTGGCGATGGTGGCCAACCAAGAGGGCGTTCTGTGGCAGAGCAGCGCTGGTCTGGCAGCCCCATCACGTCCTGCCAGTCCGGACGCTCTGTTCCGCATCTTCTCGATGACCAAGGCCATCGGTGCGCTCGCGGCGTCGATCATGATCGACCGCGGCCTGCTTGCCCCGGACACCCCGGTGGCATCGGTGTCGACGAGCCAGCGCCGCGCGGCCAGGCGCTTCGCCTTGGACCGCACCCCTTCGATCTTCGCCGTGACCGGTTGGAGGTCCAGCGCGTCGGCGAGTTGCCGGCAGATCGCCGGTCCTTCGCCGGACCGCTCACGATCGGCCAGGACGTGCATGATCCGCTGATGGTCCGGCGACAGCATCGTCACGTCATGCCCCTCCCGCCACACCGGCACCACAGAATGGGGCACCGCCCCTGGCACCGCCGGATTCGGCACAATCGGCCGGGCATCCCCGGAAATCTCCACGTCCATGGGCGCGTGAGACTCGGACAGCACTTGGCTCACCGTCTCCTTCGCGATCACGAGGCGATCCCGCGCGGCCTCCGCCTCCTCCAACTCGGCAGCGAGCCGGTCCAGTTCCTTCCGCGGCGACTCCACCCGCTGCCGGGCAGCGACCTCTCGTTCATCGAGCAACCCCAGCGCAGACGGCATCAGGCACCTCCACCGAAGAGAAAACAGGCTCTTCGCAGTTGGCGGTGTAGTGCGGGATGGAGCGGGGTCAGCAAGGGGAAGAGAGTGCGCTGAGCCGTTGTTCGGTCGCGCGGAGCGCCGCCTGCTTGGCGTCGAGGGTCTTGGCGAGGGCATCGAGTTCAGCGCGTAGGTCTGGGCACATGTCGAGCGTGACGCCGTGTTCGCCGGAACGAGCACAGTCGAGAAACCGTCCGATGGTCTGGGTGCCCAGACCTGCACCGATCATCGTTCTGATCTGCTCAACCCGGGCGACGTCGCTGCCAGAGTAGATCCGGTACCCGTTTCGATCACGCACCGGAATCAGCAGACTGCGATCCTCGTAGTGACGCAGAGCCCGAGTGGATGTGCCGGTCAGTTCAGCCAGTTTCCCGATCAACACCTGTTGCTCCTCCTGCTCCTCGTTGACTTGACCCTCACGCTGGCGTGAAGACCTATCGTCCAGCGCCATGACACATGCACCAACGATCCGGCGTGCTTCGATCATCCACGCTTACTCCGCGACACCGGAGGATCACTGGTTTGGCTGGCTGGCCAGTCGCCTTGAGGAGGACGGTATTCGTACGACGGTTCCCGCTCTTCCGGACGCCGAGGCTCCCGATGCGGACCGCTGGGCCGCCACCGTCAGTGCCGTCGTGGGTGTCCCGGATCACGGATCGATCGTCGTCGCTCACAGTCTTGGCTGCCTCACAGTCTTGCGGCACCTCTGGTCGATTCCTGAACCGTGGCAGCTCGGTCGGCTTGTGCTCGTCTCTGGGTTCATCGACACCCTGCCGGCACTCCCCGAGCTGGACAACTACATCAACCGGGACATTGACCTGGCCCAGATCAGCCACCGGATCGATCGGCTGAGCATCATCCGCTCAGACGCCGACCCCTACGTACCGACAGGTCACACCGACCGCCTCGCCGACCTTCTCGGCATCACCGCCCAGATCGTTGTCGGCGCCGGACACTTCCTCGAATCCGACGGCGTGACGTCGCTCCCAGAGGCGTGGGCGGCAGCCTCCGCATGAGCCAGGCACCCGAGCTCGTCGCGAGCCAAAAGCCTTGGAAGATCAGAATGCAGCCCCCATACCCTGAAGGCGCGACGTGGCGGTTCCGACCTTCGCTCAGCCTGATCTGACCACGTTCGCTCGCCTCGACGGGCTTGGGCTCGAGGTGACTGGCCAATGCCTCGAACCCAACCGCGCGGTACTGGTCTGCCGGGTCGTCGATCCTGACCGATGGTGCCGGCGCTGCGGGTGCGAAGGTGCCCCGCGTGACACGGTCGTGCGTCAGTTGGCGCACGAGCCACTGGGCTGGCGACCCACCACGTTGGTCGTGACGATCCGCCGCTACCGGTGCACCGGCTGCGGGCACGTGTGGCGTCAGGACACCACCAAGGCGGCTGAACCGCGGGCGAAACTGTCACGCGGTGGGCTGGGGTGGGCGCTGGAAGGCATCGTGGTCCAACACCTGACTGTGGCCCGGGTCGCCGAAGGACCCGGGGTCGCGTGGAACACCGCCAACGACGCCGTCCTGGCCGAAGGCAAGCGGGTCTTGATCGACAACAAGCACCGCTTCGACGGCGTGAAGGTGATCGGCGTGGATGAGCATGTGTGGCGCCACACCCGCCGCGGGGACAAGTACGTCACTGTGATCATCGATCTGACCGGGATCCGCGACGGCACCGGACCCGCCCGGCTGCTCGACATGGTCGAGGGCCACTCCAAACAGGTGTTCAAGAGCTGGCTCGCCGACCGACCCGAGGCGTGGCGCGACACCGTGGAGGTCGTGGCGATGGACGGGTTCACTGGCTTCAAGACAGCTGCCACGGAGGAGTTGCCCGACGCGGTAGCAGTGATGGACCCGTTCCACGTAGTCCGACTCGGTGGCGACGCGCTGGATCGCTGTCGTCGCCGAGTGCAGCAGACCATCCACGGGCACCGTGGCCGCAATAACGATCCGCTCTACCGCGCTCGGCGGACCCTGCACACCGGCGTCGAGCTACTCACCGACAAACAGATGGATCGGTTGACTGCGCTGTTCGCCGACGACCAGCACGTCGAGGTCGAAGCGACTTGGAGAATCTACCAGGGCATGATCACCGCCTATCGCGAACCCGACCGGACCAAGGGGCGCCAGCTCATGGAGAAGCTGATCGCATCGGTCAGCACCGGCGTCCCTGCCGCACTGACCGAGATCATCATCCTCGGCCGGACGCTGAAACAACGTGCCGCCGACGTGCTGGCCTACTTCGACCGGCCGGGAACGTCCAACGGCCCCACCGAGGCGATCAACGGCCGACTCGAACACCTCCGCGGCAGCGCACTCGGGTTCCGCAACCTCACCAACTACATCGCCAGATCACTGCTCGAGACCGGCGGGTTCAGACCGCAACTACACCCTCGATCGTGAAGAGCCAGAAAACACGACGCGTCATCTCTACTGCAGAAAAAGCGACTTCACGCCTGACTGGTGGAAAACCGGCGATCACAGCCGGAAAACAACGGCTTCTTAGGCTTCCCGCGGTCAGCGAGCGGACATCCGGAGCGCGCCGTCCATCCGGATCGTCTCGCCGTTGAGGTAGTCGTGCTCGGCGATCATCGTTACGAGCCGGGCGTACTCGCTCGGCTCCGCGAGACGCTGGGGGAAGGTGACGGAGGTGGCGAGCGCCGCGCGGACGTCGTCACCGAAGCCAGCCATCATCGGCGTATCCACGATGCCGGGAGCAATGGCCATGACGCGGATTCCGTACTGGGCGAGGTCCCGCGCAGCCGTGATCGTCATGCCCGCGACGCCGGCCTTGGACGCAGCATAGGCGATCTGCCCGATTTGCGCCTCGTATGCGGCTATCGAGGCTGTGTTGACGACCACTCCCCGCTGACCGTAAAGGTCTGCATCGGTCCGCGCCATGGCCTCCGCAGCCAGACGCAGCACGTTGAACGTGCCGAGCAGGTTCACCATGAGCACTGCGTGGAACAGCTCGAGGTCGTGCGGCCCGCGGCGGGACAGGATCCGTGCGGAGGGCGCGATGCCAGCGCAGTTGACGGCCATCCGCAGCGGGACCGCGCCTGCCTCCGCGATCCCGACGGCCTCCCGCACTGCTTCCTCGACCGTGACGTCCGCGGGCACCAGAGTGACGCCGTCGGGCACAGGCCCGCTTGAGGCGATGGACTTCTCCAGGTCCAGGCCGTAGACGGTGGCGCCGGCGGCCGCGAGGCGGGCGGCGGTCGCGGCTCCAAGCCCGGAGGCTGCGCCCGTGACCAGGGCGGCGGAGTCGATCAGCTTCATAGGGAACGTGCTCCTGTCAGTGAGTGGAATCGTCAAGGCTTGTACAGATCCCGCGCGGGTTCTCTTAGACACGCACGCACTTGAGGGGGTACCTTGCCGCCGAACGTCTCGATCAGCTCGCGCGGCAGCGAGTAGCTCATGATGTGCCGCAAGTAGAAGCCGGTGGCGTCCCGGTCCTCCTCACTGCACGGGCAGGCCGCAGACCGACAGGCTTGACTGCGCTCTCGCTGCTACCCAGCCCGAGGGCCATCCGCCCCGGTGCCGGCTCGGCTATGGTGTTCGCCGCCGACGCGAGGAGGGCGGGATGCTGGGCGAGCGGGCTACTCAAGGCCGCGGCCAGGCGTCTGGAGGTGGCCGAGGCGACCGCGAGGGTCAGGGCGGCGTAGGCATCCCGCTGCAGCAGCTGCGAGTCGCCGACCCAAGCCATGGCGAAGCCTCGCGCCTTGGCGGTCCGGATCACCGCTGCCACCTCGGTGATGGGGCGACAGGGCGCGGCGCTGACGGCGAAGCGGACGGTACTCACCTTGTTACCTCGCACTCAGTTCGGAAGTGGCTTGCCAGCGAGTTCCTTCACCGAGACGAGCGCGACGAGGCCGACCACGCTAGTGACGACCAGGATGAACGGCACCCAGCCGACGTTCGGCGCTCCTCCCGAGGCGGTGAGGATCGACGCAGCGACCAGCGGAGCCAGCCCGGAAAGTGCGCCGCAGAGCTGGTAGCCCAACCCGGTGCCGGTGTAGCGGGTGCGGGTGTCGAAGTGCTCCGCGAGGAGGGCGGCCAGCGGTCCGTAGGCCATGCAGTGCCCGATCTCGCAGAGGACGAGGGCGACGAGCACCAGGGGGGCGTTGCCGGCGTTGAGTTGCGCGAACAGCATGTAGACGGCTGGCGCCATCACGATCAGGCCGGCCGCCATCAGCCGCTTGCGACCGAAGAGATCGGAGACCCAGCCGAACAGTGGGGTCAACCCGAGCGCGAGGAAGCCGATGATGGTCTGGAAGATCAGTAGTAGGTTGACGTCGAACCCGATGATCCGCGTGTAGGCCGTGCCGTAGGTGACGTATATCTGGTACGGCAGGCTGGCTGCCGTCGCCACGGCGACCACGATGAGCACCTGCCCCCTGTAGCGCTTGAGCATGGCTACGACAGGCGCGGCAGGCCGCTGCTCCTGGTCAGTCATCGCCTGCTTGAACGCGGGAGTCTCGGACACCCCGAGGCGGATCCACAGGCCAACCGCCACGAGCAGGGCGGAGGCGACGAAGGGGACCCGCCACAGGAACTGCTGGTGGTCCGGCGGGAAGCGGGTGATGACGGCAAAGGTCAGCGTGGCGAACACGCCGCCCGCGAAGACACCGGTGTTGCCAAGGCTGGCCCAGAAGCCGCGTCTTCGGCTCGGGAAGTGCTCGACAATCATCAGCACGCTGCCGCCGTACTCGGCTCCCGCCGCGAGCCCCTGGAGCAGCCGTGCGAGAACCAGCAGAATGGCCGCCCATAGGCCGATCGTCCGGTGGCCCGGCAGAAGGCCGACGGCGGTCGTGCTGAGGCCCATCCCGAGCATGCTGCCGACGAGGACCTTCTTGCGCCCGTAGAGGTCCCCGATGTGGCCGCCGATGAGGCCGCCGATGGGGCGCACGAGGAACCCACCCGCCAGGACACCGAAGGATGCGAGCGTGCCGGCGGCGGCCGAATCGCCGGGGAAGTAGATCGCCGGAAAGAATAGTGCCGCGGAGATGCCGTAGATGTAGAAGTCGTACCACTCGATGGTGTTCCCGAGCAGCGAGGAGAGGACGATCCTGCGTCGCTCGGAGCGGGAGGTCGTCAGGCTTGCGCTCCGCGTGATTGTGCCGGGTTCCATGGTGCCCTCTCTTCTTTGATCAGGGTGGGACCGGAGCACTGTGGCCCGTTCGGGGACGGGCTCGCGAGGTGTCGGGCCTGACGAGCGCGTGTGCTCTGCGCTCGGGTCGGGCCACGGGAGACGGCGATGCGACGATCAGCGCGCTCGACGCTGGGCGCCGGGAACGACCAGCGCGGGATGTGTGTCGACGGTGGTCATCATTGCCCTCCGACGTTGTTCGCCGCGGGCGGGACGCGCGCCGCCGTGCGGCTGTGCTGTGTGCCGCGAACGGTATGGCGGCTTCAAGATGCTGTCAAGCACAAGACAGATCGGTCCTTGACTTGTGGTTGGTCGCGGGTCGGCGCTTCCGAGTTCGCCGACGTCGTGCCGCGCCCGGTCACTCGACCGCCCCGGCGGCCGGTCACTCCGCGCCGCCTGAGGCGTCTGCGAGGCCGTCGTCGGCCCCCAGGTCGCGGTCGCGGGTCTCCCGGTACGTGCCCACCGCCAGGAGCGACAGCACCGCAGCCACCGCGACGTAGACGGCGACTGCGTACCCGCTGTCGAAGGCGGTCAGCAACGACACCGAGATCAGGGGGGCCAGGCCGCCCGCGAGCACCGAGGCGAGCTGGAACCCGATCGAGACGCCGGAGTACCGCACCGCGGTCCCGAACAGCTCTGGCAGGAAGGCCGCCTGTGGGCCGAACATCGCGCCGTGGAAGACCAGGCCGCCGACGACGGCGAGCACGGTGAGTGCGAAGCTCTGCGTGTTCAGCAGGGCGAAGAACACGAAGGCCCAGCCCATGACTCCGAACCCGCCGATCAGATACACCGGCTTGCGTCCGATCCGGTCTGAGAGCCACCCCCACAGCGGGATCGTGACGGCGTGGACCGCGGCGCCGATCAGCACGGCGCCGAGCACGAAGCTCGACGGCAGGCCGAACCGCTGCGTCATGTAGGACGAGATCACCACGGTGAACACGTAGTAGGAGAGGTTCTCGACGAACCGGGCGCCCATCGCGGTGAGGATCTCGCGCGGGTACCGGCGGAACACCTGTGCCACTGGCAGCTTCGGCGCCCGCTCCCCGCTCGTGCGGTCCGCCGCGCGGGTCTGCGCCTCCCGGAAGACGGGCGACTCCTCGACCGTCAGCCGCAGGTAGATACCGATCGCGACGACCAGCGCCGAGAGCAGGAACGGGATCCTCCAGCCCCACGACTCGAACGCCTCGTCGGACTGGACCGCGGCGAGGACTGCCAGTATGCCGTTGGCGAGTAGCTGGCCAAGGGGTGCACCTGCCTGCTGGAAGCTCGACCTGAACCCGCGGCCGCGTGTGTCGCCGTGCTCGGAGACCAGTAGCGCCGCACCGCCCCACTCACCGCCCATCGCGAAGCCCTGGAGGAGCCGGAGCAGCACGAGCAGTATCGGGGCCGCGATGCCGATGGTCGCGTAGCTCGGGAGCACGCCGATCAGGAAGGTGGCGACGCCCATGATCACGAGGCTGAGCACGAGCAGCGTCGTGCGGCCGATCCGGTCCCCGAAGTGTCCGAACACCAGCCCGCCCAGCGGGCGCGCGATGAACCCGATCGCGAAGGTGCCGAACGACAGCATCGTGCCCGCGAGCTGGTCCTGGGCGGGGAAGAAAATCGTGGGGAAGACCAGTGCGGCCGCGAGTCCGTAGAGGAAGAAGTCGTAGTTCTCCAGCATCGTGCCCACCATGCTGGACATGACGACCCGGGTGATCGAGCTGCGCTTGCCGGGCGGGTCCGGCGTCGGGGATGCCTGTTGCGCCGTCGTTGGCTCCGTCATGGCGTGTGACGGTAAGCATGCAGAGAGAGTCGGTCAAGGGTGGATCTGTCTTGCCGTTGACTAACTCGATGTGTCAGCGGGGCACCGTACTCATCAGTGTCTGGGACAGGCCGCCGTCGACGGTGATCTCCTGCCCGGTGATGTACGCGGCCCGGTCGCTGGCGAGGAACACGATCGCGCCGGTCATCTCCGCGGGGCCCGCGACGCGACCCAGTGGCACCGCTTCCGCCCGGGCCTCGGCGAACCCCGGGCGGCGGTACGTCTCCTCGGTCATCGGTGTGCGGACCAGGCCGGGGCTGACCACGTTGGAGCGCACGCAGTCCGGCGCCCACTCGGCGGCGAGCTGACGTGAGAACATGAGCAGTGCGCTCTTGCTGGGGCTGTAGGAGCCGGCGAACGCCAGCGGCTGGCTGCCGCAGATGGAAGCGGTGTGCACGATGGCGCCCGCCCCGCGCTCGCGCATTGCGCGGCCGAAGGCCTGCGCGCACAGCATGGCCCCGGTCAAGTTGACGTCCAGGACGAACTGCCACTCCGTGATCGAGATGTCGGCGATGGGGGCCCCGCGGACGAGTCCGGCGTTGTTGACCAGTACGTCGCACGGACCGAGGGCCTCGCGGACGGTGACCTCGGCAGCAGTGACCGCATCGGCGTCGGATATGTCGCAGACCACGGCGCGGGCCTCTCCGCCGAGTTCCCGTGCCGCCGCGACGGTTCCCTGCAAGCCGTCCGCGTGCAGGTCCAGGGCGGCCACGCGGGCGCCGTGACGCACCAGCTCCAGGCAGGTCTCGCGCCCGATCCCACCGGCGGCACCGGTCACGACGCAGGTCTGGCCGGCCAGGCCGAGCCAATCAGAGGCTGTCATGTCGATCTCTCCTTCGAGGCGTGCGACGGACCGGACCAGCCCGATACTGTCCCGTCCTTGACAGTGTCGTTGTCGCACCATAGCGTCGGCGCCTGCCGTGTGCGACCGGCCCAGTCGATGACGACCGAAGTGAGTTGCCATGACCGTCTTCACGTGTGTGCTCACCTCCGTTCCGGGACGTCGCGAGGAGAGCCTGGCGGCGGTGCGCCAACCTGATGGCGGCGTTCCAGCGACATGAGGGCTTGATCGGCTCCTTCTGGACCGGCGGTGCTTCGGCCGGAGATCTGGTCCAGCAGCCGCGACGAGTGCGGCGGGCGCGACCGCATCGCGGAGCCGGACGTCTCGCACCTGGTCTCCGGCGGGGCCCCGCCGGACACCCGACTACTCGGGGACCCACCCTCGGGCGCGCCGCTCGTGCCCCTCTCAAGGCCGTCAACGCCTGTGCGGTGCACGGGCTCACCCAACCATCGAGCACGACGATTGGAGTGGAATGTCCAGACTGAAGGGCCGCATCGCCTACGTGACGGGCGCGGGTGGGGGAATAGGCCGCGCGATCTGCGAACGCTTCCTCGCCGAAGGCGCAAGCGTCCTGGCCACCGACATCGACCTCGGCGCCGCCGAGACGGCTGTCGCCGCGGGCGGCGATCGTGGAGTCGCCCTGCAGGTCGACGCCGGCGACTCGGATCAGGTGCAGGCGGCGCTGGCCCGTGGCGTGGAGATCTTCGGCGCGCTGAACGTGCTCTGCAACGTGGCCGGTGGCTCGTCCACTCAGGACGCACGGGTCACGGAGGCGCCCGAGGAGGAGTTCTGGCGGGTCATCCGGCTCGACCTCTTCGGCACCTTCCTGGTGTGCAAGTACGGCATCCCCGAACTGATCAGGGCGGGCGGCGGCTCAGTGATCAACCTGACCTCGATGGGTGCGCTGGTGGCGCTGCCGGACCGGGACTGTTACACGGCGGCGAAAGGCGGCGTCGCTGCGATGACGCGGTCGATGGCCGCCGGTTACGGTGCCGACAAGATCCGCGTCAACGCCATTGCGCCTGGGATGGTCATGACTCCACGCGTGGCGCGGCGGGAGCGCATCGGGCGGGTCAAGGAACTCGCTGAGAGGCACCTGCTCGGAATCGGAGTGCCCGAGGACGTCGCGCACATGGCCGTGTACCTCGCGTCCGACGAGTCCCGGATCGTGACGGGGCAGGTTCTCTCCGTCGACAGCGGCGTCACGATCGACTGAGGAGTCCATGGTGGGAACCAAGATCGAGGCTCCGTTCGGCCACCGTAGTCTCCTCGGCGAAGGACCACACTGGGGCGGGCGGTACCTGCACTACGTGGACATCGAGGCCGGCGACGTGCACCGGCTCGACCCGACCACGGGCGAGTTGCGGAGCCTGAGGCTCGGCAGACCGGTTGGGTTCGTTGTGCCTGCGGATACCGGAGGCCTCGTGGTCGCCCGCCGGGACACCGTCGAGCTGATCGACGACGAGGGGCGGCTGCTCAGCGTCCTGTCCGTCGTCGAGGCGGACGAGCCGGAGACCCGCATCAACGACGGCGTCTGCGATCCGCGGGGCCGGCTGTTCTACGGCACCATCGCCAGCGAGGTGCTGGGCCGGGCTCCCGTCGGCGGGTTGTACCGGACGGGACGCGAGGGCACCGCGCGAGTCTTCGACGGCATCAGTGTGTCCAACGGGACCGGGTTCGACGAGAGCCGGGGCCGGATGTACTACGTCGACTCCTGGACCTGGCGCGTCGATGTCTGCGACTACGAAGTGATCAGCGGCGTAGTGTCTCGACGTCGCCCGTTCGTGCAGGTGGACAGGGCCTTTGGTATGCCGGACGGACTCACCGTCGATGCCGAGGGCGGAGTGTGGGTCGCGTTGTTCGGCGGCGGCGCGGTACACCGCTACGACCCCGACGGCGAGCTCACGGAGGTGGTTTCGCTGCCGGTGACCTTACCGACGAGCGTCGCCTTCGGCGGAGCGGATCTGCGCACGCTGTTCGTGACCACGGCGAGCCATCGGCTGACTCCCGCAGAGCGGGCTGAGCAGCCGCTCGCGGGCGGGGTCCTGGTTCTTGCGGCAGGAGTTGCGGGGATGCCCGCTGTCCCGGCCGCGGTGAGCTGACCCGCTTCACTCATGGTGGTCGTGGGCGGCCACGATGAGACGGCTGAGCAACTCGATCAGCGTCTGCATCTCCTCGCTGGACAGGCTGCCGAAGAACTCCTGCTGCACCTCGTTCTGGCGAAGGAGGTTTCCCTCGACGAGGTCACGTCCTGCCTCGGTGATCGTCACCGGGACGAGTCGCTTGTCGGCTTTGGTGGCACGCTCCCGGCCGACCAGCCCGTCGCGCTCCAGGGTGGCCAGCACTCCCGACACGGCTTGTCGCGACACACCCGAGAGGCGAGAGACGTCCTTCGCCTCGATGGGACCGAACGCCCACGTCATGACCAGGACCCGGAAGGCCGCTGAGGTTCGTCCGGTGGTGTTGTGCACCATCCTGGTCTCGATCTGTTCCAGGACGGTCGCTGCCCGCTTGAGGTTTGTCGCGGCTCGCAGTATGTCGTGGCTCAGCTCGGGGTGACCGTTTGTCACGGTCGCCGCGAGCATCGCGTCCATGTCCTTCGCCGAGATGGACGACGGAACCGGTCGCGCCACCTGCTCTTTCGAGACCATGCAGCGAGGATCATCGGTCGTCCGACCGTCTGTCAAGTTCACGCCTGTCCGGCGCCTTAGTAGTTCGTCAAGGACGGGTCTGTTCTGTCCTTGACGAACTTGGGCCTGCGCCCTAGCGTCTGTTTGGCCGGAACACCGGGTCCAGCGCAACTCGAGCCATGCCATGCAACGACGCACGGAAGGGCCGCCCCATGACGTCAACCTGGGTCATCGACGCCGTCAAGCTCGGCGAGGCACGCGGTCTCCCGGCCGCAGACTTCTACCTCCAGGACCGGACCCAGCGATCGCTGAGCATCCCGATGACGATGTTCGTGCTGCGCGCTGGGGGCCGGACGGTCGTTGTCGACACCGGCGGTCCGTCGGACGAGCAGGTCATCCGACGGCACCACTCCTTCGAGTACCGGGTCGCCCCCGAGGAGTATCCCGAGGCCGCGCTGTCCCGAATCGGGGTGCGGCCCGCCGACGTCGATCTGGTGGTCAACACGCATCTGCACTGGGACCACTGCTCGAACAACCATCTCTTTCCCAACGCCGAGATCGTGGTCCAGCGAGCCGAACTGGGCTACGCCGTGGCCCCGTGTCCCGCGCACCTGGCCGCATACGGCATTCATCCCGGTGACGTCCCCCCCTTCGCGCAGTGGCTCGAGCGGGTGCGCGCCCTCGACGGTGCCGCCAGGCTCGCTCCGGGCTTGGAGATAGTGCCACTGCCGGGGCACTCGCCGGGTTCCCAGGGTGTCCGTGTCGATGCCGGGGACGGTACCTACGTGATCACCGGTGACTGCGTGGACACGCTGGAGAACTGGGATCACGCCGGTACGGGTGAGCCCCTGCCGTCGGGCAGGTTTACTGACCTGCCCGCCTTCTACTCCAGCCTGACAATGCTCAAGGGCACCGGATGGATCCCGCTCCCCGGGCACGACCACTCGATCGTCGACAAGGGACGGTTCGGCACTGGTTCCCGGTTGCGCAGCGACATGGCACCGGCCACGGCGGCCGGTCCCTCCGCACCGAGGACATCCGATGACCGAGTCTGAAGTAAGACCAGTCGTCGCCACTGCCCCGATCGGCCTCGCGCCGGGCGCGCAGTCCATGCCGCGGGTCGCGACCGCCGCCTTCGTCGGCAGCACGATCGAGTTCTACGACTTCTTCCTCTACGGGACAGCGGCCGCGCTGGTGTTCGGGAAGACGTTCTTCCCGGCGCTGGGTTCGGCGGCCGCGACCGCCGCCTCCTTCGCCACGCTCGGGGTCGCGTTCGTCGCCAGGCCGGTCGGCGCGCTGATCTTTGGCCACCTCGGTGACCGGCTGGGACGAAAGCGGACCCTGGTCGCCACCCTGCTGATGATGGGTGTCGCAACCATTTTGGTCGGGCTCCTGCCCACCGCCGGAAAGATCGGCGTGCTGGCGCCGGTCATCCTGGTCGTGCTCCGGATCCTGCAGGGCATCGCCGCAGGCGGTGAATGGGCCGGGGCAGCGTTGTTCACCGTCGAGAACGCTCCGGCGGACAAGCGCGGCTTCTGGGGCATGTTTCCCTCGCTCGGTGGCGGGGCCGCCCTGATCCTCGGTGGTGCGGCCTTCCTGGCCACCGACCTGTCGATGAGCCAGGAGGCATTCGTCTCCTGGGGCTGGCGCATCCCCTTCCTGGCAAGCGCGGTACTCGTTGTGATCGGGTTCTGGATCCGCTTCCGCACGGAGGAGCCGAAGGTCTTCTCGGACGCGGTGAAGCGATCGGGCACCGCCCGGCTCCCCGTCGCCGAGGCCTTCCGCCGCCAGCCGCGGGAGATCCTGCTGGCGACCGGCACCGTCGTGATGGTCCCGACCTTCACCTACATCGGCTCGTCATACCTGACCAGCTACGGCACGTCCGTGCTCCACCTCGGGTTCACCTCGGTGCTGTGGGTGGCCATTCTCGGTGGCGCGACGATCTCGGCCGGGATCGTGGTCGGCGCCGTGCTGTCCGACCGGGTCGGCCGGCGCCGGGTGATCATCTGCGCTGCGGCCGTCGCGGTGGCGTGGTCGCTGATGTTGTTCCCGATCCTGAACACCGGCTCGGTCGGGGCGTTCGCGCTCGGCGCGGGTGTGACGATGTTCCTCTCCGGAGTCGCCTACGGCCCCATGGGGGCCTACCTGCCGGAGCTGTTTCAGACCCGGTACCGGTACACCGCGGCCGGCTTCAGCTACAGCTTCGCCCAGATCATCGGCGGTGCCGTCCCACCGCTCATCGCCGCCGCGGTGATCGCCGCGTACGGCAGCGTCGTGTTCAGCCTGATCCTTGCCGCGTTCTGCCTGCTCAGTCTCTGCTGCGTGTCCGTGCTGCGGGAGAGCAGGGCGACGGCGCTTACCGACGTCTTCCCTTGATCAGTGAGAGGACCTCATGACGACCTCCGTGGACGTACCCCTGCGCCATCCCGGCCGGTTCTTCATCGACGGCTCGTGGGTCGAGCCGTCGTCGACCTCGACGATCGAGGTCGTCGACTCGACCACCGAGCGGGTCGCCTTTCACGTGGCAGAGGCCAACGCCGCCGACATGGACCGTGCGGTGACCGCCGCACGCCGAGCCTTCGACGAGGGCCCCTGGCCGCGGCTGAGACACGCGGAGCGCGCCGAATACCTGCGCGGGTTCGCGGCAGCCTGGCGTGAGAGCGTCGAGCCGGTCGCGGAACTGTGGCCGCGCGAGTCGGGGGCGATCCAGGCCCTCGCCCATCCCTTCACCACTCGCGCGGCGGGGGAGTACGAGTACTACGCCAGTCTCGCCGACACCTTCCCGTTCGAGGAGCCCGCCACGCCTACCGGTGGCGGGTACGGCCTGCTGGTCCGCGAACCCGTCGGTGTCGTCGGGGCGATCATCCCGTGGAACGGGCCGGTCTCGTCGATCGCACACAAGGTCGCTCCCGCCCTGCTGGCCGGCTGCACGGTGATCCTGAAGTCCTCGCCCGAGGCTCCGGCGGAGGGGCTGATCGCAGCTGAGATCGCCGAACGAATCGGACTGCCGCAGGGGGTGTTCAACGTCCTCACCGCCGATCGTGAGGTCTCGGAGCTGCTGGTCCGTGACCCACGGGTGGACAAGATCGCCTTCACGGGCTCGACGGCCGTGGGCAAGCGGATCGGTGCGATCTGCGCCGAGCGGGTTGCCCGCGCGAGCCTCGAGCTCGGCGGCAAGTCGGCCGCAGTGATCCTCGACGACGCCGACCTGGAGCTTACCGCGTCGACCCTGTCGGCGTCGGAGTGCATGGTGTCCGGCCAGGTCTGCTCGTCGCTGACCCGGATCGTGGTGCCTCGCCGGCGGTACTCCCAGTTCGTCGACGCGATCGCCGCGTCCTTCTCGGCGGTTCGCGTCGGCGATCCGTTCGACGCCGCCACTCAGATGGGTCCGCTGGCCACTGAGCGCCAACGCGACAGGGTGGAGGGTTACATCGCCAAGGGACAGGCCGAGGGGGCACGGTTGGTCACGGGCGGCGGCCGGCCGAAGGGGCTGAACCGGGGCTTCTACGTGGAGCCGACGGTGTTCGCCGACGTTGACAACGACATGGTGATCGCCCGCGAGGAGATCTTCGGCCCCGTGCTCAGCGTGATCCCGGCAGCGGACGAGGCTGACGCCGTCCGGATCGCCAACGAAACCGTCTTCGGGCTGAACGCGTCGGTGTTCACCCAGGACGCTGCCCGCGCCCGGGAGGTCGCCGCCCAACTGCGCTCCGGCACCGTGGGGCACAACTCATGGCGCACGGACTTCGGCATCGCCTTCGGCGGATACAAGCAGTCAGGCATCGGTCGCGAGGGGGGTATCGAAGGTCTGAGGCTCTACCTGGAGACCAAGACCGTCATCCTCCAGGGTCCGCCCGCCTGAGCGGGCCGAACGACAGAGGGGCGGGTGGTCATCGGCCACCCGCCCCTGTATTTCGTGGAGCCCGTTCAGATCGTGCCGGCGTCGATCACGAAGCGGTAGCGGACATCGCCCGCCAGCACCCGCTCGTAGGCCTCGTCGATGCTGTCCGGACCGATGACCTCCACCTCCCCGCCGATGCCGTGCTCGGCGCAGAAGTCCAGCATCTCCTGCGTCTCGGCGATGCCACCGATCAGCGAAGCGGCCAGCGAGCGCCGCCCCTTCAGCAGGGTGAACGGACTGACGGCGAGCTGCTTCTCCGGGACGCCGATGTTCACCCAGACGCCCTCGACGTCGAGCAGGCCGAGGTAGCGGTCAAGGTCAAGGTTGACCGGCACGGTGTTGATGACGAGGTCGTACGACGAGGCGAGCTCGCTGAACAGTCCCTCGTCCGTGGTTGCCCGGTAGGTGTCCGCCCCGAGGCGTAGGCCGTCGTCGGCCTTGTCCAGAGAGAGGTCGAGCACCGTGGTGCGGGCGCCGAGGGCGGCGGAGAGCTGCACGCCGATGTGGCCGAGGCCGCCGAAGCCGAGCAACCCCAGCCGCGTGCCCGGGCCGACCTTCCAGCGCCGCATCGGCGAGTAGAGGGTGATGCCGGCGCAGAGCAGGGGCGCGGCGCGCTCGAGCGGCAGGGCGTCGGGGATGCGGAGGACGAACTCCTCGTCCACGACGATCGAGGAGCTGTAGCCGCCAAGCGTTTTCCGCCCCGACTTGTCGACGGAAGCCGCAGTCGGGGTGTAGCCCTCTGCGCAGAACTGCTGGCGGCCGGTGCGGCAGTGCTCGCACTTCCCGCAGGACTCGATCATGCAGCCGACGCCGACGCGGTCACCTACGGCGTAGCGCGTGACTCCAGGTCCGATGGTGCTCACGGTTCCCGTGATCTCGTGTCCCGGGACGAGGGGGTATTGGGTCTTGCCGTAGTCGTTGTGGGCGTGGTGGATGTCGGAGTGGCAGATCCCGCAGTAGGCGATGTCGATCACGATGTCGCGGGGGCCGGGGTCCCGGCGTTCGATCGTCGTTGTCTCGAAGGGGAGGTGCGGACCGGCGGTGGCGCGTGCACGAACGGTGGGCAACGTTCCTCCGTGATGTCTCGGCCCGTTCCTCGACAGGCATGGGTGAAAGGAGCGGGGCGGGATCGAGTGGGGATCCCGCCCGGGCGGTTCAGACTCGGCGGAACAGGGCGGCCAACGCCTGCCCGCCGCCGATGCACATCGTGACGATGCCGTACTCGCCGCCGACGCGGGCAAGGTGCTTCGCCACGCGCAGGGTCAGGTTGGCGCCCGTGGCGCCGACCGGATGGCCGAGTGCGATGGCGCCGCCGTAGGGATTGGTGGTGGCCGGGTCCAGCTTCGCGTCCCGGATCACCGCGACGGCCTGCGAGGCGAACGCCTCGTTCACCTCGGAGATCGCGATGTCGCCCGGCGACAGCCCGGTCCGCTCGAACAGGGCGTTCAGAGCCAGCACTGGGGTGTAGCCCATCAGCTCCGGCTCCATCGCTGCGGTCGCAACGGCCTCCAGCGACACCAGTGGCGTCAGACCGTGCTGTTGTGCATACGACTCGCGGACCATGACCACGGCGGCGGCTCCGTCGTTGATGCCGGAGGCGTTGCCCGCCGTTACGCTGCCCCCGTCGGCGAACGCGGTGGGCAGGCTCGCCAGTGTCTCCATGGTCGTGTCCGGCCGAGGGTGCTCGTCACTGTCGACGGTCCGCGGCTTCCGGCCGCCGATCTCGACAGGCATGATCTCCTCGGCAAACGCGGCCTTTGCTGCGCCACTCGCCGCCCGCTGCTGGGACCGGAGCGCGAACTCGTCCTGCACCTGCCGTGAGACGTCGTACTTTTTGGCTACGTTCTCGGCGGTGATGCCCATGTGGACGTGGCTCCACGGGTCGGTGAGCATCATGAGCGTGCCGTCCTGCAATGTGACGTCGCCGAGCCGACGCCTGGACCGGTCGCTGTAGTCGTAGAAGGGCATCCGCGTCATGGACTCGTTGCCGCCGGCGACGATCACGTCGGCGGCACCCCACCGCATTTCCTGCGCCGCGGACCAGATCGCCTGGAGACCGCTGCCGCAGAGCCGGTTGACGTTGAAGGCGGGGGTGGACTTGGCGAGTCCCGCCGCGAGGGCGACGCGTCGGGCGTTGAACGCGTCCGGGCCGACACCGCCGACCTGGCCCATGATGACCTCGTCGACCTGCCCCGGGTCTATACCCGACCGCCGCAGGGCCTCGACGACGACCTTCGCCCCGAGTTCGTGGGCCGGGACATCCTTGAACGCCCCCTGAAAGCGCCCGATAGGGGTGCGGGCGCCGTCCAGGACGACGATCTTCTCGGTGTTGCTGTCCATCGTTCTCCTCCGCGGAGTGCTCCGCTGGTCGGTGGGTCGTCAGGCCCCGGTCCACCGGGGCGCGCGTTTGGCGAGGAACGCCGCGACACCCTCGGCCGCATCGGCCGAGGTGCGGGCCGCGTCCTTCGCACGGCTCGTCTCGGACCACCGTTTGTCGTCGTCGGCCGGGTACGCGGCCTCGACGGCACGCAGCGTTTCGCGGACGGCGATCGGGGCCAGCGCGGCGATCCGCTCCGCCAGGGTCACGGCCTCCTTGACCGCGTCTCCCGGCTCGGTCAAGCGGTTGACCAGCCCGAGCTCGTGGGCGCGCTGAGCGGGAAGCCGCTCACCGGTCAGTAGCAGCTCCCGAGCCACGTTGAGGGGCAGCGCCCGCGGCCCGCGGAACAGTCCACCGCACTCGGCTATCAGGCCGAGCCCGACCTCGGGGAACGAGAAATGGGCTGTGCGCGAGGCCACGATCATGGTGGCGGACAGGGCGATCTCGAACCCGCCGCCCGCCGCGCCCCCCTCGACCGCGGCGATGACCGGCTTGCTCAGACACCGGGCGGCGATTCCGTAGGGACCGCCTCGCTCAGTGGGCTCCCCGGCCCAGGCCCTGATGTCGGTTCCCGCCGAGAAGAAGTCCGGGCCGCCGGTGAGCACGGCGACGAGTGCGGCCGGGTCGTCCTCGAAGTCGTTGAGCGCCGCGTCGAGTGCCGCGGTGAGGGCTCCGTCGAAGGCGTTGCGTCTTTCGGGCCGGTCGATGGTGAGGATGCGGATCGCATCCCGGCTTTCCACTCGCACCGTCATGGAGTGCGCTCCTTTGCTCGTCCAGCACTCTGGACCACGTGAAGCAAGGAAGTCAAGGTCCGTACAGTCTGATGCTTGACAGTGAGGACCGGCGGTTCTTGACTGCCGCGGACGACGACGTTTCGGGAGGCGCGATGACGCATACGGATGAGCGCGACACACGATTCGACACCCTGCGGATCGAGCGGGACGGGCGGGTGGTCGTCGCGACGATCGACGCGCCGCCGCTGCACATGATCACGAAGGCGGTGGTAGCGGACCTCGACCGCTTCACCACCAAGCTGGCGGCTGACCCGGATGCGCTGGTCGTGATCCTGAAGAGCGCGGACCCGGACATCTTCCTGACGCACAACGAGTTCGCGAACCTCTACGCGATGCAGCCGCCGGAGCTGCCCGCATCATCCGACGAGGTGCCGCTCAATGCGATACACCTCATCTGTGAGCGGCTGCGCACCATGGACAAGATCACCATCGCCCAGGTGGAGGGGCGCACGGCCGGGGGTGCGGCCGCCATGGTCATGGCTTGCGACCTCAAGTTCGGTGCGCTGGGCAAGGCCGTTTTCAACACCATGTCCGTCCCGCTCGGGTCGGTGCCGGGCGGTGGCGCGTCGCAGTACATGCCGCGGCTCATCGGGTACTCCCGGGCCCTGGAGCTGATCCTCGGCGGCCTGGACCTCGATGCGGCGACCGCCGAGCGGTGGGGCTACCTCAACCGGGCGCTCCCACCGGAGGAGATCGACGCCTTCGTGCGGGCGACCGCCAGGCGGGTCGCGGCGTGTCCGCGGGATGCGGTACGGCTGTCCAAGGAGATTGTGGGGCTCTCCGGCCAGCTGCCACTGGAACGCGGCCTGCGGGAGGAGAACTATCGCTTCCTCCGCCTCATGGCGTCGCCCGAGTCCATCAAGGCGATCGAGGCGTTCCTGGCGCTGGGCGGAGAGACGCGCGAGGGTGAGCAGCGGATCGAGGCACTGCTCGGGGATGTCCTTGGACGGACCTCCGGACACGGCGCCGGCTGACACCGGCCGGCGGGGGCGGGTACTCCCGCCCCCGCCGGCCGGGTCAGGACGCAGTGAGGATGATCTTGCCCGCGGTCTGGCCTTTCTCCATGGCCTCAAATGCCGCCTTGGCGTCCGTGAGAGCGACCTGCTGGCCGATCTGGGGCCGGATCCCTGTCGTGGCCACGAAGGCGAGCAGGTCCGTGAGCTCCTGCCGCGTACCCATGGTCGAACCCTCAACGCGGATCTGCAGGAAGAACAGTCGTTGCAGGTCCGCGCCCGGGTTGGGGCCGGAGGTGGAGCCGCAGCAGATGATCGCGCCACCGGGGCGCACGGACTTCATCGAGTGGTTCCAGGTCGCGTCGCCGACAGACTCGAACACGGCATCGACGCGTCCGGGCAGGCGCGCGCCGGGCTCGAAGACCGCGTGCGCGCCCAGGGTCTCGGCGAGCTTGCGCTTCTCCTCGGTGCGGCCGGTGACCCATACGGTCATGCCGGCGGCGCGACCCAGCTGGACCAGTGCCGTGGAGACGCCGCCGGAGGCGCCCTGGACAAGCATGGTCTGCCCCGGACGCAGGCCGGACTTGGTGAACAGCATCCGGTAGGCGGTCAGCCATGCCGTGGGCAGCGCGGCGGCATCGATGGGGGAGAGTTCCGCGGGCAGCGGGATCGCGTTCTGGGCCGGCACGACCACCTGCTCGGCGAAGGTGCCCTGGTATTTCTCGGTGAGCGCCGTACGTTTCGGGTCAAGCGTCTCGTCACCTGCCCACGTGGGATCCCCGATGAGCGGGTAGATCACGACGGGGGCGCCGTCCGCCGTCGTCCCCGCCGCGTCCATGCCGAGGATCATGGGGAACCGGTCCGACTTGAGGCCGACGCCGCGCAGTGTCCACAGGTCGTGCATGTTGAGGCTGGTGGCCGTCGGGTGCACCGCGACCCAGCCGTCCGGGACTTCAGGGTCCGGGCGCTCGCCGACCACGAGCGCGTCCAGCGGGGCGTCGGGCTTGGGTTCGCTGGCGTACACGGCGAACATGTGAGCTCCTTCCGGGGACCGGGGTTCCGGTCCGCGTCGTTGGTCGACCGGGGTCGACCGGCTGTCGTGCCAGGCAGTGCGGGAAACGGGCCATCTGTCAAGGGCCAGACATTCCGACGTGTGACAGGTTTGGGGGCGGCCGGTCATCTGTCAAGCCAGACACTGTCAATTCCTTGACAGATGTGCGGTGGGGTATCACGATCGCCTCACGCAACACGACGAGGTGCCCGGGCGGCATCAACAGAGGCGGCGCCGCCCGACGCCTCACGTCACGGCCGATGTGAGGAGAGACAGCGGTGTCCACAGCAATCACCCGATCCGACGCTGACGGCTTCGGGGCCTGGGAACTTCCAGAGCCGCTGCGCGATCTCCGGGCCACGGTCCGGTCGTTCATGCGGAACGAGATCCGTCCTGCAGAAGACGCGCTCGGCGACCCCGACGCCTGGCACCTCCCCGAGGATGTCCTGGAGCCGCTGCAGCGCAAGGCGAAGCAGGCGGGTCTCTGGTGCGTCGAGTCGCCCACGCAATACGGCGGCGCCGGGCTCAACCTGCTCTCGCAGGTGATCGTGGCGGAGCAGTCGTCGCAGTGCCGGATGGGCGCGTACGTGCCCGCCGCGGGCGCATATGGCTGGGATCCGCCCAACGTCATCTATGACGGCACCGAGGAGCAGATCAAGCATTGGGCGGTGCCGACCGTCGAGTCGGGCACACACACATTCGTGGCCATCTCGGAGCCTTCCGGAGGCGCGGACCCGGCGCGGGCGATCCGCACCCGGGCCCGCCGGGACGGCTCGGACTGGGTGATCAACGGTCAGAAGACCTGGATCTCCAAGGCTGCCGAGTCAGAATGGGGCATCGTGTTCGCCCGTACCGGCGACGAGCCCGGCGGCCGCTCGATCAGCTGCTTCATCGTCGACGCCGACGCGCCCGGGCTGCGGATGAGCAAGATCCCGGTCATCCGGTCCTGGTCGCCCTGCGAGCTGACCTTCGAAGACGTCCGCGTGCCCGCCGAGCGGATGCTCGGCGAGGAGGGCCGCGGATTCGCGCTGGCCCAGCGCTGGCTCGTGAACAACCGGGTGACCTACGCCGCAGCGGTCATCGGCGTCGCACAGGCGGCCATCGACCTCGCCATCGAGCACGCCAAGAACCGCGAGTCCTTCGGCAGCTTGCTGGCCGACAAGCAGGCGATCCAGTGGATGATCGCCGACTCCGAGATCGAGCTGCGTGCCGCTCGCCTGCTGACATACCAGGCGGCGTGGAAGGCGGACTTGGGGCAGGACTTCAAGGTCGACGCCTCCGCTGCCAAGGTCTACGCCACCGAAACCGCCGACCGGGTCGTCGACCGAGCCGTGCAGATCCTCGGCGGACTCGGCATTGCCAAGGAGATGCCCACCGAGCGCTGGTATCGCGAGATGAGGATCAAGCGGATCGGGGAAGGCCCCTCCGAGGTGCACCGCATGGTCATTGCCCGTGACATCCTCAAGGGGAGCCGCAAGTGAGCGTCGATATGGAGGTCGACGCCGAAGGCGTGGCCACGATCGTGTTGAACCGTCCGGAGCGGCTCAACGCGATGGACCGGGCTGCCTATGACGCGCTGTCCGAGGCCTGGATCCGGGTCCGGGACGACAACGACATCCGGGTGGCGGTCGTGACCGGGGCGGGGGAGAAGTCCTTCTCCGTCGGCGCGGACATCAAGAGCTTTCTGACGAACGGGCCCGAGCCGGAGCACTTCTTCAAGACCCAGCAGGGCCAGATTCTCAACCGCGGGCTCGAGGTCTGGAAGCCGATCATCGCCGCAGTCAACGGCTACTGCCTCGGCGGCGGGATGACGCTGCTCTTCGCCACTGACATCCGGGTGGCAGCCGAGCACGCGACGTTCGGTCTCAGTGAGGTCAAGCGGGGCATCTTCGCCGGCAACGGCGGCACACAGAGGCTGCTGGAGAACCTGCCGAAGGCCATCGCCATGGAACTGCTCCTGACCGGTGACCCGATCACCGCGCAGGAGGCCGAGCGGTGGGGGCTGGTCAACAAGGTCGTCCCCGCCGACAAGCTCATGGACACCGCTCGCGATTACGCGGCCCGGATCGCGGCCAACGGCCCACTCGCCGTGCAGGCGTCGAAGGAGCTGGTGCTGCGCTCGCGCGACGTCGACCTGGCGACGGGGTTGCGCATGGAACAGGCGATGACGAGCGTGCTGAAGACGAGCCACGACTCGCAGGAGGGCCCCAAGGCGTTCGCCGAGAAGCGGACGCCGAAGTTCGAGGGACGGTGACCTTGGTGAACGGGCCGCTCAAAGGAGTGCGGGTCCTCGACCTCGGCCAGATCTACGCCGGCGGGTACGCCGGGTTCCTGCTAGCCGCGGCGGGCGCGGACGTGATCAAGGTGGAGCCGCCCGGTGGGGAGAACCTGCGCAGGCGAGCCGCCGTCGGTGGTGGGGCATACCCGTTCGCGGTGCTGAACTCGCAGAAGCGCGGGCTCCGGCTGGACCTGAAGACCGAGGAGGGCAAGGCGGTCTTCCGCGCTCTCGTCGCCGAGTCGGACGTGGTACTGGAGAACTTCGCGCCGGGCGTCATGGACCGGCTCGGACTGGGCTGCACCGCGCTGCGGGACATCAATCCCCGGCTGGTGTACGGCAGTGTCTCCGGCTACGGCCAGGACGGCCCCTACCAGTCCTTCCCGGCGATGGACCTCACCGTGCAGGCGATTGTCGGCGTGATGAGCACGACGGGTTTCCCGGACCGCGCCCCGGTCAAGGCCGGGCCCGCGATATGCGACTTCATGGCCGGCGTGCACCTGTACGCGGCGATCACGACAGCGTTGTTCGCCCGTGAGCACTCCGGCCGCGGCGAGGCCGTCGAGGTGACGATGCAGGAGGCCACCTACCCGGCACTGATGTCGGCGCTGGGCCTGGTCTATGCGGGCACGAACGACAACGGCGTGTGGCGCACCGGCAATCGCCACTCCGGCAACGCCGAGGCGCCGTACAACGTCTACGAGGCCTCGGACGGCTACATCGCCATCCTGTGCGTCACCGACAAGCACTGGCAGTCCCTGGCCACCCTGATCGGCGGCGCCGAGCTTGCTGCGGACGAGCGGTACGTCACCCTCGGCGGCCGGGTGCAGCGGATGGACGAGCTCGACGTGCTGGTCTCCGGCTGGACCCTCACGCAGAAGCGCGAGGACTTGGTCGCGGCGCTGCAGGCGGTCAAGGTCCCGTACGCGCCGGTCAAGGAGCTGCCCGAGGTGGTCGCGGACGAGAACATGCGGGCCCGCGGCATGCTCCGCGAGATCGATCATCCAGACCTGGGACGGCTCACTGTCAACCACAGCCCGCTGCGCTTCGGGAAGGCTGAGAGGGAGGACCTGGCCCCGAGCCCACGGCTGGGCCAGCACACCGACACGGTGCTCGCCGAGGTGCTCGGCTACACGGACGAGCAACTCGTGGAGCTGAGGCGAGGAGAGATCATCTGATGCGCGGGAAGACCGTGATCGCGGGAGTCGGGCACACGTCGTTCGAGAGGCAGCCCGGTCGCTCGACGATCTCGATGAACATCGAGGCGTGCCGGCGGGCGCTCAAGGACGCGAAGATCGACAAGGGCATGGTCGACGCGCTGTATGTGAAGTACCCGACCTCGAAGCCGGAGTCCTTCTATGGGCAGAAGCTCGCGGAGGCGATGGGGCTCATGCCGAAGGTCGGCGGCGCCTGGGACCAGGGCGGGGCCGCGCCCGCCAGCATGATCGGCATGGCCGCGATGGCGGTCGAGGCAGGCGTGTGCGAGGTTGCCCTGGTGACCAACGCGGACAACCCGCGCTCGGGCACCCGGCAGGCCTACACCTCAGCGGGCGCCAACGGGATCTACGGCTGGTTCGGCGTCCCGGCCCAGTACGCGATGCTCGCGCAGCGGCACATGGCCGAGTACGGCACGACGTCCGAGCAACTGGGCGCGATCGCCGTCGCCGCGCGCAAGCACGGGGCCGCGAACCCGCGCGCGCAGATCCAGCAGCCGCTCACAATCGCAGAGCACCAGGAGTCCCGCTGGATCGTGGAACCGCTGCACCGGGCGGACTGCTGCCTGGTGTCCGACGGCGGCGGTGCGGTTGTGGTGACCAGCGCGAAACGGGCGAAGGAGATGGGACTGGACGACGCCGTGCCGATCCTCGGGTTCGGGCAGGGCCAGACCTCGTGGGACATCGAGCTGCGGCCGTCGTTGACCTCGACCGCTGCGACCGCGTCGGCGGCGACCGCGTTCCGGATGGCGGGTGTGTCGCCTAAGGACATCGACGTGGCGCAGCTCTACGACTGCTACACGATCACCGTGCTGCAGATCCTTGAGGACTACGGGTTCTGCGCGCCGGGCGAGGGCGGCAAGTTCGTTGAGAACGGTGCGTTGGAGGTCGGTGGGGTGCTTCCGACGAACACCTCCGGTGGCCTGCTGTCGGAGACCGGAATGCCAGGGATGCAGCTGGTGATCGAGGCCGTCCGGCAGATGCGTGGGCAGTCGACCTCGCAGGTTGCCGGCGCGTGCACCTCGATCATCGCGAACCAGGGCGGAACCATGCACACCCACTCGACGCTGATCCTCGGACGGTGACCAGATGAACGAGACCCTCACCCGGCCGGTCGCCGAGCGCACCGAGCTCGAGCAGCACTTCCACGACGAACTGGCGGACGGCAAGCTCGTCTTTCAGCGATCCGCGGTCAACGCGTGGCTGCCGCCGCGGAGCGAGGACCCCGTGTCCCTGTCCACCGAATGGGAATGGGTCGAGGCCTCCGGTGCCGCCACCCTGGTGTCCTGGGTGACCTACCGCCGCGCCTACCACCCGTTCTTCGAGGACAAGATTCCGTACCAGGTCGCGGTGGTCGAGCTGGCCGAGGGCCCGCGGATGATCGCCCCGCTGGAGCTGGGCGACCGGACCCCCGGGATCGACTTGGCGCTGCGGGTGGACATCAGACACGACGGTGGCGAGTGGATCCCCGTCTTCGTCCCCGCCGGGAGCTCCTGATGGCCCGCATGCTCTGGACACCCCCCGCGGATGTCCGGCAGACCACGCAGATGGGCAGGCTCGCCACCCTCGCCGAGCAGCGCACCGGCCGGTCACTGCCAGGCTACGAGGCGCTGTGGGAGTGGTCGGTCGAAGACCTCGCCGGCTTCTGGTCGACCCTGTGGGACTTCTATGACATCCCCCACTCGGGGTCGCGCGAGCGGGTACTCACCGATCCCGTGATGCCGTTCTCGACGTGGTTCCCGGACGTCCAGCTCAACTACGCCGAGGCGATGCTCCGCCTCGCAGGCCGCGCCGACGACGAGGTGGTGGTCAAGGCACGCTCGGAGGCGCGCCCCGACTCCGCCCTGACCGTCGCCGAACTGCGTGAGCAGGTGGGACGAGCCCGGGCCGGCCTGCGTGCGCGGGGGATCGGGAAGGGCGACAGGGTGGTGGGCTATCTGCCCAACATTCCGGAGGCCTTGGTGCTGATGCTGGCCACTACCAGCCTCGGCGCGATCTGGTCGGCCTGTCCGCCGGAGTTCGGCGTGCCTAATGTGCTGGACCGCTGGTCGCAGATCGTCCCGAGCCTCGTCGTCGCGGTGGACGGCTACCGCTACCGCGGTAAGGACATCGATCGCCGCGAGGAGATCGCTCGGATCGCCGACGCGCTCGGGTTGCGGGACCGCCTCGTCACGATCCCGTACCTGTACGACGAGGGGAACTGGGCGGAGCTCCTCCCTGCGGTGGGAGAGCTCGCGTTCGAGCGAGTCCCATTCGACCACCCGCTGTGGATCCTGTTCTCCTCCGGCACTACCGGACCACCCAAGCCGATCGTGCACGGGCACGGTGGAGTGACCCTGGAACTGCACAAGTTGCAGGGCATCGCGCACGACCTCAAGCCCAGCGACACCTACCTCTGGTTCACCACCACCGGCTGGGTCATGTGGAACCTGCAAGTCTGCGGCCTGCTCGTGGGAGCGACGATCGTGCTGTTCGACGGCGACCCCGGTGGTTCCGCGCTCTGGCGGCTCGCGGCGGACATGGAGGTCACGTACTTCGGCGTCAGCGCGCCGTTCCTGATGCAGTGCCGCAAGTCCGGGATTGCCCCCTCGGCGGCGGGTGACCTGTCCCGGATCCGCGAGGTCGGCTCCACGGGCGCACCGCTGCCCCCGGAAGGCTTCGAGTGGCTCTACGAGCAGCTTGGCCCGTCGATCCGGGTGAACTCGACCTCCGGAGGCACGGACGTCTGCACATCGTTCGTCGGCGGTGCCCCGCTCCTGCCGGTGCGCGCGGGTGAGATCGCCTGCCGTCAGCTCGCCTGCAAGGTCGAGGCCTGGGGCGACGACGGCAAGCCGCTGATCGGCGAGGTCGGTGAGATGGTCGTGACCGCGCCCATGCCGTCCATGCCGATCGAGTTCTGGGGCGACACGACGGGGGAGCGGTACCGTTCCACGTACTTCGAGCAGTACTCCGGAGTCTGGCGACACGGCGACTGGATCACGATCCACCCCGATGGGCACTGCGTGATCAGCGGGCGCAGCGACGCCACGCTGAACCGGGGCGGCGTCCGGCTGGGGACGGCCGAGTTCTACCGTGTCGTGGAGAACCTCGAGGGCGTCGCGGACAGCCTCGTGGTCCATCTGGACTCGGTCGACGGGGACGCGGGTCAGCTCCTGCTGTTCGTCGTGCCCACCGAGGGCCGTCGGCTGGACGACGGGCTCGAGGACGAGGTCCGCCGTGCCCTGCGCACCCAGTTGTCACCGCGCCACGTCCCGGACAAGGTGCACGCGGTGCCGAGCGTACCGAAGACGTTGTCGGGCAAGAAGCTCGAGGTCCCGGTGAAGAAGATCCTGCGGGGCGCCGAGCCCAGTCAGGTGGCCGCCCCGGGGGCGTTGTCAAACCCGGCATCGCTCGACACCTACGTAGCGCTGCGGCCCGCCGCGCCGGTCAGCGGCTGAGCTCGTGTGGTGCTCCACCCTTCGACTGCCCGCGCCGGAACCCGGGGTCGCGTTCGCGACCCCGGATCGGCCGGCCCGGCGTCATGCCATGACCTTCACCATTTCGACGAGTTCGTGGCACTGCAGCGGGAGGTCGACGCAGCCCCGGATATCCGGGCCCTGTATTCACGGGTGTGGGCGCCGGCTTCCGTGCCGGACTCGACCGCGACCTGGCCGAGGGGCTCACGACAATGCTCGCGGCGGACTTGCCGGCGCGTCAGGCACCGGGCCGCTGCCGTGACCGGGCGCGCCCGGATGACGTTCCCGGCCGTCGCGGCGGTCGACCGCGCTGTGGCGGGCGGGGGCACGGGCCTCGCGCCGACCGCGGATGTCCGGGTTGCGGCGGCGGATGCAAAAGGGGGCGACGAGCGGGTCCCCCAGCGGGGAACGACGGACGGCGATATATGGCGGGTCGGACAGCCCCAGGGGGTGATCGATCCGGTGGGGACGCGCGCGGAGCTTGCCACCGCGATCATGGCTGAGGCCGAGGATTTTGCCGGGCGCACGCTGCCCGGCCTGGCGAAGGAGTTCGTTCGTGGCTGAGGCCGACGGCATCCACTACAGCTGCGACGGCCGCGTCGCCCGCATCGTCCTGGCTCGTCCGGAGGCCGCCAACGCCTTCGACATCGCCATGGCCGAGGCGTTCGCGACCGCCGCGTCGGCCGCCGGGCAGGCGGTCAAGAACGGCGCGCGGGTTGTGGTGCTCACGGCCGAAGGCCGCATTTTCAGCGTCGGGGGCGACTTGAGCACATTCGCCGGTGCGGACAATCCCGTGGAGCCGGTGCGGCGGGTGGCGGGCGGAATCCACGCCGCGCTGGCGGCCCTTGCCGAGGTGCCGGTGCCAGTGGTCGGAGCGGTGGGCGGAACCGCCGCCGGAGGCGGTGTCGGGATAGCGCTGGCCCCGGACATCGTGCTCGCGAGCGAGTCTGCGAAGTTTGTCGCCGCCTACACTGCGGCAGGCCTGACGCCAGACTGCGGCACCTCGTGGCAGCTCGCCCGAGCAGGCTCGGCAGTGTCCATGGACCTGCTGCTCACCAACAGGCCCCTCGGCGCGGCGGAAGCCCAGCGGCTCGGACTCGTCAGCCGAGTGGTGCCTGCGGAGGCCCTTGAAAAGGAGACCGAGGAACTCGTCGGCCAGTTGTCCGCCGGATCGCGCAGCGCCGCGGTCGCGACCAAGGTGCTGCTGCGTGCGCCCCGTCGGGACTTCGCCGCTCACCTGGAAGCTGAGGCGGACGGGATCACCAGGGCCGTGGCAGGGCCGGACGGAAGGGAGGGGATCCGTGCGTTCCTTGAGAAGCGCACGCCCTTGTTCGGCTGAGTGTGCGCGGACTCCGCGCGTTGCGCGGCCGTTCATCTGGTTCCTCCGTGGATACTCCGCCCTTCAGGGCGGAGAGGAAACGGACTCCTGCGGAGCAGGGCGTGGAGCGGGGTTCCGCCGCCAGGGCGAAAGACCGTGCCCTGACCCGCAGGTTTGATCTTCACGCGTGGTCGCACTAGTTTGTGAGCGTGACCGCGACGTGGGTGAAGCGGGCGTTCAAGTACCGCTTCTATCCGACTGATGTGCAGGCAGCGGAGCTGTCGCGCACGTTCGGGTGCGTGCGCAAGGTCTACAACATGGCGCTCGCCGCCCGGACGGAGGCGTGGATGATCCGTCAGGAGCGGGTCAACTACAACGCCACCTCGGCGATGCTGACCGCGTGGAAGAAGACCAGGGAACTCGCGTTCCTCAACCAGGTCTCCTCCGTACCGCTCCAGCAGTGCCTTCGGCACCTGCAAGGAGCGTTCGCCAACTTCTTCGCCAAGCGGGCCCGGTACCCGCGCTTCAAGTCCAGGCGGAAGTCCCGCGCCAGCGCGGAGTACACCAGCTCGGCATTCCTCTTCCGCGACGGGGAGCTGACGCTCGCGAAGATGTCGGAACCCCTGGACATCCGCTGGTCCCGACCGCTTCCCGAGGGTGCGACGCCGTCCACGGTGACCGTCAGCCGCGACGGCGCGGGACGCTGGTTCGTGTCGATGCTGTGCGACGACCCGACCGTGCAGCCACTGGCCGCCAAGGACACGGCGGTCGGTATCGACGCGGGCCTTGACCACCTGCTGACCCTCTCCACGGGTGAGAAGATCGCCAACCCCCGGCACGAGCGCAAAGACCGTGCCCGACTGGCGAAGGCCCAGCGCACCCTTGCGAAGAAGACGAAGGGTTCGGCGAACCGGGCCAGGGCCCGGCTCAAGGTCGCCAGGATCCACGCCCGGATCGCCGACCGGCGCCGCGACCACCTGCATAAGATCACCACTCGGCTCGTGCGCGAAAACCAAACGCTCGTGATCGAGGACCTGACCGTTCGCAACATGGTCAAGAACCACACACTCGCCCGCGCCATCTGCGATGCGGCGTGGTCCGAGTTCCGGAGCCTGCTGGAGTACAAGGCCCTCTGGTACGGCCGCGAAGTGATCGTGGTCGACCGCTGGTTCCCCTCCCCCAGGATCTGCTCCACCTGCGGCACCCTGCAAGGCAGGATGCCGCTCAGCGTCCGCACCTGGACGTGCGACTGCGGAACGACCCACGACCGGGACGTGAACGCAGCGAAGAACTTGCTGGCCGCCGGACGGGCGGTTACAGCCTGCGGAGCTGGTGTAAGACCTCAACGGAACACTCCGGGCGGGCAGTCGGCGATGAAACAGGAAGTCTCACGGCGCGAGCCGTAAGAATCCCCTCCCTTCAGGGAGGGGAGCGTCAACCGTGCTGCCCGGGTGGAGGTGGTCCGGTCGTCTACGACGCCCGCACCGCGGGTTCGCAGTACGTGGTGATTTTCAGCGATCCACGAGGAGGGGCTGTTCGAGCACTTCACGGCAGAGTGCTACGACGGCCTGCGGGTCTGCGAGATCGAGCTGACCTCCGGGATCCCCGGTCGACTCGCGGCTGACGCCTGGGCGACCTCTACGGGAAACGTAGGATGCTCCTGGCCGCTCTGATTTTGTTGACGGTCGGTTGCCTCGTTGACGCGGTCACCGACAGCCTGCCGGTACTGATCTTCGGCCGGGCCTGCCAGGGCGCGGCTATGGCGGTGATCCCGCTGGGGATCAGTCTGCTGGCCGCCCTGCTGCCGGCGCAGAGGGCTGGTTGGGCTGTCGCCGTGGTCAGTGCCTTGCTGGGTGTCGGCAGCTCTCTCGGTCTGCCGCTGGGCGGCCTGGTCGCCGAGAGTTGGGAGTGGCAGTCCCTGATGTGGATCAGCTTTGCCCTGGGGCTGGTCTCGTTCACGAGCATCGTCCTGCTGGTGCGTGAGTCACACCAGCCCATTGTCGGCCGTGTCGACCCTGTCGGCGGATTGCTTCTGGTCGCGGGCTTGCTGGCATTGGTACTGCCCCTGGAGCAGGCCCACGAATGGGGGTGGGGCTCCCTTCGGGTCTGGGGCTGCTTGCCGCTTCCGCAGTGCTGCTGTTCTTCCTGGCTTCGAACGCGATAAAAATAGGGATACCGGGATCATCCCGGTATCCCTTCGCACGAGCGCGGCTACTTCTTCTTCAGGGCGTCGAGGATCGACGTCACGCAGGCCCGCGCGTCCCGCGGGATGAGACCGAACTCGTCTCGTAGCCGAGTGTTGTCGATGAGGTAGTTCGTGCAGTCGGCCTTGCCGCCGGTCTCGTGCTCGAACCGAACGTCTGCCGTCGGCACGTACTGTTTCACGATCCCGGCCAGCTCGGCCAGGCTCACTGCGGTGCCGCCGGTGTTGTACTCCGTGTGTTGGGGATTGTCCGTCAGCGCGATCCGCGCGAAGGCCTCAGCGACGTCGTCGACGTGCACGGGGCAGCGCATCGCGTCGGCGTAGGGGAGGGTCAGCGACTCGCCTGCGGCGGGCTTGGTGATCACCTGGACGTGGTCGACTGAGCCGAACACCTTGTCGTGCCCGGTGACGTTGGCCGGGCGGATCGCAGTGATCCGCAGGCCATGCTTCTCCCGGTAGTCCTGGGCCTGGCGTTCATTGAACACCTTGTGCACTGCGTACTGGTAGTCCACGCCGTGCAGTTCATCGTCCTCCGTGACGAACCGCTCTCCGAACCAGGTCTGTCTGCCGTTGACCGCCAGCGAGCTGCCGAACACCACGTGCTGGACCTCGGCCTGCCGCGACGCCTCGAAGAAGTTGTCCATGCCGACCACGTTGAGCTGCAGCGCGACGTGTGGAGCGTGGTGGCTGCCCAGCATGTAGGCCAGGTTGATGGTGCGGGTCGGCCGAACGGTCAGCATGCTGGTGATCACCTCGTCGAAGCGGCGGAGGTCGCAGCGGACGAAGTTGTCGGACGTGCCGCCCGGGGGTGGCGCGATGTCCGCAGTGACGACCTTCTCGCCCCGTGCGGTCAGCAGATCGACGAGCCGACGGCCGATGAAGCCGCTCCCGCCATAAATCATGGTGGTCATGCTGGTGCTCCTGTCGTGATCAGTCGTCGACATCGACCGTGTAGCTGAGTGCGAGCCGGCCGCCGTCTGGAAAGAGGACCTGGCCAGTGAGGTACGAGGCGTCGTCCGAGGCGAGGAAGGCAACGACCGCGGCCACTTCGGCCGGGGACCCGAGCCGCCGCAGCGGGGTGCGGGAGAGGACCTGTCGACGCAGGTGCGTCTCCTGCGCGTAGATCTCGGCGACTTTCTCGGTCGTGATCGTCCCGGGTGCCACCGCGTTGACCCGGATGCCGTGCGGGGCGAGGGCGACAGCCTGTGAGCGGGTCATCGCAGAGACCGCGCCCTTCGACGCCGAGTACGCGGTCATCTCGGCGGAGCCCTGGGCCGAGGTGATTGACGACATGTTCACGATCGCCCCCGTCCGGCCGGCGTCGATCATGGCTCGGGCCACTGTTCGGCCGACGACGAGCCCGCCGCGGACGTTGACCGAGAGGATCTCATCGATCTCGTCCGCGGACGCGGTGAAGAAGTCCGTGGTGCGGACCAGGGCGGCGTTGCTGACCAGCACGTCCGGCGGACCGAGCCCGTCCACCACTCGTGCGACCGCGGACTCGACCGCGGCGGTGTCGGTGACGTCGACCCCCAGGAACGTGACGTCGAGTCCGGCCTCCCGCAACTCCTTCGCGGCATGGGCGCCGCTGCTGGCGTCGACGTCGAAGATGGCGACTCGTCCGCTCTCGCGCGCGAGTCGTTCTGTCACGGCGCGGCCGATGCCGCGCCCGCCCCCGGTCACGATTACGGTGCGTCCCGTGAAGCGGCTGTCCATACTTCAGACCTCCCTTCGTTGAAAGAGCGGCGACCGTCAGTGAGCGGTGACGTCCGCAAGGTCTTGGTTCGCGGTCTCCCGCAGGAGGACAATGCTGACGAGGCTGACCAGGCAGAACGCCGCGACGACGAGGCTGAATACGAATGCCCCGGACGCAGCGATGATGGGCGCCGCGATGAGCGGCGGGACTGCCCCGCCGAAGATCTGGGCGACGTTGTAGCTGAAGCCCGCCGCCGTATACCGGTAGCGCGTTCGGAACAGCTCGGACAGCACCGCCCCCACAGGCCCGAGTGCGACGCCCGCGATGACCAAGGTGATGCAGAGGGCGATGGCGAACGCGGTCATCGTGCCGATGCCCAGAACCGGGAACAGCGCCACGGCCCAGACGATCGCCGCGGCGCTCGCGCCCAGCAGGGTGCGCCGCCTGCCGAAGCGGTCCGCGACCACACCGCCGACGAGGATGCTCGCGGCGTACAGGACGCCGGCGACGATGCCCGCGACGAGGACGGGGGTGCGCCCGAGACCCAGCTGGGTGGTGGCGTAGTTCGGCAGGTAGGTGGCGCCCAGGTAGGAGAACGTGGGCACGGTGATCACCAAGCCGATGCCGAGCATGATCTCTCTCGGCTGGCTGCGGATCGCCTCGGCGAACGGATGTGCGGAGACGCCGCGCTGGGCGGTCTCGGCCTGGAAGACGGGCGTCTCCTCGATCCTCAGCCGCACGTACAGGCCGACGGCGACCAGCACGATGCTCACCAGGAACGGGATCCGCCAGCCGTAGGACAGGAACGCCTCGTCGCCCATCGATGCGCTGGTGATCGCGAAGACCGCGGGTGCGAGGGCCAGCGCGCAGCCGCCACCGAACGGCGGGATCATCGCGTAGAAGCCGCGCCGGTGCTTCGGGGCGTGCTCGGCCGCGAACATGACCGCTCCCGCCCACTCGCCGCCGGCTGCGATGCCCTGCAGGACGCGCAGCATCACGATGAGGATCGGCGCGAGCGCCCCGATCTGGCCGGCGGTGGGTAGACAGCCGACGAGCACGGTTGCGGCGCCCATCAACAGCAGCGCCGTAACCAGCGTGCGCTTGCGGCCCAGCCGGTCCCCGAAGTGTCCGAACAGGATGCTGCCGATGGGGCGTGCGACGAGAGCGACGCCGAGTGTCGCGAACGAGGCCACCGTGCCTGCGGACTGCCCGAGCGCCGGGAAGAACACCTGGCTGAACACCAGTGCGGCGGCGAATCCGTAGATCAGGAAGTCGTAGAACTCGATCAATGTGCCGACGAAGCTCGCCACCGCTACCCGGCGCATCGAAGGTGGCCCGGCCGGGACCGACTGCTGCGCCCCCACCGGCGGGGCCGGGTGGTTCTGCGTCATCCGAGCTCCTTCACGTCCGGCTGCGGTGTCGGGTCGTGCGGACGGGCTCCGGGGCCCGCTGAGGAGATGTATAGGGCGCCGTTTACATGACTGTCAAGTGCTGGACAAATCTGTGCTTGACAATCTGCTTTCCGTGTCGCTGCCGCCAGACGCCGTGGCGGGTTCCGTGGCAGCGCCGTCTCACCCGGGCATGAGTGGACATACCTGTGTACACAATTTCCGTTGACACCGGAGAGACCTTCACCGACGTGGTGGGCGCCGACTCAGCTGGTCACCCTGGCGAGCCCTCACCACCAAGGAGCGAGCGTTCCTGGCCGTGTCCGAGGCGCCGACCGAGAGCAGTGACCGTCTGGCCCTACCAAAGGACCAGCTGATCGCGGAAACGGTGCGGTTCAACTACGGCACGACGCGTTCCACCAACGCCGTTGTCGAGGGCAACGCGGCACGCACGGCCTTTTTCACCACCGCCGGCTTCCGCGGGACCTCCTCATCTCCCACCTCCTACGGCGTCTCGTGGCGGGTGCCCGACTCAGTCTCAGTCCGCACGGCCGAGTACTGAAGGCGCGAATGACCATCCGGATGGACTGACGACGAACTGCGCTGCATTGAGTTGGCGCCATAACTTGACCCGGAGTCCGAGCGCGGCGACGGCAGCCTGCGCGACCCGGTGACCATGCGGGGGTGTTGGCCTCATTGCTGGCCCTGCCGGACCGGTCCAGCCTGGCAAGACCGTCACCGTGATCGGTGACGGCGCGGTCGGCGTGTCTGCGGCGCTCGCCTGCCGGAAGCTCGGCGCCGCGCGGATCATCCTCATCGGCCGCCACACAGACCGCACCGACCTGGGCGTTGATTTCGGTGCTGTCGTGGCCGAACGCGGCGTCGCGGAAGTCCTTGATCTCACGAATGGCGAGGGATCGCACATCGTGCTGGAGGCCACGGCCTCAAGCCAGCCTACAAGCAGGCCTACGGCATCGTGCGCCCCGGCGGCATCATCTCCCGCCTCGGCGCACCACAGTACGAGGAGTCTCCCATCGGTATCGGGTCGCTGTCGGCAAGAACGCACACCTGACTGGCGGAGTCGCCCGGTGCGCGCCTACCCCCCGACGCGATCGGTCAGGTCTTCGCCGGAACGATCAACCCGGGCAAGGTTTTCGAGCGCGTAGTCACCCTCGACGAGGTGCCGGACGGGTATGCGGCCATGAACGACCGCACCGCGCTCAAGGTGATGAACCGCCCATGGCCGCGTTTGATGGGAGGGAGGTAATGACAGTACCTGGAAGAGCAGGGACTCCCACGCCCGCGCAGGTGGCTGTTTCCTGGACATGATCCACCGGAGGGCGCTTCCGCAGACCACTGCGGGGACACGCCCACCGCCGCAGGAACGGTCACCTCTCTTATCCGAACAGGAAGACACCACAAAACCTCATGAAGGCAACGTTCATGTACGGCGCCGGCAACGTGCGCATTGAGACCGTCGCAGACCCGGTCATTCAGTTCCCGACCGACGCGATCGTGCGGACCGTCCGCGCCTGCATCTGCGGAAGCGACCTGCACCCGTACCACTCGCTGCCCGACACCCCCGGCGGTCTGTCGATGGGGCACGAGCTGATCGGAGTGGTCGAGGAGGTCGGCGCCGAGGTGAAGACCGTGACGAAGGGCGACTTCGTCATCGTCCCCTTCGCGTTCAGCGACAACACGTGCGTGTTCTGCCGTGAAGGCTTCCAGACCGCCTGCATCCACGGCGGCTGGTACGGCACCCCCCAGGCTGCCGGCCTCCAGGCTGAGCTGGCCCGCGTGCCGCAGGCCGAGGGCTCCCTGGTAAAGGTCCCCAGCGTCAACCCGGCCGCCGCGGACGAGGGCCTGCTGGCCTCGCTGCTGACTCTGTCGGACGTGTATCTCACCGGCTACCACGCCGCCCACATGGCCGAGGTCAAGCCGGGCCAGAACGTCGCCGTGATCGGCGACGGGGCGGTCGGTCTGTCCGCCGTCCTGGCCGCGAAGCAGTTCGGCGCCGAACGCATCATCCTGATGGGCCGGCACAAGGCCCGCACCGACCTGGGCGTCGAGTTCGGCGCGACCGACGTGATCGCCGAGCGCGGCGCCGACGGCGTGCAGCAGGTTCTCGACCTCACGAACGGCGAGGGCGTGCACGCGGTGCTGGAGGCCGTCGGCTACCTGAACGCCTACGAGCAGGCCTACGGCATCGTCCGCCCCGCCGGCATCATTTCTCGGGTGGGCGTGCCCCAGTACGAGGAGGCCCCGATCGGCTTCGGTTCACTGTTCGGCAAGAACGCGCGCCTCGCGGGCGGCCCCGCCCCCGTGCGTGCCTATCTCGAGCCGGCCATCCAGCAGGTCCTGAACGGCGTCATCAACCCCGGCAAGGTCTTCGACCGCACCGTGACCCTCGACGAGGTACCTGCGGGTTACGCCGCCATGAACGACCGCACCGCTCTGAAGGTGATGGTCACCCCGTAGCCCTGCCCCGTCCGTCGGCGACCAGCCCTCGCCGGCGGACGGACGTCCTCTGCGCCCCGCCCGAGCACGGCACCGCTTTTCACTAGGAATCCCACCCATGCCCGCCGTCGAGCAGCTCGGCGCAGCTGACCGATGCGGAGGCGGCAGCGCTGAAGGCCCTGCACAGGCCTCGCTCCGACCGGGTTGTAAGCGCCGCCGCGCCTTCGGCAACGGTTCAGCACAGTTAAGGCCCAGACCGTCACGACAGAAAGTATGGGATCGACACGATGGAATACACGCGACTCGGAACGTCCGGCCTGAAGGTCAGCCGGATCGCACTCGGCTGCATGAGTTTTGCCACTGGCGGCAGGCAGGGCGCCTGGACGCTCGACGCTGCCAGTGCCGAGCCGATCTTCCGGCAGGCCGTCGAGCTCGGCATCACCTTCTGGGATACCGCGAACATCTACGGGCGCGGCACGAGTGAGGAGATCACCGGCGAGGCCATCACGAAGTACACGAAGCGCGAGGATGTCGTGATCGCCACGAAGCTGTTCGCCCCGATGGGCGAAGGCCCCGGCGGCTCGGGCCTTTCGCGGCGCGCGGTCTTCGAACAGGTCGACGCCTCCCTGATGCGTCTCGGTACGGACTACATCGACCTCTACCAGATCCACCGCTTCGACCCGAACACCCCGGTCGAGGAGACGATGGAGGCCCTTCACGACATCGTGAAGGCGGGCAAGGCCCGCTACATCGGTGCCTCATCCATGTGGGCGTGGCAGTTCTCCAAGATGCAGTACACCGCCGAGCTGTACGGGTGGACGAAGTTCATCTCCATGCAGGACCAGTACAACCTCGTCGCTCGCGAGGAGGAACGGGAGATGTACGCGCTGCTGGCCGACCAGGGCGTCGGAGCAATCCCGTGGTCCCCGCTTGCCGCGGGGCTCGTCACACGCCCGTGGGGCGAGAAGTCCACGACCCGCGGCAAGGCCAACCCGTTGACCGACTCGTCAGGCACCCCGCTGTGGCTGGAGAGCGACAAGGGCACCGTCGACGCGGTGCAGCAGATTGCCGAAGCCCGCGGCATCCCGATGGCGCAGGTCGCCCTGGCCTGGGTGCTGCGCAACCCGGTCGTTTCCTCACCGATCGTCGGGGCCACCAAGCCGCACCACTTCACCGATGCCGTTGCCGCCCTCGACGTCCAACTCAGCGACGACGAAGTGGCCGCGCTCGAGGAGCACTACACGCCACGAAAGCCCACCTACTACGGCTCCGAGTCCGGCTACTGATCCAGCCGGCAGCATGGCGATCGGGCGGGGCGCACGTGGACAGGTGCTGGACGAACCTGTTTCCCGCTGCATGCCCCAGCGATTCTGGTTGGAACACGTCCCGTGAAGGAGAAGCACATGAGCACGTGGTCCGAAGAGGATCTGCGCGTGATCGAGCGCGCCGGAGAGATCCGAGTCTCGGGACGCCGCGACGACGGGTCGCTGCGCCCGCTCGTGATCGTCTGGCACGTCGTGGTCGGCGGCGCTCCCTACGTCCGCTCGGTGAGAGGCACGGGCGGCAAGTGGTACCAGGGCGTCGCGCGCCACCACGAGGGTGCAATCAGCTGGCGCGGCCAGTCCCGTGATGTCAGCTACATCCCCGACTCGACCCACGACCAGGCGATCGACGCGGCCTACTTCGCCAAGTACGGCAACGGCTCAGCCACGCGCTCGATCACCAGCGCCGAAGCTACCGAGACGACCCTGCGCATCGAGCCCCGATAGCCACCGCTCGCCTGGTGCTTCACGTTCTCAGGCGGAAGAGGCAGCGCTCCCTTCGCATTCCTCCGACGCTGACTCATGGCGCCGTTGATAGACCCCCTGACCTAGCTAGTACTGCAATCACAGTTATGGGGTATGGCCTCGGCGTTTGTAGTGGCTGTGGCGGGCTCGGGCCTGACTGAGTCGTCTCCACCATGACCAGTGCAGATGGTGGGTCGGGGTGAGGTGTTGTGGGCGGAGGGGAAGTCCGATCAGGCGCCGGATCTCCGCGACCGACAGGGGTATCAGGCGGGTTTGTCCGAGATCACTGCCCCCTTTGACCGTTCTTGGGCGCGGATGGCGGTCAGTGCGGCGAGTGCGGCCATGGACAGGGTGATGTGCCGGTACCAGGCGTCGTAGCGGCGGACCTGGTAGTGGTCCAGGCCGCACTCGTTCTTTGCGGCCTGGAAACATTCCTCCACCTGCCAGCGGGCTCCGGCCACCCGGGCCAGGTCCCTCAGCCGGGTGCCGGCCGGGCCGTAGCAGACGTAGTAAGCAATCTCGGTCGGGTCACTGACGCTGCGGCGGGCCAGTACCCAGTGGCCGAAGCCGTTCTCCCACCAGATCCGGATCGGCACCCGGGCCCAGTCGTAGAACCTGTGCCCGTGGGCGCCGCCCCCTGCCGATACGCGTTTCCATGCCTGCCGCGGCAGGCCGGCCACCAGGGCATCGACCCGGACCTCGGCGCCCCGGGTGGTGATGACGGTGTCGTTGACCTTGGTCGCTAGCACGTGCGCGACCGCACGCTGCTCCAGCCAGTACCGCAGTCGCTTGACCTGCCCGTATGCCTCGTCTGCGGTCACCCACGCGAAGGGCACCTTCGCATCCAGAGCGCGCTGGAGCATGGCCTGGAAGTGCTCGATCTTCGTGGCGAACGGCACATCGTCCGGGACTCCGGCCGCCCGGCACTGTTCCCGGTTGTCCGTCCAGGACTTCGGCAGTTACAACTCCCGGTCGATCAACGCCCGCCCCCGCCCGGAGGCGTAGGCGAGGAAGGTGCCGATCTGGCAGTTATCGGTCCGGCCTGCGGTGCCGGAGTACTGCCTCTGCACCCCGGCCGAGCGGACTCCCTTTTTCAGGAACCCGGTGTCATCACCGATCAGCACTGCGTCCTTGTCACCGATACTCTCGATGACGAAGTCACGGACGTCATCACGGACCCCGTCAGCGTTCCAGTCCGCCTCGCCCAGCAGCCGCTGCATCCCGATCGGATGCGCCTCACCGGCTCGTTCCGCCAGCGACCAGCCGTTCTTGCGCTCCAGCGGAGCCACCAGCCCAGCCACGTAATCCAGCGACCGGCCCCGCGGCTCCGAGCGGGCAAACCGCGACGCGAACCGGGCGTGTAACCCCGCCAACACATCACGCCAAGACTCGACTTGACGCACACCAAGATCCACAGACACCACGACACTCAATCACACCAGACCCCATAACTGTGATTGCAGTATTAGGACGTCGAAGGTGGGTCATCGAGCGAACCTTGTGCCGTTCCACCACCCAACGGACCTTGCCGAGCCGTGGGCCACGCCGCGTCGGGCGATCATCGGCTTGATGCCGCGCTTCCATAATGGGCGGCGGTACTGGTCGAAGTCGTAGCCCCGGTCGGCATACAGGTGCCGCGGCTTGCGGCGAGGTCGTCCTCGAAGCACCCGGATCGGCGGAACCGCGTCGAGCAGCGCGGGATGTATGGACAGAGCTATCACGGCTTCACTCAGTGGGCGGCTGCGATCGAGCGCCCCCCGTCCCTTAGCCTCAATAATACCGGTGACTTACGAGTTGGTGCGTGATAGCGGGTGAGTTGTGCTTGCCCTGGTCGTGGCGCCCGTCAGGTGGTGGTATTGCGGTCGGACACCAGGGTGGCGATGGCCTGGTAGGTGTAGGGGAGACGGTCGCGGCGGTGGGTCCAGCGCGTCAGCTGTTTCCAGCGTTTGTGGTCGGCGAGGGCGTGTTCGACCGTGATGCGTTGTGAGGAGTGCTCGTGCCGCAGGCGTTCGTTGTGCTCGAGGAATGGGAGCGTCGCGCCTGGTCGTAGCTTGC
>NZ_JBEOUD010000053.1:0-54720 GCF_040303865.1 Streptomyces sp. NPDC094034 | reverse complement strand
CCGCTACGAGCGCAAAGCCGAACACTTCCTCGCCTTCACCAGCATCGCCTGCACCCTCATCTGCTACCGCAGATTCACCAAATGAGATGACGTCTTAAGTGATCAACGCACCACCCACCGATGATCATGTGGTCGTGGAGGCACAGGTGCGTGACTACGGGTTCTCGACGTCTCAGCAGGACGAGGTTTGGAGACGGTGGCGTGAAGGTCAGTCGTTCAGCTTGATCGGGCGGGCGCTTGGGGCGCCGATGCACAACGTCCGCCAGTTCCTGTACCAGAGCGGCGGTATCCGCTTCACCCCGCAGCAGCGATCAGAACGTCATCTGACCGGCAGCGAGCGTGAAGAGATGTCCCGCGGCATCGCCGCCGGGGAATCCGCCCGCGACCCCTACGCCCACCCCGAATGGGCCGCCGGAATCTGGTCCTCCGCCCGCGCCGCCCTCCTTACCCAGCGTCACCGCGCCGACAACACCCACGCCGGTGCCCTCCACGTACCCCCCGGCACCGTCGTCGCCTTCCGCACCGACGCCCTCTACCTCACCCAGCCCCACCACTGGCCCTACCACGGCCAGCCCGGCGACTACTTGTACAAGGGCCACCTGCCCGGCCCCGTCCTGGCACCCACCAGCGAAGACGACCTCCTGGCACTGCGCGACGCCGGACGTGACGCCCTCCAGCACACCCACACCGAAGGGGCCACACCCTGATGCCCCCACGCAACCGGCGCCCGGCACGGCAGTTGAACGAAGCCGCCCGCCTCGCCGACCAGTTCCAGGCCGCCGGCTACACAAAACGAGACATCGCCCGCATCATCAACCGCGACCCCTCCCTCGTCTCCCAGTTCTACACACAAGGAAAAGGCGCCGCCTTCATCCCCGCCCTCACCCACGCTCTCAACGCCCTCCAGACCGCAGGCATCACCGACACCACCGAACTCGCCACCCTCGCAGCCCCCCACATCACCCGCCGCACCACCGCCACCGGCACCCGCGCCCGCGTCCGCACCAAAGCCGTCCTCATCACCCCCACCGGCACCGGCACCGGCCGCGCCGGCGCCCAGGCCATCGCCACCGGCTCCACCCGCCTGCGCCCCCTCATCGCCGAAGCCGCCCGCCAAGGACTGCGCCTCGCCTTCACCGTCCGCATGCCCAAAACCGGCTACACCCTCGCCTCCGGCAGCCGCACCGACTCACCCGGCATCCGCCGCGACGTCATCCAGCGCACCGACCACACCGAGGAACGCTCCTACGGATCCGCCACCACCGGCGGCTTCGACGCCCGCGACTTCGCACGCCGCGTCGACACCGCCGGAGGCGACGTCACCGCCGCCGTCCACCAATGGCTCCTCGAAACGGGACGCATCCACAGCCACGCCCACATCACCCACCTCGAAATCCGCACCTGGCGCCCCCGCTGAGGAAAGGATCCGGATTTCCGTTCGCTGTTCTTTATGAGACCGGATCAGTGTGGCGTTCAGCGGCCGCCTTACCCTGAAAATTGCGGTGCCCCCGGTGAAGGTCACCCGGCGCGTCTGTCGCGGACATCGAGGGTGAGGCCACGCTGTGGTGAGTGGCGTCAGATCAACGGCGGTCGGGATGCTCGTGGCGGATAGGGTCGGGCCGGGGAGGAACTGGATGATGGCCCCAGTCGTGCCATCGTGGGCGACCGGCGTCAGGCCACTGACAGGGACGCTTTGTTGGTATCGCTGAGTCCAGGCTCCGTCGTTGCACGAACCGGCAGTGATAGTGAACCCGCACCGCCGTCAGACGGCTGGCTCAGCAGCCTGAAGCGAAACAGGGAGGTAGGTATCCGGGTGCATCGGTAATTTCCGTCTCGCAGGAACGGGGCCGACGGTTGAAACCTTCACTGCCGTTGCGCACGTGCTACGGCTGCAGTGACGACATCAGCATGCGCTTCCGTTATGCCCTTTTCGGTCAGGTCGAAGTCGGTACCTTCTAAGGTCCGCCAGAGAGTGGCAGTGGGGTTGACCTCAATTACCACGGGCCCATCCGGGCCTTCGACCAGGTCGATTGTTGCTATATCGAGCTCCAGAGCCCGAGTCGCGGTGAGCGCTGTGTACTCGAGTTCCGGATCGTTTTCGACGCGTGCAGTGGTGTAGGGATGCAGGAGGTGACGCACGCTGCCGTCAGAGGACGTGCTGATGTGCGCGACTGCTGCGGCGATGCTATCCCCCATAACGGTCAGGCGTATGTCGCGTCCCGGATTGGGAATGTAAGGTTGAGCACACAGAACCCGGTAATGGTTCAGGAGGTGCCATGTGGTGATCTCCTCGCGGGTACCCAGAAGTTCACCCTCGGTGTGCCCGGCTCCCTTGGGTCGCATGCGGACGACATCGATTGAGGCATGGCCGTAGACCGGTTTCAAAACGATTTCACCCCAATCTCGCATGCATTGGTCAACCTGCTGCACTGAGTAGATAATCCTGGTGTCGGGTACGGGTATTGCGGCAGCGCGAAGCACCTGCGCCTGGCGCATCTTGTTCTCGACGGTCCGCAGTGCCGTCGCCCGGTTGATTAGACGGACGCCGCAATCTTCAAGGTGATCGAACCAGCCGAAGAGGATGGCGGTGTCTCCTGCAGTGTGACGGGTGAGGACTTGCGAGCGAATCACCATGGCGTCGGGGAATGGGGACTCGGTTCCGGCTCTGACTAGCGTGTCCCGGGAAAGGCCGAGACGGAGGTCTTCCCAGTCCACGATCTCGGCGCGGACACCGCGCCCGTTAAGTACCTCGTGGACGGCGGCGACCTCCCAGGTCGGCTTGGATGCGTCCTCCCAGCGGTCGACGATCCAGACCGTCGGTCCGGGCATTGTTCCTCCTTCGTCGATGGCCCTACGCTGAGGTGTACATCACTCGGAACCGGTAAACCTGCGGATTGCAACCGGCAACAGCATTCCTCGCCGGCCGATGTTGGTGACGGGGTCGTATGAGGCACGGCATTGGAAGCCGACAGCCTTACCTCCGAACAGGTAGACGTCCAGTCCGTGCATCATGTCTCCGCCGTCAGTCGTTCCAGAGGCGGCGATCCTGCAGGTGGGAAGGGGTACGTAGTCCTGGACGACGTAGTCCTGTGTGCGAGCGGCTTGGCTGAGCAGGGACTGCCAGGTTCGGGAATCGGTCCACCGGCCTACGGCCACCCCCTCCCCTCGGGTGAGATGGCGCGGCTTGAGTACCAGTCGGCTGCGAGCCTTGACGGCGAAGTCCATCAAGGGGAGCACTGCGCCGTCCGGGCCAGTGGTTTCGCATTCTTCGAGGGCGCGGGTCCAGGGCACGTGCCGTTCAACGATGGCTCGTTCGCCCGGGTTCAGGGGCAGACTGTCCGCGAAGCGCTCGTCAGTGAGCAGAGCAAGAACGGCTTTGTCTTCGAGGATGCACTGCGAGATCAGAGGGTTGAGACAGCAGACTGCTCCGTCGGCAGCTGCCTGCAGATATCCGTGCGCCGCCTCATCGCGGACCAGGTCCAGTTGGTCGAGCTTGTTGTAGGCCAGGTCCACGGTGGACCCACGCCAGATGAGGCGGCCCTTGCGATAGCGCAGGTCCGCGGCCTCGACGCGTTCCGCCCGCAGTCCGTGCTCACGGAACTGGGTAAGCATCCAGTCGACCTCGTTGGTGAAACGACCGTTGAGGTTCACCACCACTGCGAATCCCGGTTCCCGCCCGGATTGTGCAACGTGGCACTGGATCAGCTCCTGGGTGAAGGCGTACCGGTCCGTTTCCAAGACCTGCGGAATCCACTGGTCCGTTGCATCACACCAGGAAGGCCCGCACTCCTCCCGCCACAGGCGTGCCGTGATGCCGTTCTGGATCACTCCACCGGGACACGCCGTGTTCGTCTCCATGATCCGGTAGGTGCCGTCGTGATCGGTGGCGCCGTCGAACCGGCAGATGCGTGCGGCTGGCCGCAGTTGAGGCGAGAGCGTCATCAGGTGGGCGTACGGAAGGTAGTGGGGGAAGTGGCTGCGCACCTTTGCGTTGTTCAGGTAAGCGTCGACAACTCTGTCAATTATCTGGTGGAGGGCTTCGGCGGTTGAGGAGATTCGGGCAGCGTCCTCCTCATCCAGGATGAGCGGCTCCGGTGAGGCCGGATATGCCCGCCCTTCGAAGTGCACACCGGCCTCGAATAGCCTCTTGGCCAGCCGGATCCCGGCGTTGCTTGCCGCGCCCTCGTCTGCGGGCAAGGGACGCGGTGTGTCGCCGGAATCCGGCTGCGGGACTGGCGGCATTCGCTCGTTCTCCTCTTCCGCGGCAGAGAGGGTGGGTGAGGCAGCGCTCATCGATGTTCGAGCGGATTGTCGGCTTCAACAGTGCGCCCTCGCTCCGCCGTAGTCCGGTGCTCGGAGCGGTCCAGACTGGATGATTTGGGCGTTCTGTCTCAAGCGCAGTCACTTTCCGCTCTCTCGTCTCCGGCCGCGGTGTGGATCGCACGATGCTTCCCGTGGGCGACGGGTTGGCGTGCCAAGGAGAGCAGCAAGGGGAGACAGGCGGTGGATAGGCCGACCGCGCCGAGCACCAATGCTGTCCTAGCTGACCAGGCTGAGCCGATCGCTCCTCCCAAGAGCCCACCGAACGGCATCGTGCCCCACACCAGAAAGCGGATGCTGGCGTTCATTCGTCCACGCAGGTCAGGCGGGCAAATCCGCTGTCGGAGGCTGAGCTGTGCCACGTTGAAGACAGTCGCGCCAGCGGCCATTGTGAAGTATCCCAAGCCTGCCAGGACAAAGGTGGAGGGACTGTTGGGCACCGCGATCAGGAAAGCGAAGGGTGCAGTGAAAGCGGAGGCCATCCAGATGACACGCTCCTCGCCGAGGCGTGCCGCCCAGAGTTGAGCGCTGAGTGCCCCAGCGACGCTTCCGCAGGCACCGAGAGCGAAATAGACACCGACGTAGCCTGCGGTCAGTCCGAGATCTCTGACGAGCCGGACTGCGATAACCGACTGGATCACGAGAGCGAAGAGGTTGAACCACCCTGTGCTGAGGGCTATCGCTCGTAGCACGGGGGTTTTGAGTACGTACTTCAGCCCATCCGACATTTCCTGCCACATCCGAGCCCGTGGAGGAACCGACCCGCTTGACTTCTCGCGCACACGGATACGCAGGAGGAAGACTGTCGACAGGACGAAGCATGCGGCGAGCACCACTGGCAGAGCCTTGGCTCCTGTGAGGGAAAGCATCAGACCACCTGCGGTAGGCGCGGCGACCTGGGCGACCGACTGGGTGGCGGCGATGCGTGCGTTGCCCTGTACCAGAGATTCTTGCGGGACGATGCGCGGCACGTAGCTCTGGTGAGCGACATCGAACAGGACTGTCGCGGTGCCCACGAGAAGAGCCGTCACGTAGACTTGAGCGAGTGTCAGTGCTTCGAGCAGGGCACCTATACCCAAGACGGCCAGCAGTGCGAAACGGCATACGTCCGCCCACACCATCACGGTCCGCTGTTGACGCGCCCGGTCTACGAGAACTCCTGCCGGCAGGCCCACCAGCAAAAAAGCGGACGTGGCGAAGCTGTTGACGATTCCGATCTCGAAGGTCGACGCATCCAGCAGCTCCAGGGCTACCAACGGCATTCCGAAAGTGGTCGCCTGCGCCGCGAACTGGCTGGCGCCGTCACCCAGCCAGAAACGCCGGAAGTCGATGTTCTCCTTCAGGATCTCGGCCACGCTATTGCCCTCACTGCTCGGCTTGCGCAGCTTCGAAGCACGCCCACGCATTGGTGCGAACGAAGGCCGGTGGCCGTGCAGGCTCAGAAAGTGCAGAAGTCCGGCATGCTTGTAGAGCCTGCATGGCGTCATCGCGTTTGAGGTCCGGCTTCCGGTCGTCGAGAAACGTCCTGAGCCGGTCCAGCTCAACGTCAGGCACCTCAAAAGCTGCCGAGCGCAGCAGACACCCCCACGTGCGTTCCGGGTAGAACATGGATTTACCGATCACGGCGATCCGGGCCGCGGTCGCCTGGCTGATCTGTCCACTGGCTGCAGCACACTCCAGGGCCGCGCGGATATTTACCATGGGATCGGAGACAGCCCGGAACCCGCTGGCCTCGTCCTCGTGAGCCACCGCGACCTCGTCGTCCCCATCAAGCACTCCGTCCCGGTAACGTGCGAAGACCCCTCCGATTCCGACCATCCCATAAGTGTGAAGCTCTGCTGCCCTGAGCGCCCCCATGCTCGCAGCCCCAAGGACCTTCACACCCTCAGACATGGCGAACAGGATCTCCTTGTGCCACACGGCAGGTACATGCTCGAAATACCCGTCCACGATGAGGAGTTGACTGCACCCGTCTCGTACCGCGCGATAGACATCTCCAAGGGCCGCTGGGGGGCAAATCTCCGCGTGGGGCAATATCGCTTGAGCTTGAGAATGCCCCAACGAAGGGCCGAGGAACACTCTTGTGCTCACGCTCTGCCTCCCAGTGCCGCCCGGGTGCCCAGCGCAGCCTCTCCAGCCGGACCCTCGAAACCGGGCACAAGGATCTTGACAACCGGCACACCGAGATCAGGAATGGTGAGGTCTACCATCACCACCTGTCTGGCACCGGCCCTCGACAACGCCGCGAGGACCATCCCTACCTCCTGAAGGAGGCTGCATGGCGCCGGCTCGTCCGCGAAGCCCTCGGTCTCATCAATGCCGGCCAATTCGGTCGCGGCCTGCGCTACGAACTCCGGATCGCAGGACGCAGACAACGTCTCGGGAAGGAGATCATCACGACTCCCGGATATGTAGGCCATGCGCGTTTGCGCCGCCTCTGTAAGTGCCCGCGCGAGCGCGATCCCCGGTGATGGATGACACCCATAACCATCGTGCACCCCCACAGGTCGCCAGAACCGCTCAACCTCGCGCGGAATCAATGTGCACCCATACGCAGGAATACATGTATCCGAGGTGATGTCCCACACTGCGACATCCAAACCAGCATCCGAGAACTGCTCCAGCAACCGTCGGCAGTTCGCATCGCGCACCGTGGAACGCCTCACCCTCCGATACTCTGAGTCTGCCCTCCATAACGTCTCCGCGTCCCGCTCGATCACCTCGCACGCAGCGTGGAGGACGGCCTCAGTCAACGTGTTCCCGGAGGCCAAGCCGTTGGACCCGCGTAGCAGACCGGTACGTACCGGATCACCCTGCGACAAGTCCAGAGAAACCGCCTCCCAGGGCACCCAGACGGAATCACCCGTGAACAGGTCAACTCCCTGAACCCAGGAACAGACTTCGTCTTCCCGGAAGGGCATCTCCGGGTAGCAAGGCAAAGCGGGGGCGTCGACCACGGGTTCGCCAGCCGCCAGCAAGTCCTTGTACGCAGCAGGCTGACCACTGGGCCTGACCCACTCTGCGTGCCAGGTCTCAAGGCTCTCCATCATCGCAGAAGTCTTCGCAGCCGCGCCGGTGATTCCCTTGCCCATACTGACCACGAGAGAGCGTGATAAGGGGCGTACAGCAGAAAAGACCGGAACTCCCAAGGCATCGAGCCCCGTAAGATCCGCGATTCGGGTAACACCAACCCTTGACGCCACATCGATATATTCAACGAGGGTCTCATCAGGCGTTCGGATCCTGTGAGTCCCGTCCCGGAAATCATCGCCAGAGCCAGCTGAATCTGACACGATCCTCTCAAAAACCAAGATCGCGGCCCTGGTGTCCTTGGCACTCAAATCATCCGCTCCCTGAGCACAATTCCTGTCGCCTTGTCGTGGAAGGCCCGAAGGCCTTCCACGACAAGAAACTGCCTGCTATCAGGCAGACGGCCCATGGATCACTTACCTGTGGGCCGACAGTGAACGGCGGCGCCTATGCTCTTGAAGCGCGACTTCAGAACCGACTCGGTGCTCCCCATAGCCATCTCCCATCATGTGGACGGACATGTGGCTTGAAAGTCGGTGCACGATATTCTCACCGACCATACAAGCGCTCTCGAAGGTACGGTCAGGTGACACGTCGATGCAAGATAGAGGAGCATCGAAAACTGGCCGCGCTCCCCAGGTTCATCAGCCCCCTCACCTCTCGTACATCGCTTCCACCTGGGATTACCTCCTGCGTCGATCGTCAGCGGGAGACTTGTATCTCGACGCGCCGCCCCGTCCGATCTGCAACAACTTATTGACCGCAGAGTTCATGGCCAGAAACTGTTGCGACGTTCATCGTCAGTTGATCACCGCGCGAAACCAAGCCGCCTTCCTGTGCAATTCCGCATGCTGAGAAGCTGTTGTCTTCCGGGCTTGAGAAAAACTGCGTTTCTGCTGGTCAGGCGTAGAGGCGGAAGTCATGTGGGAGCAGTGGCCTGTCGCGTTGTCGGTCTCCGGGAGGGGGTGTGGATTCCGTCGGTGGTTGGGCTGTTGGAACAGCGTGAGCTGGATGCTCGCCGTTGTTTGGGCGAACGCGTGAGGAGGCCGGCCTATCCAGGCCGAGCTGGCCGCAGCCGAGCAGGAATGGCAGGAGTGGGTGATCGCCCGCAGGCGGGTTGATATGGTGCTGGCTCGGGACGGCGGCAGCCCCGCGGACACGGAGATCACCCCGAATTCGCAGGACGCGGACACGAAACCGGTGCCCCCGGGTGCGGTGGCCGGCTCATCCGCACGGCACCCAACGCCTATAGATCACTCTCCCTGATGCCTTGACATCGTCAATGGGCCCGTAACTTCGTGGCATTGATAGACCGGCGACGTTGTTCGCCGCTTTCGACGACCCGGACCTGATCGCGCTTGCCGGGCTGATCCCGGCCGTCCTGTTGGCCGAACGATGCGACCTGCCTCGGCTGGTCGCCGAGAAGGTCAAGCTGACCGGCGCGAGGAATGGCGCGGGCACGGCCGAGGACGCAAAGACCCTGTCCATCGTGGCCGGGATGGTCGCCGGCGCGTTCGGGGCCAGGGACGACTGCACCACCTCTATCCTCAAACGCATCCTCGACCACCTGGCCATCGAGATCAAGAAGGAAGCGGCTCGTGAGGGCGCACGACGCGGAACTGCCCGTGCCAGGTGAACTCGAAGAACCCGGCCAGCTCGTCGCCTCCCTCCGCTCGGGAGCACCTCACTGGGCACCGTCGCCAAACTGCTGGAGGAACTCCTCGTCACAGGCGGCTGGATGGACTTCGTCACCCGTCTCGGCGACCACATCATCTATGACTCCGGCGAGTTCGCCGAGTTCGTGCAGACCCTGCCCTTGCGGGGACTGGGTGCTGACAACTGCGTGATCGAGCGGCTGATCGGTCCCCGCCCGGACTTGCCGGCCATCCTCTACGAACTGAGGCCCCCGCGCGATCGGGGCCGGCCGAAGAATGTGGACGATGTACAGAATTTTCCCGGCCCCCCGGTCCACGGCCGTAGGGGAGCCAGCAGCGCCAGGCAGCGTCGTAGGTCACCGCGGTGCTCGTCCGCTGGCCCGCCGCAATCGCTCCGGAGTCGTCGCACGAGCTCCGGCATCGCGAGGCCCACTGGTTCCGGGAGCGCGGCGTACGCGTCCGCTACTTATGGGCGCCGTTGGTCGCGATAGGAGATGAGCTCCGGTGAGCCTCCTCCACCGCAATCGCCCGCGGATCTGCCGGGACGACCCGAAAGCCCTTGTCAGCCCCGTCCACGTCATGAGGGCCACTACCGCCGTTCCCACCGCCACCAACTGCCCCGGCGCCTGATGGCAGACCTGGCTCCTCACGGCGCGCTCGCTGCCTCGGTGCTCGCGGTAGTCCCCGCCCCATGGCGGCAGTCGCAGCCCCGAACCGTCCGTCACCATGGCGCCGCGTTACCGGGCCATGCTGCCTACCGGGTAGCGAGTGGCAGTGTGATGTGCCACTCGTATGGGTGGGGTACGGCCAGGCAGCGGCCAGGGAGGGCGCCGGGACGCTACGAAGATCACGACCGATTGTGATTTCTGAGAGGGGCTCCTGTGCGCTTCGCCCGTACGATTCAAGCCGCCGTCGCAGTCGCCGCGTTCGGCGCGCTGCTCATCCCTTCCCAAGCAGTCGCGGCCGCTCCCGGTGACGTCGTCACCATGCCCGTCCGCGACGTGCTTGCAGCCCTGCCGGTGCAGGAGGAGGACCGCGACGGCTATGAACGCTCGAAGTTCCGCCACTGGATCGACGCCGACCGAGACGGCTGCAACACGAGGGCAGAAGTCCTCAAGGAAGAAGCCTTCCGGCCTCCGCAGCAGGGGCCGAAATGCGCGCTGAGCGGCGGCGAGTGGTATTCGCCGTATGACGACGTCTACTTCACCGAGGCAAAAGCCCTCGATATCGACCATTTGGTGCCGCTTGCTGAAGCCTGGGACTCGGGTGCCTCGGCATGGACGGCCAAAGAACGCGAAGCGTACGCGAACGATCTGGGCGACCCCCAGGCCCTGATCGCGGTCTCCGCGAAGTCGAACCGGAGCAAAGTCGATCAGGATCCGGCGACCTGGCAGCCTCCCGCCACCGGCTACCGCTGCGAGTACGCCACGCACTGGACCGCGATCAAAACCCGGTGGGGTCTGTCCATCGACCCTGCCGAGAAAGCCGCGCTGACCGACGTGCTGTCCGGATGCCTGAACGTGCCGGTCAAGGTGACACTCGCCCGATAGAGGCAGCCCGGCAACGTCCCTGTCCTCGCCCCGTCCAAGAGGAAGGAAACGGGGACATTCACCTGCCGAGCCGAAGGAGCGGTCTGGTCTCGCCGTCCGGCGAGCGCCGGGCTCACGCCCGATGCCACTCGGCTCGGACTGCCCTGGATGCCATCACGGAGGATCGCCGATAACGGGCTGGGCCAGTGTCCATGTCAGATCTTCCGAGACGGCGTCCAGGGCCCAGGACGTGAGGAGTCCGCTGTTGGTGAAGAGGTCAAGAGCTTGGGCCAGTTGTACGGCGGACAGATCGCACAGGCGGCGCAACTGACCGCTGTCCGCGAGGCCGTGCGGGCTTCCAGCCGATGTGTGGGCGGTGAGTGTGAGAACGGTGAGGCGTCCGGCCGCGCTGCTGTGACGAAGGTGCCGTAGGCAGGTCACACGCAGAGCCCAGTCGGCGGCGCGTGCGCGTTCGCGGCGCGTCACGCCCGTGCTCAGGTCGTCCAGGATCTGAGCCCTGACACTGCGATGGCGGAAGGTACCCGTCGACTCCATCCGGAGCCAGCGGGCGTCCTCGAGTTCTTGCCACAGGGCGTGGCCGCGGGGCAGTCGCATCCCGTGCAACAGGCCTGCGGGGAGACGGACATGGCCTGAAGGGCCGGCCCGCAGGCAGCATTGCAGGGCCGTGAGACGTGCCTGCGCGCTGGTGCCGGGCGGCAGCGAGGAGGCCAGATAACTGAGCATCTCCCGTACACGCGTTCGGTCGGACGATCTGTCCGGCCGCCTCCTGCGTTTCGTCCTGCCCCGGCGGTCAATCCCGGAAGGCGGCTGGGCCGGCGAGGCGGTGAAAGCCGTGTCGGGCACCACTGCGGCATGTGCGGTCGCCGCCGCGCACGCCGCACACATGTCAGCCAGCCGCCAGACACGACCGCCATGTCCGCGGGTGAGGACCAGCAGAACGGAGCCGGCGCAGCCGCGGTGACGCCCGTGCCAGCGGCATCCGCGCTCATGGCATTGGCAGGTCCGCAAATACGGCGGCACTGCGTTCTCGCGCGCGTGCCGGGCCAAGTGGGCCAGAGCGGCGGACCGGGCAGAGGTCCCGGCCGGCCGCTGGGCGTCTGCGGTGCACTGGGCACAGACGAGGGTCGGCCCGTCGTGCTGGGGGCGCAGCTCGACGGTCCAGGTGCGTCGCACCGTTGTCGGTGATGTGGTGCACAGCCTCATGGGGCGCGTGTTCCTCCTGCCTGAGCCGCGCCGATACCGGGCCCCTGGCTCCGGGCCCCGTAAAAGGCCGGGGGAGCGGGGCATCGGCGGCACACGGTAGTGCAGACCTCTGCCCCTTCGTTCGGCCGAACGCTCGCCAAATAGGGCAGAGGTCTGCACTGACAGGGCAGGGTGCTGCACCTTCGGATGGTGGAGTGACGATCTTCCCGCCCGACCCGAACCTCAACGCGCTACGCCTGGAACTGGCGCGCCTGCGGGGCGAGCGAGGATGGACCTACGACGAACTCGCCCGCCGCAGCGGCCTGTCCAGACGCACTCTCATCGAAGTCGAACAAGGCCGCACCATCGGCTCCTTGCCCACCTGGCACGCCCTCGCCCACGCCCTCGACGCCCCGCTCGACTCACTTTTCGGCACCCTGTGCAGCGGCCACACCCTGCCAGGCGAACACGCTGACTGAAAACGCCACCGCCTGCCGCGACACCCCACCGCGGATCACCCCTACCGGTCACAGAATTCGAACACAACACCCAACCCCGCACGCACGTAGCGGCAAAAAGGGCCATCCGGGGGACACCCGTGGCCGCGACGCCCCCATGACGGCGCGCCGCCTGGCACGTTCCCCCTCATGCGCATCACCCAGACCCCAGCCGCCCGCCACTGGGACGGCACCCACGCCCGCACGCGCCGACCCCGATCCCTGGGCATCGCCCCGACCAGCCCCAGCCGCCTCCTGCGCACCGGTCAGAGCGGCAACTGCACCGCCTGCGGCAACCCCGTCGAGTGGTACTACCGCACCGGACACCACCCCGTCAGCCTGCACCCCCGCGAACTCTCCGTAGCCACAGTCCCCACCCCCTGTCGCTGGCACGTCAACTCCGGCATCGCCCACCCCCAAAGCGACGGCACCCCGTGGTGCCGCATTCCCCACCACATCCTGTGCCCCACCCAAAACACCCCCGTGCCACTCACGCCGCACCTGACCGAACTCCGCCGCCGCCTCGCCCTGCGCACCCGCCGCCTGATCGACACCGGTGCCTTCACCCCCACGCCGGCCGACCAGCACCCCACCACAGCAACACCCGCGGCCTGCAAACCGGGCCGACCCGTCGTCCAGTTCCTCTACGGCCGCTACCTCGCCACCCAACCGATCCAGGACATCCAGTGCGTGACCCAGACCCGCAAACGCCACCGCTGCACCCACCCCATCCTCGACCCCACCCAGCAAGGAACATGGATCCTCCTGCCAACCGGCCCCACCACCAGCCAACGCCCCCTGCCCAAACCGCTCATGGCCGTCTACGACCTCAGCCCCCTCCCGTACATGGAACAACTGCGCTGGCGCATCCAGCGCTGCCCCAGCCACGCCGACTCCCCTGCCGCCGCCGACCTGGCCCGCACAGACTGGGAGGCATACGACCCGCTCCTGCACCACCAGCACATCATCAACCGACTGCCCCCCACCCTCCGGCACCGGTAACAACGAGCACGAACGCCGCATGATCCACACCCCCACCAGCAGCACACGCCCGCAAGACCGAACACCCACCGACACATCAGACCGCCACGCCTGAACACCTACTGCCAGCCCCAACCGCCCACGAACACAACCGACCCCGCCCACCGCCGGAGCGCACAGATGCTGAAGCCCACCGATGAACAAACCACAGCCGCCAACGCCTTCAAAGCCGGAGACCACCTCGCCCTCCAGGCCGGCGCAGGCACGGGCAAAACCAGCACCCTCCACCTCCTCGCCTCCACCACCCCACGCCACGGCCGCTACATCGCCTTCGACCGGTCCATCGCCCGCAACGCAGCCACCCGCTTCCCCCACAACGTGACCTGCAAAACTGCCCACGCACTCGCCTTCGCCGCAACCGGCCATCGCTACGCCCGCCGCCTGGGCGGCCCCCGCCAGGCAGGCTGGAAAACCGGACAAGCCCTCGGAATCACCAAACCCATCCGCATCGACAAGCGCGACGTCTCCCACCGAGCGCTCTCCCACGCCGTGCTACGCACCGTGACCCACTACTGCCACTCCGCCGACCGCGCCATCGCCGACCACCACGTCCCGCGCCTACGAGGCCTCGAAAACGAAACCGCACACACCCAACTAGCCCACGTCGTACTACCGTTCGCGCGCAAGGCCTGGGCCGACCTCCAGCACCCCTATGACGGAGTCGTCCGCTTCGAACACGACCACTACCTGAAAATCTGGGCTCTGTCCGAACCGAAAATCGAAGCCGACTTCCTTCTGCTCGACGAGGCTCAGGACACCAACCCCGTCATGGAACAGGTCTTCACCGCACAACGCACCCACGCCCAACTGGTCATGGTCGGCGACTCGGCCCAGGCCATCTACGGATGGCGCGGCGCACGCGACATCATGAGCACCTTCGACGGCACCGCACTCACCCTCTCCCAGTCCTTCCGCTTCGGCCCCTGCCTCGCCCACGAGGCCAACCGGTGGCTGGCCATCACCGACGCACCCATCCGCCTCATCGGCACCAACACCATCCCGACCGAACTCGGCGCCGTACCACAGCCCGACGCCGTACTCTGCCGCACCAACATCGGCGCCATGACCGAAGTCATGAACCACCTCACGACCGGGCACCGCGTAGCCCTGACCGGAGGCGGAGACAGTTTGCGCGCACTCGCCACAGCCGCCCGCGACCTGCAACAAGGACGCCCCATCTGGCACCCGGAACTCATCCTCTTTCCCACCTGGGGCGAACTACAGGACTACGCCGAAAACGACCCCGCCGGCCGCGATCTACGACCGTTCGTCGACCTCATCGACCAGCACGGAACAGACGCCGTCCTCACAGCAGTCGACCAACTCGCCCAAGAAGACCAAGCCGACGTCACCATCTCAACCGCTCACAGAGCCAAAGGCCGAGAATGGCCAAACGTAAGAATCGCAGACGACTTCACCCCACCCAAAGACACAGACCAACACGACGAAACCGGCCAACCGATCCCCGGCCCCATCGACGACGCCGAGGCACGCCTCGCTTACGTCGCCGTCACCCGCGCCCGACACCGCCTCGACATCGGCGGCCTCTCCTGGATCAACCACCACCCCGACGGCCTGCCGTAACACGCGCTGGAGCTCTGAAACACGACCTGGACAGCATCAGGCGGCTTCTGTCATACCCGACGGTAAGTGCCTTGCTGCTCCTACTATTCCGCAATCTGATCGCGGCCTGTTCAGGTAGCGCTTCTAGCGTATGGTCCACCATCTTGCGGCCCTTCCCGTCAGGTCCAGGCTCATCAGCGCCATGAGGTCGGCCCGCATGTGGTCGGCGACCGCCCACCCCGCCAGGCGCCGCGAGGCGAGGTCGATCACGGTCGCAAGATGGCGGAACTTCCCGTCGGCCAGGGGAAGGTAGGTGATGTCGCCGACGTACTTGGTATTCGCCTGGTCCGCGGCGAAGTCGCGGCCGATCAGGTCCGGGACCTTCGCCGCGGCCGGGGCGGGGACGGTGGTGCGGTGCCTGCGGCGCAGGCGGAGCCCGGCCAGCCCGATCGCCTTCATGGCCCGGGCGGCGCGCCTGTGATTCACCACGTCCTCCCGGAGCTCGGCGGTGATCCTGGGGACGCCGTAGGTGCCGTCCGAGGCCCGGTGAACCATGCATATCCGGGCAGCGAGTTTCGCGTCGGCGGCCTGGTGGGCCGCCCTCCCTCGCTCCAGAAGCTCTCCGCCGGTTCATTTCGTTGATTGCGAAAGTCTCGTAACTATGTGAGTGTGGTGGCGTTCCGAAGGGGAGTAGTCCGCAAGCCCACCGGTCGACATACTGAGAACCCCAGCGTTCTCCGTCGGTGGGGCCCGCGCGTGGCGTGGGTGGGCGAGACCTTCGGCCAGCTGCTGTTTGCCTGGCCGAGACCCCCTGGACGTCCCGGACGAGGCAGGCCGCCGTCCGGAAGGAAACCCGATGCACGCCAAACTGCTGCGCCCGTTGGCGCTGTGCGGCACTCTGACCCTGCCCGCGCTGATCATGCGGTTCTCCGGCGTTTCGCCGAATCCCGTGGTAGGGCTGCTGCTGTTCGGTATGGCCGTCGTCGCCGCGTCGTTCGTGCTGGCCTGGGCTGCGGAGGCTGCACAGGTCGACATCTCCGGTGGTCTGGCGATCGCGATCCTCGCGGTGATCGCCGTGCTGCCGGAGTACGCCATCGACCTGTACTTCGCTTACACCGCGGGCGGCGATCCTGAGTATGTGGCGTACGCTGCCGCGAACATGACGGGTTCCAACCGTCTGCTGCTCGGTCTGGGCTGGTCGCTGGTGGTGCTGGTCGCCCTGGCGATCGCCAAGCGCCGGACTGGAAAGACGGTACGGGAGCTGACGCTGGACTCCGGCTACCGGGTGGAGCTGGGCTTCCTGGCCATCGCCGCGCTGGTCGCCTTCGTCATTCCACTTACCGGGCAGATCTCGCTGCTGCTGGGATTCGCGCTACTCGGCTTCTTCGGCTTCTACCTGTGGAAGGTCTCCCGCAGCGAGGTCGAGGAACCCGACCTGGTGGGCCCTGCGGCCGTGATCGGCGAGCTTCCCCGGCGCACCCGCCGGATCCTGGTGGCGGGACTCTTCCTCTTCGCCGCCGCGGTCATTCTGGCCTGCGCTGAGCCCTTCGCTCACAACCTCATCGCCGCCGGCACCCAGCTCGGGATTGACGAGTTCCTCCTCGTGCAGTGGCTCGCCCCGCTGGCCTCGGAATCACCGGAGTTCATTGTGGCGATCCTGTTCGCCGTGCGCGGCAACGGCGCCGCCGCGATCGGCACCCTGATCTCCAGCAAGGTCAACCAGTGGACCATGCTCGTCGGAAGCCTTCCCGTCGCCTACCTCCTCGGCGGAGGCGGCACAGCACTTCAGCTCGACGGACGCCAGGTCGAGGAATTCCTCCTTACCGCGACACAGACCCTCCTGGGGGTCGCGGCACTGCTCGCGCTGCGTTTCCCCCGCTGGGCCGCCTGGACCCTGTTGGGGCTGTTTGCCGTCCAGTTCGTACTGCCCGGCCAGGAGGCCCGCTATGTGCTGTGCGGCGTCTATGCCGCGATCGCCCTGGCGGCGTTCATCCGCAACCGCCGGCACATCCTGCCCACCCTGGCCGCACCCTTCCGCGCCACACCGGAAACGGCGGGCGATCAGCAACTCCGGGAAGCGACCGAACACACTGACGCGGCACGCTAGGGACTCTCGTTTGGATCCTGCCGGGATCGCGTGCCCTGGTGCCGCGCCTCGCCGCGTTGTCCTCGGTCGCCAGGGCTCCCTCCTCCGCCTTGCGATCCACGGCACCAGACCCCGCTCCCTGATCCGGCCCGATCCAAACGAAAGACTCTAGTTCTCTGACAGACAGGTTTGCCGGGTTGCCGCGGCGGTGTGCCGGCTGGACGGATGGGATACGCCCAGCCGGACTGCCATGGGCCCGGGGCTTGGCGAGACTTCCGGATCGACGCCGGTCGGCAAGCAGCCCAGGCCCCGGCCAGCCGGCGAAACAGGTCACCACGCCCCACGAACCGGCGAGCCGCGCCCACCGGCTCGCCGGATTCACTGCTCGGCCCATCCGGCCGTCCAAGGAAAGACGATGAAACTCTGCTTCCTGGTGGAAGAGCAATACCGGGGCGACAGCATGCCGCTCGAAGTGGCGCGCCAGCTCACCGACTGGGGGCACTGCGTGGACGTCCTGCGGCCAGGCGGATCCCTGCTTGCGCTGTCCCACGTGGTGCGGAAGGGCACTCATGACGCCTGGGTACTGAAAACAGCGTCCGGGGGACCAGGGCTGCCCCTGCTGGAGGCCGCCGCCTCAGTGGGACTGACAACGATCAACGACGCGCGGTCCATCCGCAGCGTGCGCGACAAAACGTCGGCCGCGGTGATCGGACAGAGCCACGGACTGCCGATGCCCCACACCTATGCGACGGCACGCCCAGAGAAGCTGACGGAATTGCCGGATACGGAGTATCCGCTGGTGGTCAAGCCAGCTGACGGCAGTTCGGGGCGCGCCGTGCGACTGGTCCGCTCACCGGAGCGGCTGGCAGAACTGCAAACTGAACTGGCCAGGGAGAAGATGCTGATCGCTCAGCGGTACGTGCCCAACTCTGGAGTTGACCTCAAGGTGTACGCGATCGCCGGCGAACTGTACGCCACCGAGCGCCGCTCACCTCTGTATCGCGGGCGGCCGGCCCCGGAGCGGCCCGTGCCGGTTCCTGCCGAGGTGGCCGGGCTGGTCACCGAAGTCGGCGCCGTATACGGGCTCGATCTGTACGGCGTCGACGTACTGCTCGGCCCCGACGGTCCAGTGATCGTCGACATCAACGACTTCCCGAGCTTCCGATCGGTGCCCAACGCGGCAGCCCGAGTCGCCCAGGCCGTACTCCGCCTCGCAGACCCCGGCGCGGCCGCAGCCCAGCCCCCATTGTCCGAGCCTTGTCCCGCGCCAGAGCACGGACCGCGGCCAGACCACCTGATGGGCCTTCCGCCGGACACGCACCAGGCCGGCGCGGCATGCATCGCCGCGCCGGTGCACAGCACCACGGCGGGACCCGGCGGTAGCGGGTGAGGATCGGCCTGATCACGCCACGCCCCGACCATCTGCCGCTGGCTGCCACAGCGACCCTGCTGGAACCCTGTCACGAGGCCGAGTGGATCAACCCCGGCGCCACACGCGCGCACCTGCGAACACTCGCGGACGTCTATCTCCTGAAGGCCCGCACACCGCACGCCCTCGCTCTGGCCAGCTCGCTCCGGGAACGCGGCGCGGTGGTGCTGAACTCGTCGCGGACAACGCGGCTCTGCCAGGACCGTACGCAGATGGCCCAGCTCGCGAAGAGCTTCGGGCTGCCGTTCGCAACTACCTGGGCCGAGCCCGCCCTCGGCCGGCTCATGGCGGCACCTGACGATCTTCCGTACCCGCTGGTGGTCAAGAGCCGGCACAGCCGACGGGACGATCTGGTCGCTCGTGTCGACGACGGCGCGCGCCTGCGTGGACTGTGTGAGATGTGGCGGGGCGAACCGGTGGTCGTCCAGCCGTATATCGCCAACGACGGCTGGGACCACAAACTGTGGGTCGTCGGTGACCAGGTCTTTGCAGCCCTGCGCCGCTCGGAGCCGGCGGACGCAGCCACGGGGCCGCCCGCACTCGCCGCTCACGGGCTTCCCGACGGCTGGCGGGGCCTGGCCGCCGTGTGGGTTCCGACTTCGCGCTCGATGTGTACGGGGCGGACATCACTCGTACTGGCGATGGCGAACCGCTCATCGTTGACATCAAGGGTCTCCCGGAATCCGGGGCCAGGCCGGAGCTCCGGCAGCACTCGCCCAACTGGCCCTGGACACGGCCCGAAACCGGACTGCCCCGGCGGGAAGCGCCTCCGCGCCCGCTGTCAGATCTCACTCCGACTGTCACCAAATAGAGGGTAGTTATTCACCATAACCTGCGATATTCCTGAAATGTCAGTCAGTCGAGTTAAGGATTAGTTGTGCGCAGAGCAATCTCGCGTCCCGTAGCCCTGATCGGAATGCCGGTAGCCGCTGCCGTCGCCCTGGGCGTGGCCGCCGTGTCCGGTGTGACGGCCTCATCTGGAGTCGCGTCAGCGGCCACAGACGTCAAGTGCTGGCCCTCGGCCGAGGGCGGCTACGTGCACCCGCTGGCTTTCCCGCAGCCGGAGGCCAAGGACATACGCAAGGACGGCTTCAACGTCGTCGTGGAGATACCCCAGAACAGCATCACCAAGTACGAAATCGATCCGGCCAGCGGCCGTCTCGTCGCGGACCGCTTCATGTCGATGCCCGTGTCCTACCCCGCCAACTACGGTTCGGTGCCGCAGTCGGTGGGTGGTGACGGAGACCCGCTCGATGGGCTGGTCCTGACCCGCGAGCCCATGACCCCGGGCTCGGTAATAAACGTCCGGCCCATCGGCGTGCTGCACATGGTCGACGGCGGCGAGTCCGACGAGAAGATCGTCTCCGTCCCCGCCGAGGACGTGGACCCCACCTACGCCGACGTCAAGAACATCACCGACCTGCCGAGCGCCGAACAGCAGCGGATCGAGGCGTTCTTCCGCGTCTACAAGCAACTGCCCAAGGGCGGCAAGGACGTCGTCCTCAACGGGTACGGCAATGCCTCCGAAGCAAGCCGCCTCGTGCAGGACAGCGTCCGCAGCTATCAGTCCCAGTGCGCGAGCTGATCCGCTTCCCGCCACACTTCTTGCCGCAGCCACAGCCGCCCGGCCTTCACAGGAACTGATGCGGTGCTACTGGCGGAATCTGGACGAATCCCGCCTGAGTTACGTGCGGCACCACGCTCTCCGCTCAGACTGCAGGATGGTGAGAACTGAGCAGAGTCCGCGATCAGCATCCGGTCGGCCCCGCCCGCAGCCTGTACGCAGCGGACGGGGCCGACCCGCGGCTGATTCCCCTTTCGGCCGGTGGCGGCGTACTGGTGGGCGCGGACGACCGTAGAGTCGATCTGGACGAGCCAGTCGATATCGCCGGCCTTGTCCGCAGGAGCCTGGACCTGCCGGAGAGCTTGGGTGAACACGCCGCCCAGCGCGTAGTGGCGGAAGCGGGTGCCGACCGTCTTCCATGGTGCGTAGCATTCTGGAAGGTCACGCCAGGAGATCCTGGTCCGGATCTTGTAGACCATTCCGTTGATGACCTGCCCGATCCTCCACGCGCGGCCGACCTGTCTCGGCCCGCGGTATGAGTGGAGCGAGTAACTCCCAATCCTGACCGGTGAGTTCATGGCGGGGTACCACCCCACCGTGATCCACCTTCTGATGATCTTTGAAGACAGACCTAGCGCGAGATCGTCCTTGTGGGTTTCGTGCCGGCGCCCTCTATAGGGACGGGCCGGTCAGGGTCTTGGCCCACTCCTCGGCAGGCCGTGACTGCTTGGCCCGCGTCCAGGCCTCAAGTGCGCTGGCCGGAAACGGCCCCGCGGTCCACCAGGCGCGCATCGCGCCCTTCTGCGCTGTCGGGCAGAGGCTGTCGCGCGCGGTTGGGGGCCAAGAAGGCGCCGATCACCGTCAGCGATCCCGTTACCGCCACGATGAGGGGGACAGCGTAGACGTGAGGCGGGCCACCGGACGACGCGAGGATGGCGGAGGCGATGAGAGGCCCAAGCCCGGAAAGGGCGCCCGCACCGACCTGGTACGCGATGGAGATGCCCGTATAGCGGGCCCTTGTTTCGAACATCTCGGCAAGGAACGCGCCCATGGGCCCGTATACCATCGAGTGTCCGATCTCCAGGAGGATCAGTGACAGCATGATGAGCGGAAGTCGGCTTCCGTTCAGCGACCAGAACAGCAGGTACATCGACGGCACGACCATAATGCTGCCTACGATGGCCAGGACGCGGCGTCCGGTGTGGTCGGAAAGCCACCCGAAGAACAGGGTCGCAAAGAGGGCGAACAGACCGTTTGCGAACTGGAACAGAAGGATTGTGCTCACCGGTAGTTCCAGGGAGTCTGCGTAGGACGTCGCGAACGTGCCGTAGATCTGGTAAGAAGCGGCGCCGGTGGCCACGCAGATGGCGATGACCGTCGCCTTCTTGTGGTTCCGGAACAGCTCGGCAAGCGGCAGGGGCTCCCGCTTATTCTGCTTCGCCTCCTTCTCGGCCTCCACGAAGACCGGCGTCTCGGTAACGCCGAGCCTGACCCAGAGGCCGAAGAAGACCAGTGCGGCGGAGGCGATGAAGGGGGCTCGCCAGGCCCACATCTGGACGTGCTCGGGCAGACGTGTGATACCTGCGAAGACCAGCGTGCCGAACGCGATACCGAGCCAGACGCCGAAGTTGGAGATGCTTCCCCAGAAGCCGCGACGGTCTTTGCTCATGTGCTCCACGAGCATGAGAACGCCGCCCCCCCATTCTGCTCCGGCGCCCAGTCCCTGTGCGAGTCGTGCCGCGATCAGAAGGATGGGTGCCCAGATTCCGATGGTCTGGTATGTGGGGAGAACACCGACGACGAAGGTGCCGCTTCCCATGACGATCATGCTGGCGACCAGGACCTTCTTGCGGCCGTACCTGTCGCCGAAGTGTCCGCCGATGATGCCGCCCAGCGGTCGGATGAGGAACCCGCTGGCCAGCGTTCCGAACGAAGCGATCACGCTAACTGTCGGACTGGCGCTGGGGAAGAAGAGGCGGGCGAAGTAGAGGCCTGCTGCCAAGCCGTAGATGTAGACGTCGAAGAACTCGATCGTTGTCCCCAGCAACGCGGAGCTGACCAAGCGGCGTCGGGCAGCGGGCTGCATCATCGCAGCTGTATCAGTCATGGGATACCGGGCTCCTCGGGGTCGTGGCGGTCGCCTGCACGTCTTCTCCTCAAGGCAGCGAAGTGCAAGTTTTGTCGCGATGGCCAATGGTTGACCGCTGCCGCAAGCTACGCCTGTCTGTGTGGCGTACGCAATGCCTTCGACATGCTCCAAGTAGTTTTGGTATCTACCGAGTCGGGCCTCCGCGCAGCCCGAAGGCGCCCAGGTGAGGCATAGGTCAATCATTGCCCCTTGAGTCGATCGCAGGTAACGTGACGTCCGCCGTCATTGCGACGGCCAACGCACGTGTGGACCTTCGGGGCCACCCTCGGTCGATGAACCGTCACCCAGAGTCGAGGTTTCGCGCATGCAGATGTGGGCGGTAGTCAAGAACGGTCAGCCTCTCCAGAGGCTCGAGGTAGAGACACCCACGCCGACCGGCTCAGAGGTCCTGGTGGAAGTCACTCACTGCGGCGTCTGCCACTCCGACCTGCACTTTTGGGAAGGGGACTACAACCTCGGGTACGGCAAGCGCGTGAACCTGGCGGACCGGGGTGTGCAACTGCCGCGTGCGCCGGGGCACGAGGTCGTGGGAACGGTCGTTGCTTTCGGAGAGCAGGTGGAAGGCATCCGACGGGGAGACCAGCGCATCGTCTTCCCATGGATCGGTTGCGGACGTTGTACGTGGTGCGAGGACGGCCAGGACAACCTCTGCTCCCAGCTGTCCAGCATCGGGGTCGTACGTCACGGAGGTTTCAGCTCGCACGTACTCGTCCCGCACTGGCGTTATCTTGTCGATCCCGATGGCATCGATCCAGCGATCGCCGCCACCTACGCGTGCTCCGGCATCACTGTCCTCTCCGCCATCCGCAAGCTGGGGCGGATCGATCCGGACGCCGCAGTGCTGCTCATCGGCGCTGGTGGTTTGGGACACTCGGCGATCGCCATGCTGCGGGCACTCGGGCACCGTCACATCATCGTGGTCGATGTGGACGAACGAAAGCGCGCAAGTGTGCTTCAGTCGGGTGCCACCACGTTCGTGAACAGTGGGCACGACAACCTCGCCGAGGAAATCAAGCGCGTTGCCGGAGGTCCGTTGCTCTACGCCATGGATTTCGTCAACAACACCAAGACCGCCAACGCCGCCTTCGACACCCTCGGGCGCGGCGGCAAGCTGGTTCTCATCGGCCTCAGCGGGGGAGAACTGGACATTCCTGTGGCGGGCATGGTGTTCCTGCCGCGCAGTGTCATCGGTTCTTCGACGGGCACGTTGCAGGACCTGATAGATGTGGTGCAGATGGCTAAGACAGGGCAACTGCAGCCCATCCCCGTCCACCGCATGCATCGAGACAAGGCCAACGAGGCCCTGAGTCTGCTGCAGACAGGTGACGTCAACGGGCGCATCGTCTTGCAAAAGGCATAACAGACTGAAGAAGTATGAACCACCCCCGTATTGCCTTTAGTGAAGCACGTGACCCATTCAGGACGGACGTGTGAGGATCCGGTGGCTGTCGGAATGAACAACCCAACCAAAACGCAATACCCAACCTTCGTCACGCGTGGGAGCACCGGCCACTTCATCGACGGCGGTTGGCAGGAAGCAGTGGCCGGCAGGCGCATGGACACGCGCAATCCCTCTACGGGTGGGATCCTGACAACGCTCGCGCGAGGTGACGCGGCCGACGTCGACCGGGCTGTCCTCAGCGCCCGGCGTGCGTTCGACGGGCCGTGGAGCCGATTTACCCCGCATGAGCGACAAGCACTGCTGCACAAGGTCCACGATTTCATCGACCAGAACTACGACGAGCTCGCACTCCTTGAGTCGTTGGACATGGGAGTTCCCCTGTCTCGCGCACAGGGATTCAAGCAGAACATCCTCAAATGCATCCTGTTCTTCGCGAGCCAGACGATGAACTGCGCGGGACAGACGATCCCCAACTCGCTGGGCGGCAAGTACACGACGCTCACGCTCAAGGCTCCAGTCGGGGTGGTCGGTGGCATCATCCCCTGGAATGGTCCGCTCATCAGCCAGTGGTGGGTGCTGGGCGCCGCTCTCGCCACTGGTTGTACCGTCGTGATGAAGCCAGCGGAAGACGCGTCCCTGACCGTCCTGCGAACGGCCGAGTTCCTGTGCGAAGCCGGACTGCCCGAGGGCGTTGTCAATGTCGTCACTGGTCTGGGGACCGAGGCCGGTGCCGCCCTGGCGGCGCACCCCGATGTCGACCGCATTGCTTTCACCGGATCGACCGACACCGGTCGGGAGATCATCCGTGCGTCTGCCACCAACATAAAGCGGCTCCAGTTGGAGCTCGGGGGTAAGTCCCCGGACATCGTCTTCGCTGATGCGGACCTTGATCGTGCCGTTCCTGGGGCGGCGATGGGAGTCTTCTCCAACAGCGGGCAGGTCTGCTTTGCCGGAACACGTCTTTTCGTTGAACGAACGATTCAGCATGAGTTCGTCGAGCGCATGGTCGACTTCGGGAGATCACTCAAGGTGGGTGACCCGCTCGATCCGAACACCGACCTCGGTCCACTGATCTCGCAGAAGCAGATGGAGCGAGTGTTGGACTACGTCTCCGTCGGAGACGACGAAGGGGCAGACCTGGTGCTCGGCGGCAATCGGATGACGGGCGACGTAGCCAACGGGTACTTCGTCGAGCCGACGATCTTCAACAATGTGTCCAACACCATGACCATCGCCCGCGAGGAGATCTTCGGGCCGGTGATCTCGATCATCCCGTTCGACACAGCCGGCGAAGCCCTCGCGCTTGCCAACGACACCGTCTACGGGCTGGGCGGCGCCGTGTGGACACGAGACATCAGCACCATGAACACGATGATGCACGGGATCAAGGCGGGAACTGTCTGGGTGAACTGTTATGGGCTTATCGATCCCTCAGTTGGATTCGGCGGGTACAAGCAGAGCGGCTACGGGTGGAAGGGCGGCCCCCAGCACGTGGACGCTTTCCTCTATCAGAAGAGCATCTGCATTAACAGCGATTGATCGGGAGCTCGCCTACGTGGGTTCCGGCGGCGCGCCGCATCGTTCGGTCGCCCGACAGCATCGACCTGGGCTCACTCGTCTGATTGACATCAGACCGAACCCTCCAGTGGAACGAGGACTGCCGTAAAACATCGTCACATGTGTGAGCCCCTGCCGGATGCCAACTGCATACGGCGAGTTCCGGTATGGTCGACATCATGGGTAGCGGCGGTCTGCTGCCGGAGCCGGGGGAACACTTCGAGCCGGTGGCGGCGTGCAGTTTGCGGTGGGCGGCTATCAGCCGGGTGGGGGACCCAGATCAAGCGCGATGATCTCCCACCCGCGTTCGTCGGCCTTCTTCCGGATCAGCCCGTCCAGGCGTTCCGCGACCCGGCCACCAAGGACCGGACGGTGGCACTTCGGGCACCACACCACATGGAGCCCGAGACCGACACCGCCGGAGAACCGGCGAACCTTCCTGGCCACAGCCACACCATCACCATCACCATACATACGCGACAGATCTAATGCGGCGGAAAGGTGGCTAAGGTGAACAGCGCAGATCCGTGCACCGAGTTGAGGCCAGAGCAGCCCAGAAAAGCCATTCCCCACCCCGCCAAAGCGGGGCGTCCCCTGGCTAGGTCCTGATGGCCAGTCAGCAGCAGGCCGTCGGCCAAGCAGCGGGCGAAGCCACGGCCGTCCTCGATGGCCCAGGTAACGGGGGCGCCGTCAGCGATCGTGAGTATCCACTTGAGCAGAACGCCGATCAGGTTCGCGTCGTTCCAGGGGGTTCACCCCGATACCGAAGCGGTGGACAGTGGAGCGGACGTACGGCCGGCTGATGCTCCACCGGCGCCTCGCCCGCGACTACGAAACCCTTCCCGCCCGCTCCGAAGCCATGGTCCACCTCGCCATGACCGACCTGATGGCCCGCCGCCTCACCGGCGAGACCACCATCTCCTGGCGCGACCCGACATCACATGATGAAGTTCGCATTCCGCTATAAAACAACGGGAGAAAACGACCGCTCAGACGATGGAGGCGATAATGCGGGCCACAGCTTGGGACGCAGGTTGCATGCCGCCGCGTCGCTGACTGAGCACCAGGTCCAGTCGTGGAGGATCGACCAGCTCCGTGTACCGGACGCCGGCAAGGTTCAGGGCCATCACCGGATGCGGCACCACGGAGACACCAATCCCGGCCGCCACGAAGTTGACAAGGGTGGCCGTCTCCGCCACTTCGACGGTGTCGATAGGAGCGAACCCCGCGGCCCTGCAAGCCCCGATGACTGCGGCGTGGAGGGTCGAACGCCGGTCGGACGGGTGCAAGACGAAGATGTCGTCGCGCAGGTCGCCAATGGTCACACTTCGGGCGGTCGCGAGTCGGTGGTCTGCCGGCAGCACAGCGACTAGCCGCTCCGTGCGGAGTCTCGATACCGCGAGCCCGCCCTCCGGCCCCGGATCCCGCATGACGGCCAGGTCCAGCTCCGACGCGAGCAGCGAGGCGGAGAGAGCAGGGCTCAGCCGCTCACCGCGCAGCTCGAGCGTGATGCCCGGCAGACGGGCGCGAACGCAGCGCGACAGGGTCGGCAAGAGATCGTAAGTCGCCGTCCCCACAAATCCGACAGACACCTTCCCGATACCGCCCGCCTGAACGCGCCGGACATCCTCCGCAGCCCGGTCGACCTCCGCGAGGATGACCTTGGCGCGTTCCAGCAGCCGCACACCGGCGGGAGTGAGCTCGACACTTCGGGTGGTGCGAAGAAAGAGCGGAGCGCCCAGCTCACGTTCTAGCCGTTTTACCTGCTGAGACACCGCTGGCTGCGCGATATGGAGCTGCTCGGCGGCCCGGCCAAACCCTCCTGAGGCCGCAACGGCGACGAATGATCGAAGCTCACGAAGTTCCATGCATCCAGATTATAAATTAGAGCGAATTGAATATTGGACTCAATGGGTAGCCACGTTTAGCGTCAGTGACGTGACTTTCAGCTATGTCTTTGCCGCTGACCGGACCCCGTTCGGTCGTTTCGGAGGCGCACTCTCAGGCTTGAGGCCGGACGACCTGGCCGCAGCGGTGCTTACCTCTGTCTTCGCGAAGGTCCCCGCTCTCGATCCGGCAGCCGTCGGCGACGTGGTGTGGGGCTGTGCCAACCAGGCAGGAGAGGACAACCGTAATGTGGGCCGCATGGCCGGGCTTCTCGCAGGGCTCCCGACATCAGTGGCCGCAGTGACCGTAAACCGCTTGTGCGGCTCGTCGCTCGACGCGGTGATCGCCGCGTCACGGACCCTCGAGACCGGCGACGCGGAGGTCGTCGTCGCTGGCGGTGTGGAGTCGATGAGCCGAGCGCCGTGGGTGCTGCCCAAGCCCGAACGGGCCTTCCCGGCCGGCAACACGACTGCGTACTCCACGACCCTCGGATGGAGACTCGTCAACGACAGGATGCCTGCAGCCTGGACGGTGTCGCTCGGCGAGGCAAACGAGGCGCTCGGCGCCAGGCTCGGGATCAGCCGTGAACGACAGGACGCCTTCGCCGCCAGGTCCCACCGCCTCGCGCACCAGGCATGGACGGACGGCTTCTACGCCGAACTGGTCACCGCAGTACCCGGAACGACGCTTCACCGAGACGAGTGCATCCGCGTGGACTCCACCCCTGACAGCCTCGCTGAGCTCCGCTCCGTCTTCCGCACGGGCGGAACTATCACCGCAGGGAACGCGTCGCCGCTCAACGACGGTGCCTCCGCTGTCGTCCTGGGGACTGAGAGGGCTGCCGACGTCATCGGCACGACACCCATCGCCCGGATCGCCGGCCGCGGCGTGCACGCCCTTGACCCCCAGGACTTCGGGATCGCTCCCGTCGAAGCGGCCGAGAAGGCCCTCAAACGCGCGGGAATCGGCTGGGGCGAGGTCGATGCCATCGAACTCAACGAGGCTTTCGCGGTGCAGGCCATAGCCTGCGTCGACGCCTGGGGCGTCGACCCGGACCTGGTGAATGCACGCGGCGGCGCGATCGCCCTCGGGCACCCCCTGGGTGCTTCTGGTGGCCGCGTCCTTGCCACCCTTGCCGAGCGGCTGCGGACGGCGAACCAGCGGTGGGGCGTGGCGGCGATCTGTATCGGCGTGGGCCAGGGACTCGCCGTGGTCCTGGAGAACGTGTCATGACGACCATCTGCACAAGCACCCGCGAGGCCCTGTCCGGCATCACCGACGGTGCGACCGTGCTCGTGGGCGGATTCGGGATGGCTGGAATGCCCACCCACCTCATCGACGCCCTCATCGACGTCGGCTCGAGGGACCTGACGATCGTGTCGAACAACGCCGGAAACGGAAACACTGGGCTGGCAGCGCTACTCGCGAAGGGGCGGGTCCGCAAGGTCGTTTGTTCCTTCCCTCGGCAGAGCGACTCGTGGGTTTTCGACGACCTCTACCGCCGCGGCTTGGTGGAACTCGAAGTCGTCCCCCAGGGAACCCTCGCCGAACGGATACGCGCCGCAGGCGCCGGCATTGGCGCGTTCTACTGTCCCACCGGTGCCGGCACGCTGCTCGGAGAAGGGAAGGAGACTCGCCAACTCGGTGGCAGGACCCATGTCCTGGAGTTCCCGCTCAGCGGCGACATCGCCCTGATAGGCGCGCACATTGCCGACCGCATGGGCAACCTCATCTACCGCAAGACGGCACGCAACTTCGGGCCTGTCATGGCGACGGCAGCGACAACGACCATTGTTCAGGTGGAGCGCATCGTAGAGACCGGCGCGCTCGACCCCGAGACCATCGTCACCCCGTCGATCTTCGTCGACCGGGTCGTTGCCGTCGGAGACCAGTGATGACGCCCACACCTAGCACCGATCGCCCGCGCACCAAGACGCAGATCGCCGCAGCCGTCGCCGCCGACATCCCCGCCGGCTCATATGTGAACCTCGGCATCGGACAACCGACGCTCGTGGCCGACCATATCCGCCCCGACGCTGCTGTCATCCTCCACACCGAGAACGGCATGTTGAACATGGGCAGGGCCGCCACCGAAGATGAGATCGACCGCGACCTCATCAACGCGGGCAAGGTTCCCGTGACCGAACCCGCAGGAGCTGCTTACTTCCACCACGCCGACTCCTTTGCCATGATGCGCGGCGGTCATCTCGACATCTGTGTCCTCGGCGCGTTCCAGGTCGCGGCCAACGGCGACCTGGCCAACTGGCACACCGGCGCACCTGATGCCATTCCTGCGGTCGGCGGTGCCATGGACCTGGCAATCGGAGCCAAGAAGCTGTTCGTGACAATGACGCTTCTCACGAAGCAGGGCACCCCCAAGCTCGTACCAGCCTGCACTTACCCCCTAACCGGGCTCGCCTGCGTCGACCGGATCTACACGGACCTTGCGACCTTCGAGGTCTCTCCGGACGGCGTGCGGGTTCTGTCGGTGCACGGTACGGGGTTCACCGATCTCCGATCGCTCGTCGATATTCCGCTCGTCGACGCCCGTTGACCGCGCTTCCCGGCCTGTATTCGCCGTCGCGCCCCGGCTTCCGTGCTCTTGAAGCCGGGGTTGGCCACGTCCCGACGATCGCCGCGGACGTGGCGTGTGTCCACATCGGAACCGCTTCAGGTGATCCTCGAACGCCTTGAACCGAGCGAGGTGCGTGCCGGTCGAGGAAGTCGGCGAGGCGTTGGATGAGGCATGCGTGGCGCGCTTGACCGCCGGGGCTCACCCTGCCCCGTGCGACGCCGGACGTACCTTGTGGACAGTTGGAAGCGGCCCGCCACTGATACGGACTTTCGGGACGGGTCACTCCGCTACGGTCAGTGTGCGGAGAAGCCCCCGTCGACCGGGACTTCGACGCCGGTGATGAATGACGCAGCCGGTGAGGCGAGGAACGCGACCACGTTGGAGATCTCGCGGGGGTCGGCGCCACGGTCCATGGGGGTTGCTTCGCGGACGTAGGAGCGTCCTTCGTCCGCGAGTTGTTGGGTCTGCACGGTTCCTGGTGAAATGCAGTTCGCGCGAATGCCGATCTCGGCGCCTTCGACCGCGGCGGTGCGGGTCATCCCGACCACCGCCGCCTTGCTCGCCGTGTACGCGACGTAACCCGGGTTGCTGTGCAGGCCGTAGACGGAGGCGATGTTCACGATGGACCCGCGGGCGTTGGCCAGCAGCGTCCAGCACTTGTTCATTCCGAGGAAGACCCCCGTGGTGTTCACGGAGAGAACTCGCTGGAACTGAACGAGGTTCTCCTCCGGGATCTCCGCAGTGTGGACGATTCCGGCGTTGTTGACCAGGACGTCGAGCGCTTCGTGCCGTGTGTCGAGGTCTGCGACGAGCGCGTCCCAGTCGGCTTCGGATGTGACGTCGTGGTGGTGGTACGTGACGTTCAGTCCCCGACTGGTGAGACTCTTCTGAAGTTCCGTGCCGAGATCATCGAGCAGGTCGAGGGAGTAGACCGTCGCGCCGAGCTCGGCGAACAGGGTCGTGTGCGCGGCGCCCTGGCCGCGTGCGCCGCCGGTGACGACGACGACCTTACCCGTGAAGTCAGTTGTCATGGCCTGGTTTTCTCTCTGTCGAGGGTGAGCGGTTGTTCAGCCTGAAGGGGTCAGGCCGCGTGGCCGAAAAGGCCGCGGCGGAGGCGTGCGGCGGTGCTGAGCGTCGTGCGGTGCATGGCGTCCCAAGCGGGGCGCTGCAGCTCGAGGTCGCCGAAGCCGGCGTCGTTCTTCTGGAACTCGCGGACGATCGGAGCGGAGTGGGCATGCTGCAGCTCGATGAGGTCTCCGATAAGGTCCGCCTGCTGTTCGTAGACCGGCCATTGTGCACCCATGGGTGCGATGAGCCCCACGAAGAAGAGGTTCGAGAGACCGTCTACGAGGGTGCCGGAGGCCCAACGCCGAGGCATGTCCGTCTCGCGCTTCATCACGCTCTCGGCGAGGAAGGACGCTTCGTAGCGGAACCCGGTCGCGAGCAGGATCGTGTCGAAGTCGTCGCTCGTCCCGTCGGAGAACGTCACACTGCTGCCCTGTACCTTTGCCACTGCCGGGCGGACCCTGACCCGGCCGTGCTGGATCCAGTAGGGGAGGAGGTCGTTGACAATGGAGCGTTGCTTCGTGAGGTCGCGCGTCGAGGGCTTCGGTAGTCCGGCGTATTGCTCGGGGCGTCCGACGCTGACGCGGACCAGGTAGCGCAGGATAAGCGCCGCGAGCTTCGGTGGGAGTTTCTGGGTGGGTAGCTCGGCGCGTGGTCGGCCGAGGATCGACTTCGGCATGAAGATGAATCCGTGCCGGATGGAAATGCTGACCCTGCGGCGGGCCTGCGCGGCGTCGACCGCCAGGTCGCAGCCGGAGTTTCCGGCGCCGATGACCAGCACTCGATCGCCGTCGAGGTCAGCGGTGTTGCGGTAGTCCACCGAGTGCAGGACCTTACCCGAGAAGTCGCCGGGAAGATCCGGCACGTACGGGTGATGGAGGTGGCCGTTTGCCACGACCACGGCGCTGAACTCGCGCGTCTCGCCCGTGCCGAGTTCAACCTCCCATCCGTTCAGGCCGTTGCCTGAACCGGAGGGGCGGACATTCACGACGGTCGTCTGGAACTCGATGTGCCGCAGCAAGTCGAACCGGTCAGCGAACGACTGCATATAGGCGATGACTTGGTCACGGCTGGGGTAGGCAGGATAATCGGCCGACTGCGGGAAGCCACGGAACTTCGAGGTCGACTTCGGCGTAATGAGGTGCAGCGCCTCGTAGTCGTGGTTCCAATGGCCGCCCACGCGATCGTCTCGGTCGAAACAGGTCACAGTGTGCCCGCGTTCGATCAGTTCGCGCGTGGCGGCCAGGCCAGCCGCCCCTGCTCCGATGACCGCGACAGTTAGGGGAGTGGTGTTCATCAGTGAGTCCCAGTCAGATGTCGAGAGATACGCGGATGGAGTGGAGGCTGCCCTCGAGGCGGCTCAGGAGGTCGTCGAGTTCGTCGTCGGTCGCGTTGAGGGGCGGGGCGACGATGAGTGCGTCGCCTCGCCCGTCGCCCGCGCACAGCCGTGCGGGGTAGACAATGAGGCGGTGCTCGGCTGCGATCGCGACGGCACGGGTCGTCACGTCCAGAGCGGGGTCGAACGGCTCCGTGGTGCCGGGGAGGGTGAGTTCCAGTCCCCACATGTAGCCCGTGCCACGGACGTCGCCGACGATCCCGGCCTGCTCCGCGATGGCCGACAGCTGTTGTCCGAGTCGTTCTCCGCGGTCGATCACGCGGTCGAGCAGTCTTTCTTCCTCGATGACGTCGAGCGCGGCAAGGCCGATCGCGCAGTTGAGCGGGAAGTTCGTGAAGGTGTGGCCGGCGGTGACTGCGGGGTGGGCGTCGCTGATAAGGTCCCAGACCCTGTCGGAGACGGTGACGCCGCCCAACGGCGCGTAGCCGCCCGCGATGCCCTTTGCATAGCACACGATGTCGGGTGCAGCGGACGAGTGCTGGAAGGCAAACCACTTACCCGTGCGACCGAAGCCGGACATGACCTCGTCGCAGATCCAGAGCACGTCGTGCTCGTCGCACAGGGCCCGTAGCTCCTCGAAGAAACCGGGAGGCGGAACCGTCACACCGGACGACGAGCCGCCGACACCCTCGAAGACCACGGCAGCCGTGTGCTCGACGTCCAAGGTGGCGAATTCGGCGCGCAGCCGGGCGACGGCCTGCTCTGCAGGGGTTCGCCCGTCGGGGACGTCGAGCCGGTAGGTCTGGGGCACGGTGATGGTCTGCTCGCTGTGCACCAAGGGCCTGAACGCTGACGAGTATCGCGGCTGTCCGCTGAGGTTCATTGCTCCGAGCGTGTTGCCGTGATAGCTGACCTGGCCAGAGACGTAGCGGTGCTTCTCCGGGCGTCCTTGGGCTGCCCAGGTCATGTGGGCCAGTTTCATGGCGAGTTCGACGGCCTCGGAGCCACCGCAGACGAACGACGACAGTCCGAATCCATCGCCGAGCCGGGCGGCAACCTCGACCGCGAGGCGCTCGGCCGGAGCATTCCGGAACTGGGCGCGGTGCGCGAACACAACGTCGTGCGACTGGCGGTTCAGCGCTTCGATCATGGCTGGATGGCCGTGGCCCAGGTTCGCGGCAAGTGGTCCGGACGAGCCGTCGAGGTAGTCGCGGCCGTCGGCGGTGAAGATGCGTGCTCCCTGTGCTCGTACAGCCAGAGGCAGGGAACGGGCCGAGGCCGGTATGAGTGCTGCGGGCATGGCGGACCTCTCTTCGGCGTGCGGCCGGAAGTCGATGGGTGGGTCGGCTGGGTGGTTCGCCGGGCGTGCTAGGTCCTTTGCCTAGGTCGCCTGGTTGACGAAGTGGAGGAACGAGAAGTCATGCGACAGGCGGACGTTCTCGCCGACCTGTGGGATCGATCCGTATCCGGCATACGGGGACCGGACGACTAGAGGCACGGGAGACTCCGGGACCGAGACCTCCAACCGCAGCGTTCCGCCCTGGAATTGAACGTCGGTGACGGTTGCCTTGAAGCCCGGCCCGTCGATCTCCTCAACTCTGAAGTCCTCGGGGCGGATCACCAGGAGGCGGCCGGTCGCGTCCGTCGCGTGGACGTCAAGGGGGCGGCAGCGGCCGTCTGCCGCGACCGGGAGCAGGTTCACCTCGCCGAGGAAGCGGGCGAGGAACTCGGTTCCGGGCCGGCAGTACATCTCCTCCGCGGTTCCGGCCTGCTCGATCCGGCCGCCGTTCATGACGACAACGAGGTCCGACATCGAAAGGGCTTCGGCCTGGTCGTGCGTGACGCTGATGGTTGTGACACCGACCTCGCGTTGGATGGCCTTCAGCTCGCTTTGCATCGCTTCGCGTAGCTGTTTGTCAAGAGCGGAGAGGGGTTCGTCTAGGAGGAGGACCTGCGGCTGTGCCGCCAGCGCCCGGGCGAGCGCCACCCGCTGCAATTGCCCGCCGCTGAGCGTTGATGCCTTGCGCTTCTCGAATCCACCGAGCTTGACAAGTTCCAGCATGTCCGCCACACGCTTGTTGTGGTCGGTGCTGATGTGCTGCGCGACGAGCGGGAAGCGCACATTCTCACCCACTGTCATGTGCGGGAAGATCGCATAGTTCTGGAACACGATCCCGAGCTGGCGGGCGCCAGGAGGCAGATCCTTGACGTCCTGTCCGCCGAAGAGGACTTGCCCTTTGTCAGGAGTCAGGAACCCGGCCAGGACGTTGAGGGTGGTGCTCTTGCCCGATCCACTCGGGCCGAGCAACGTCACGAAGCTGCCCTGGGGAACGCGCAGGTTCACATCTGAGAGTATCCGGGTGCCGCCGATGGACAGGAACATGTCCCTGATTTCCACGTCGAGGCTCATGCGTTCTCCTTTGGCCCTGCCGGCTCCGGCGAGCAGTCGGCAGCTGGTTCTGTCTGTACGCCGGCCGCCACGAACCGTGTGCTGTGTGAGGTACGGGTTCTTCCTGCACTCGCGTTGCGCGCGACCAGCACCACGAGGGCGACGAGGACGGTCAGCGCGACGACCAGGCCGCTCACCGACGCGAGCAGCGGCGACACGTTCTGGGAAGCCTCCGTGTACAACTTGGCAGGCAGGGTCTCCTGACCGGGCGGCGACAGAAAGAGCGCGAGGACCACCTCGTCGAAGCCGAACGCGAAAGCGAGCAGCCATCCGGTGACGATGTTTCGGCGCAGCAGAGGGAGTTCGACCTTCCACACGGTGCGCCACCAGTTCGCCCCCATACTGGACGCGGCGCGCGCGTATGCAGGGTCGATCTTCGACATGCCGCCTGCCACGGTGAGGAAGGCGATGGGGAGGCACAGGACTGCCTGGCCGGCCATCAGCGGCCAGAGGGAGCCGTCCAGGCCAAGTGGAATCGCCATCTGACCGAGGCCGAGGGCGAACACGATGTAGGGGAGAACCATGGGGAGAAAGAACAAGGGGCGCAGCACACGTCCGAAGCGCCGGACCCGGGACAGGCCGAGTACGGCCAGTGCCCCGACGATGGTCGCCGCGGTCGCCGCAGTCGCCGAAACCCGCACCGATGACGCAAAAGCGTCCGTCCAGTTGTCACCCTCGAAGACCGCCTGGTACCAGCGCCATGAGAATCCGTTTGGCGGAACCTGGAGGAAGGAACCAGAGGTGAAGGACGCCGGAATGACGATAAGCATCGGGACGACCAGGTAGACCGTGATGATCACGCCCATAGCGACCAGCCATGGCCGATGGCGTCGCATGCCACGCTTGAGATTGTCATCGAGTTCACTGACGGTCATGCGTTCTCCCACATCTCGCTGATGCGGAATAGGCGTTCCGCAAGGAGGTAGAGGGCGCCGACGACACCGAGCAGGATGGTGCCCATGATTGCCGCGGACTTGAAGTCGAAGACCTCGCTCATCTCCCGGCCGATGAGCGTTCCCATCGTCAGCTGCCTCGGCCCGCCCAGGAACGCCGGCGTCACGTAGAAACTCAACGAGATCATGAAGACCAAGATCGCGCCTGCCACGATGCCAGGCAGGATCTGGGGAAGGACGACGCGGCGAAAAGTCTGCAGTCCGGACGCACCCATGCCGCGGGCCGCCTTGAGATGGTTCGGGTCGAGCCCCTGGATCACCGAGTACGTGAGAAGAACCGAGTACGGCAACATGACGTGGACCATGCCGATGTACATCGCAGGGGCGGTCTGGAGGAGATCCAAAGGCCCGTTGAGGAAGTGGAGCGTATTGAGGATGTCAGCGAGGAGACCCTTCGGCTGCATCAGGATGACCCATCCGTAGGTGCGCACCATCAGCGAGATGACGAAGGTCGCGGCGAGCCCGGCGCCGAGCACAACCTTCAGTGCTCCGCGGGTCATCGACAGCGCCAGTGCGAAGACAAGGCCGAGGGCGACGCAGATCACGGTCACTGTCGCGGCCATGATGATCGTCCGCAGGAGAGCCGCACGGAAGAGCGGGTCCTGGAGAGTACCTACGAACGACGCGCTACTCCCATTTGAGAATGCCGTCTTGAGCACGAAGAACAGCGGGATGACCAGGCAGCCGGTCAGGAACAGGAAGGGGACGGTGAGCAACGGCGACGCACCCCGGCCGAGGCCCCAGCGCCTGGTGCGCGTGAGTGTGGAGGGCACGGCCGGCTCTGAGGCTGTGCCGAAGCCGTTGCGGCTCATTGCGCCACCCAGGCCGAATAACGCTTGATGTACTCGTCGGTCTGCGCCGCGAGTGCCGCGGTGTCGACGGTCACGGCGAGCGCCTCGTGCTCCGGCGTTCCGGGCAACTCGGCGGCGATCTTCGGGTCGATCAGATCGTATGCCGCCCTCACGGTGGGACCGTAGTACGTCTTCTCCGCGAACGCGGCCTGGCGCTTCGGGTCCTGCATGTAGGTCAGGAGCCTTGCTGTACCCTCCGCATCGGGTGCCCCCTTGGGAATGGTGAGGCCGCTCCACGGGTAGAAGATGTTCTGCTCCCACATGATGGCGACGTCTGGGTCCTCCTTGGCGAGCACTGCTGCCCGGCCGTTGGGCAGCAGTGCCATGTCGACGCTTCCGGCCTGAAGCCCCTGGGTGACCGCGGCGTAGGAGTCGTAGACCGTCAGTGACGGCTTGAGCTTGTCGAGCTTCGCGAACGCACGGTCGAAGTCGAGCGGGTAGAGATTGGATCCCTGGGCACCGTCGGCCAGGAGGGCCGCTTCGGCGGTGCCGACGTAGAAGTTCGGCCAGCCGCGCTTGCCGGGGAATTTCTTGGTGTCCCAGACGTCGGCCCAGGAGGTGGGCGCGGTCTTGAACGCCGACTTCCGGTAAGCCAGTACGAAGCTCTGGGTATAGCCGCCGGCCGCGTAGTCCCGATACTTGCCGGTGACGGTGTCACCGCGCGGCACACTGGCCGGCAGCTTCTGAACCAGGCCGTGGTCGGCCAGGTCGACCACAGCGAAGCCGTCGGCGTCGATCGTGTCCCACTGCGACCTGCCTGCCTTGGCCATCGCGATGTACCGGGCCATGTCGGCGTTCGCCGTCACGACCTTGATGCCCGTCTCCTTGGTGAAGTCCTTGAAGTAAGCCGCCTTGTAGCCTTCGTCGGTCACCCCGCCGTAGTCGGCGAAGATCACCTGTCCGCCAGCGGAGCCGTTGTCTGAGGCGTTGCCGCACGCAGCCAGCAGCGGTGCGGCGAGTGTCATGCATGCACCCAGGGCGAGTGCAGGAATCCAGCGAATCCTTCTACTTTTGAGGAGTCCCATGGCGTTTCCTTCGGTTTTGGTTCATCGGCGCTGGGCAAGCAGGTACAGCCGGGGCGGATCCTGATTCAGTCGTTGGAGAGGGAAGGGGTTTCCAGGGCGCTGCGGCGCAGCGTCACCGTCTGCCCGGTGAGGAGGGAGATGCCGCCGCCTCGCGTCAGGCCGATGCACGCCTGCGCGATTTCGGTGGGGTCGGAGGCGTCTACCGGCAGGTTGTGTCGGCCGCCGTTGAGTTCTATGACTCGGTCGGTCGCGATGTAACCCGGTGCGATGCCGACGACGCGGATGGCGCGCCCGGCGAGTTCCTCGGCGATGCCGGAGGTCAGGTTGATGACGGCTGCCTTTGAAGCGCTGTAGAGAACGGACTTGGAGAAGGGGCTGATCCCGTCTACTGAAGAGACGGTGACGAGCGTGTTCTGGGCCAACTCATCGACCACGTCGGCGAACGCCTGGGCGGAAAGGAGTGTGCCGAGGACGTTCACGTCGAAGATCGCACGGTACGTCTCGACGGTGGCATCGACGAGTGTCGACCGGGGATAGATCCCGGCAGCCGTCACACATACCGTCGGGGCACCCAGCATTGCCCGCACTTCGGCGAATGTCGTGCGTACCGCGTCTGAATCCGTCAGATCGACCTTCCAAGCCGTGACGCCGTGGAGTGGGGCCTGGTCCTGGATGTCAAGACCGGCGACCTGATAGCCGGCCTTCACGAACTCGGATGCCAGGACGCGGCCGAGGCCGCTCGCGGCTCCCGTGATGACTGCGACACTCATTCGCGCTCCCTGTCGTGGAGTTGGGCGGACAGAGCCTTGATGTGACGCCTGAGACCGGATTCGACGGCCCGCTGCGCGGCATCTTCGTCACGGGCGTCGCAGGCGTCGATCAGAGCGCTGTACTCGGCGGCACTGGTCACGCGGTCAAATACCTCGCCGATGGCTGCGCGTGAATACCGTTCGACGAGTCGGCCGTGCTCGAGGATCAGGTCAACGAGCCGCGGCATGCCCGATGCCCGGTAGCAAGTGAGATATCCCTGCCACTCAAGGGCGATCAGTTCCTCCAGATCTAAGACGCCGTTCCGGAGCTCCTTGAGGATGGCGCGCATCTCGGCGATCACGGATCGAGGCGCCTGCTGCGCGCAGGCCCGGGCCGCGAGTCCCTCGATTGCTATACGGATCTCCTGGAGTTCCAGGAACGCGCCGAGTTCGAGGGGTTCGATCGTTGCGCCCTTGTGCGGGCGGTAGACCACCAGTCCCTCACTGCTGAGGCGTTTCAGCGCCGAACGCACCGGCATGGTACTGACCTGAAGCTCCTCGGAGAGGGGAACGAGGAGAAGCTTCGAACCGGGGGCGTACTCAGCGCGGACGATCCGCTCGCGAATCAGTTCGTAGACCTGACTCTCGATCGAGCGTACCGGCTGGCGAAGAGGGGAGATACTGTCGGCCATGCGAGCGATAATCTTTGATCAAATATCTCTTGGCAAGAGGTTCTGCCTCCGTAACCCACTCTTAACTTGCCACTGCTTGGCGTGATCTTGTGGATCGGTCCCGCCCGAAGGAGGTTCTCGCAGCTCACAACGCCGTGGGCCCAACGGGAGGGAGAGGGCGGTGCCCGCGCGCAACGGACAGAGCGAGCGGGCGCTGCGGGCGGCAGTCAATGGTGCCCACCCGCGCGACCAGCGCGCCTGACGCCTGCATGAGATCCGCCAGTGGCTGCCGTCCACTGGCGGAGTGCCGACGCTGCGAGCACTGTTTCCTGCCAGCCAAGGCGTTCGTGGAGGTAACGGGCGTGGGCCGGTGCCGGGAAGTGGCGCCGCCCCATCGCGCAGCGACACCCGAAGGGCGCCCATGACTGGCCGCCCTGTCCCGCACCCGGAGAGATCGGGCGGCCCCGGTGCCGGGGATACAACAGTGAGGTCGACCCGGAGCGCGGTACTGGCCTCTCGACCAGCCCGTTTTTCCGGGTCGCCTCCCGAACCCGGCGTGCGCCGCTAAGCGCACCGGGCTCGCCACAAATCCCCTGAGTCGGTGTTCACTTCAATGCCGTACTCGGCCATGGTGTCGGGATGCGTGTTCCCCGGTAGTAGCAGCGCTTGGCGCTCACCCTTGCCGGATCAAACAGTTCCATCCCGCCCTCGGCGGGCCAGATACCGTAGCGTCGGCGCAGTACCTTTCAAGGCGCGCTTGTGCTTGCGCTCCCGCCATCTGATGATCTCGTTGGTCGCCTCGACCTCGATGTGGGCTTCGTTGGCGAAAAGCGAGGTGAGTCGGTCCTTCTGCTTGTCGGTGAGTAGCTCGACGCCGGTGTGCAGCGTCCGCCGGGCGGAGTGGAGCGAGTCGCTCTTCATCCCTCGGTGGCCGTGGATGGCCTGCCGCACCCGGCGGCGGCACTTGTCGAGTGCGTCGCCGGCCAGCCGGACGACGTGGAAGGGATCCATCACCGCCACGGCGTCGGGGAGTTCTTCGGAGGTGGCGGCCTTGAACCCGGTGAACCTGTCCGTCGCAACGACCTCCACCTGGTTGCGCCACGCGTCGTCGCGGTCGGCAAGCCAAGTCTTGAACGCCTGCTCGGAGCGGCCTTCAACCATGTCTAGCAAGCGTGCTGGACCGGTGGCGTCGCGGATACCGGTCAGGTCGATGATCACGGTCACCTACTTGTCGCCATAGCGTGACGCCAAACGTGTTCATCCACGCCAATCGCCTTCACACCATCGAACAGGTGCTTGTCGCCGATTAGCACCCGTTTGCCCTCGGCCAGCACGGCGTCGTTGGCGGTGTTCCACGCGGCCCCGAGCCCCTCGGCTGCCCGGGCGACAGTGAGGTGCTGGACCATAATCGCTTCCAACGCCCACCGCAGCCCGCGACGCGACAGCTTCGCCCACGGCTCTGCGGCCTTGCTCATGCCCTGGCGCCACACGTGACCACAGCCGGTGCACCAGTAGCGGCGGATCGTCACGGCAAGGATGGTCGGACGCCAGCCCGGCGGCTCGTGCGCCAACTGCCGGACCACAGCGTCAAGCGGGCCGCCTTCGCAGCCGCAGCGCCGGCACCACTGGTCCGGGTCGACGACCCGGCAGGCCAGCACCCGCCCGATCTGGTCCGAGCCGTTGGCCGGTGACGAAGAGGCCGAGCTCATCGACCCGGCAGAATGTGGTCAGGTCAGGGCAGGTGAAGCCCGCACGGAGGGTGGTGTCAGGCACGTTGGGGTCTTCCGGGATTCAGTGCAAGAAAGAACCGGAAAACTCGATCAGACCCCGTTTGTCCCGCTCGTCTTCGACAGCAGTCGAAGACGACTGGGCACCATGACCGGCCTCGCCAGTACCTGGTCCAGGGCGTCGGCGAGGAACCGCGCCGGGTCCGGGGCCGGTGCCGTGACCCGCATCGCGACGATTGCGTCCGGTCGCACGAGCAGGGCACTGTCGTCGAACACCCACGGTGCGCAGACCCGGTGCGCCGGCAGGCCGAGGCTCGCCGCCGCGGCGAGCCACCGGTCGCCCGCGGCGCCCACCAGCAGGGTCCACCGGGACGCGACCAGATCGAGCGTGGAGACCCCGTCGACCCACGCGTGGGGCACCCGGGAACCCGGCGACCCGTCCAGCGCTGCCGCCAGGTCCACCGTGGACGGGAGTTCCGGCCGCGGGTCGACGACGGCAGCCGAGTCGTACCGCTGGCCAAGGTGCACCACCGGCGCCGCCCACACCCCCGCCGCCGCCCTGGCGGCGTCGGCCTCAGGTCCCCGCCCCCAGTGCAGCTGTGAGTCGGCGTACCTGCGCATCGCCTGGTCCAGCGTCGCTGCGGCGACCGGCTCGCGCTCTCGCGCGTAGCTGTCGAGCAGCCCGGCACCGGCCTCACCCTTGTGCACGGCGGCCAGCTTCCACGCGAGGTTGTGCGCGTCGGCGACACCGGTGTTGAGGCCGAACGCACCCAGCGGCGACACGGTGTGCGCGGCGTCGTCGGACTGCGCTCAGCTCCCACCAGGCTGCTGCGACAGCCCAGCGAGGAGGTCTTGCACTTCCTTCGATTCACCGCGCCTCACGGCGCACAGGCGCCTCGTGGCGCACATGCATCGCTCGACGGTGTTGCGTTGCTTGTACGCCTCACGGTCGAAGGCTGGGGGCCTGCCTCCTTGGCTGCCGCGCCGCAGCCGGTGGCCTCGCTGCGCTACCGGGGACGGGGATCACTGCTCGGACGCCGCGCCTGCGCAAGTCCTCGCGAATGGCTGGTGAGGGGTACGCCTTGTCGGCGAGAACGATGTCCGGCCTGGTCCGGGGCCGTCCGCGTGGGCGAGGGACGCGAAGTTGCGCCATCACGTCCGGAAAGCAGGCGCGTCACCGGTCTGCTCGGCGGCGAGAACGAAGGCCGGAGGCCGGCAGTGTGCGTCGGACGCGAGATGGATCTCCGTGGTCAATTCTCCACAGGACCGGCCGATGGCATGATCGGGCGGTTCGCCGGCCGGGGCCCTCTTTTGCGGGCCCCGGCCGCGTGCTGTTGAGCCCGCACGATGGTCGAGTCCACCGAGACGACCCAGTTCAGGTCCTCGTCGGCGTCGGCCTCTGTCATGAGGGAAGAGAGCATCTGCTCCCAGGTGCCGTTCACGGCCCACATCCGCAGCCGGTTGTAAGACGCCCCGCCAGTTGTCGTCCCTTTCCGGCAGGTGCACCCACTGCGTTCCGGTCTGGAACTTGAAGGCAATCGCGTCGATCATCTGCCGGTGGTCACGCCATCGTCCACCTCGCTTCGGCGAGCGGTCCGGGAGCAACGGCTCGATCCGCGCCCACTGGGCATCAGTGAATGACACATCAGATGATCCGAACGAGAAACGGCGTAGCTATGCAGTCGTGCGCCGCTGGCTGTGCTTGTGCAGCTGCAACACGTTGCGGGCCCGCTTCAAATGCGGAATATCGAGCATATGTCCGTCGATACCCACAGTTCCGACCTCACCGCCGCTCGCCTCGAAGGCGGCCACGATCGTTCTCGCGAGTGAGACGTCTTCGGCTGAAGGCGCGAACTCCTCGTTGATCGGTGCCACCTGGTCGGGATGGATCGCCGCTCGTCCCGTGAAGCCTTCTTGCGCGGCTTCGCGGCACGAAACTCTGAGGCCTTCGGTATCCCGGTAGTTCACGTGGACCGTCTCGATCGCCTGGACTCCCGCGGCCTTGGCCGCTAGCAGGACCGCCGAGCGGATCCAGCGGTAGGTGAGCGTCCAGCGCCCTGTCGCGTCGACGTTGGTGGACGCGCCGATCGCAGCGCTCAGGTCCTCTGCACCCCAGTTGAGCGCCACCAGTCGCGGCAGGCGGACGAGTGCGAACTCATGCAATCGCAGGACCGCAGCCGGGGTCTCGGTGGCCACGGCACAGATTTTCGTGTGTCCGGGCGCAACCCCTTCGCGCACTTCAAGCGCATCCAGATGATGGGCCAACCGCAGGACATCGTCCGGCCCATCGATCTTGGGCAGGACCACGCCGTCAGGGGCTCCTCCCGCTACGGCGGCGAGGTCCACAAGCGCGGAGTCGTCCAAGGCGTTTATGCGCACCCACAGTTGGTAGTCACGTCGCTCAGGTGGCCGGTCATCCAAGAACTTCCGGACCTTCCCTCGCGCGACGCCACGATTGCTCTCAGCGACCGAATCCTCGAGGTCGAGCACGACGGCATCGGCGCCACTGCTGTCAGCCTTGGCGAGCTTGCGATCGTCATCGCCCGGCACATAAAGCATCGAACGTAGATACATGATTCTGATTTGCTTTCCCGAGATGGTCGCCGTCAGGCGACGGCTCCTGCCGCCCGTAGTTCCTCGATGCGTGCCTTGGAATAGCCCAGCTCTTCCAAGATCATGTGTGTGTGCTGTCCGTGGAGGGGAGGGGGCGATCCCGCCTCGCGCGGTGCGTCGCCGATCGTCAGGGGCAGTCCCACGGACTTTGTCGGTCTCCCGTACGCGTCGTCGTACTCCACCATGATCCCACTGGCCTCGGTGTGCGGGTGATCCTGCACTTCCTTGAGCGTGTTGATCGGAGCGCACGGGATGCCGGCCTTGGCCAGTTCCGCGTCCCAGTACGACACAGTACGTGCTGAGAGGGCACGCTCGACGAGTGCGTCGGTCTCGGCGCGATTCGCGACACGGTCGGCATTGGTGCGGAAGCGTGGATCGTCCATCACGTCTTCCAGGTCGGCGATGGCGCAGAACTTCCGCCACAAGTGGTCGTTGGCGACTCCGAGCAGCAAGGGGCCGTCAGCCGTGTCGAAGGCTCGGTAGGGGCACATCGACTCGTGGGTCGAACCGCATCTCTCCGGCTGCACACCACGCTCCCAGAAGCTCTGCAGGTTGTAGCGCAGCAGGCCCAAGGAGGTCTCGAACAGATTGACCTTGACGGTGGTTCCCACGCCAGTGCGCTCACGCTCAAGGAGCGCTGCCAGAATCGCAGTCAGGGCGTGCATGCCCGTCACCTGGTCTATGGGTGAGATAGGACTGCGTATGTGCCCACCGCCGACTTCGCCGGTCAGGGACATCATGCCGCTGAAGGCTTGGAGGATCACGTCGTACCCAGGACGATCCTTCAGCGGCCCGCTGGTGCCGTAACCGGAGATACTGCAGTGGATGAGCCGATCATTCACCGACTGAAGAGTCGTCGCGTCGATATCGAGTCGCTCTGCTACGCCCGCACCGAAGCTCGTCACCGCGACGTCCGCGGTCCTGGCCAGCTCGTGGGCCACCGCCTGTCCCTCTTCGGTCTTCAAGTCCAGCGCGACACTTCGCTTGTTCCGGTTGACGCTCAGGAACACCGCGCCCAGGCCCTGGGCCCGAAACGGTGGCCAGCCTCGCGTCTCGTCGCCCAGTTGCAGCGGCTCGACCTTGATGACATCGGCGCCCAGGTCACCCATTGACTGCGTGCACAACGGTCCTGCCAAGACCTTGGAGAAGTCGAGGACCTTGATTCCTTCGAGTGGCCGCATCAATCAGCCCTTCGGCCGCTTCATCATCAAGGCGACCCGCTGGCACGTTGCCACCAGCTCGTCTTCCTGGTTGAACCCCTCGTGCCGGAAGACGGTGATCCCGGCTTGGGGGCGTGACTTGCTGTCGCGCAACTCTTCTACTGTCGTGCGGACATGAAGAGTGTCACCGTGGAAGACCGGGCGCGGGAACCGCACCTCGTTCCAGCCGAGATTGCCGACAGTTGTCCCCAGGGTCGTGTCGTCCACACTCACCCCCACCATCAGGCCCAAGGTGAACGCACTGTTCACGATCCGTTGACCGAACTCGGTGTGCTGACGGCAGTATTCCTCGTCGATGTGCAAGGGCGCGGGATTGTGCGTCATGGCGGAGAACATCACATTGTCCATCTCCGTTACCGTCCGACGAACCGCATGATCGAATGTCTGCCCGATGAAGAAGTCGTCGTAGTACAAACCAGGCATACGTCGTTCCTGTTCAGTAGGATTTGGGCAACGCGAGGACCTTTTCACCGATGAAGTTGAGGATCATCTGGTCGGTGATCGGTCCGATGCGTGTGACGAGGACCTCGCGTAGCAGTCGCTCGACCTGATACTCCTTGGCGTAACCCATGCCACCCATCGTCAGCACCGCCTGCTGGCAAGCCTGGTAGCCGGCGCGTGAACCCAGAAGCTTCGCACTGTTGGCCTCGGCAGCACATGGCAGGCCGGCGTCATAGAGGCTCGCACTCTTCTCGGCCATCAGCAGCGCGGCCTCAAGGCTGATCCAGCATTCAGCCAAGGGGTGCTGTATCCCCTGGTTCATCCCGATGGAGCGGCCGAAGACCACACGGTCCTTCGCGTAGCTTGTGGCCCTCCGGAGGGCATCCTGACCGATCCCAATCGCCTCGACGGCGATCAGTACGCGCTCGGGGTTCAAACCGTCGAGGAGGTAATAGAATCCCCGGCCTTCCTCACCGATCAGATCCTGGTCCGGCACGAAGAGATCATCGATAAACACTGCGTTGGAGTCGACGGCGGCGCGGCCGTGCTTGGGGATCCGTCGAACTTCGACCTTGGAGCGGTCCAGGTCGGTATAGAACAGCGACATGCCGGCCGTGGACTTGCCGCTTCCCTTCTCCGGCTTGGGGGAGGTTCGCGCCAGCAGGAGGATCTTGCTCGCCACCTGAGCGGTGGAGATCCACATTTTGCGTCCGGTGACGCGGTAGCCACCGTCGACCTTCCGCGCGAAAGTCTTGATGCTGGTGGTGTCGAGTCCCGCATCGGGTTCGGTAACCCCGAAGCAGACCTGGTCCTCCCCGGAGATCAGGCGCGGAATCCAGCGGTCCTTCTGTTCAGCGGTGCCATGCACCACCATCGGGTGCGGCCCGAACATGTTCATGTGGATGGAGGACGTGGCGGCCATCCCGCCCCCGTTCGAGGCAACTGTATGCATGATCAGGGCGGCCTCTTTGATGCCCAGCCCCGCACCCCCGTACTCCTCAGGCATGGTGACACCGAGCCAGCCGTCATCCGCCATCACCTTGTGGAACTCTGCGGGGAATCGCACGTCCTCCTCACAACTGGCCCAGTATGTGTCGTCGAACCGCCTGCAGGCCGCGGAGACTCCGTCCACGATCGCGCGCTGATCGTAAGTGAGATCGAACATGGTCACCCTGTCACTGCCGTCGGGAATGTGACAACGCCGGGTGGTCTACACCGGCGGTGAATGAATCTAGTAGGCCCCCCGATGCGATGTCAATGGTTGACCATACAGGCCAAAGCTTCGTTCGTTCCATGGTTCACCTTTGTGATCAGCTGTTTCTTCCGTCTTCGCCCTCGGTTGACATTTAACTTGATGCGTCCCTAGAGTCGACGCGCTGCACTAGGCGAGGTGGGCGGAGGGCAGAGATGGAAAACCGGCAGTGGACCTTGGCCAGGTATGCATGCGGCGGAGTGACCGCAGAACAGTGGACGCTGCGCGTGAGCAAGGCACCACGCCCTGCTGCAGGCCAGATCCTCGTACGGACCCGGTGGCTCTCGGTGGATCCCTACATGCGCGGTCGCCTTAACGAGGGAGCCGGCCTGGCGGTGGGAGACGTCATGAACGGGGGCGGGCTAGGCGAGGTGGTGGGGTCCCACCATGCCGACTGGAAGGTTGGCGATCTGGCCGAGAGTCCCAACATTGGCTGGCAGGAGTACGCAGTCCTCACGCCGGACCTCCCGGGAGCGTCAAGGGTGAACAAGGTCGACCGTGACGCCGGCGAACCCCAGGCCGCGCTCTCCTGGCTCGGGATGCCCGGGTTGACCGCATACTTCGCCATGCTGGAGGTGGGCCGCCCGCGGCCCGGCGACACCGTGGTGGTATCAGCCGCCGGCGGAGGAGTCGGCCAGCTGGCAGGTCAGATCGCGAAGCTGGCGGGTTCCCGAGTCATCGGGATCTCCGGTTCGGACGAGAAACTTGAGTGGTGCAGGCGCATCGGCTTCGACGAGACGCTCAACTACAAGACCTCTCCGAGCTTGGCCGAGGCCCTCGCACGCCTGTGCCCGGAAGGCGTGAACGTCTTCTTCGACGGAACCGGTGGCGCCATCCATGACGCCGTCATGAAGAACCTCGCAGTGGCCGCCCGCGTGGCGATCGTTGGTCGCGTCGCGGTGGCCGACAACATTCCAGGCGACGACATCGGCCTGCGTGCCAGCTCGAGGCTCATCCAGACGCGCGCTGTCGTCCAGGGCTTCGTGGTTTACGACTGGTGGCATCGCCGGGAGGAGGCACTGCAGCGCCTGAGGAATTGGCGGTCAGCGGGTCGCCTGCAGTTCCGGGAGGATGTCCTCAAGGGGATCGAGAACGTTCCTGACGCCTTCCTGCGCATGATGCGTGGAGAGAACCGCGGCAAGCAGCTCGTCGCACTGTGACGAGCTCACCGGTCGGCCACTAATGTGCCCGACGCGGCCACGGGCTGACCGAACGTGACGGCATACATCCCCTGGAGCAGAGGAATTTCATTGCAAAACCGTAAGGGCAAGCCGATTGTCGTCAACAGGGTGTCGGCTCCAAAACCGTACAGTCTGCTGGCAGACCAGCTCCGCGAGGCCATCCTCGGTGGAGAGATCTCCGAGGGCGACACGTTGCCGTCGGAGCGCGACCTGGTCGAACAGACGGGACTGACACGAGGTTCCGTGAGGGAGGCGCTGAAACTACTGTCCGCAGAGGGGCTGGTCCAAACGCGTCCGGGCCGCTTCGGGGGGAACATCGTCACGTTGCCCCGCAAAGAGAACATCGCGAACAGCCTCAGCCAGTTCGTCCGCGGCAAAGGCCTTCCCCTCAGGACGCTCCACGAAACCCGTGACGTGCTGGAGCCGGCACTGGCACGCCTGGCAGCCGCACATCGCACGGATTCAGACCTGGAGAATATGCACCGACGGCACGAAGAGCTCGTGGGGGCCGTGGAGAGTTTCCCAAGCTTCTCACGAGCCAATATCAAGTGGCACAACGCCGTCGCGCAGGCCAGCAGTAACGAACTGCTCACCGCGGCCCTTGAGGCCATCTCGTACGGAATTTCCGTCTCAACGACGGTCGAGGAGTACAACACCCCTGAAACGCGCCAGCAGGTGATCCGCATCCATTCGCAGATCATGGCCGCGATCGAAGCGCAGGACGGCGAACTCGCCGAGCGCCGGATGCGCCAGCACATCAACGCCACGCATGCCCGAGCCGTCGCCATCGAGACCACCACGGTTCCGCTGTCGGAAGGGGAGTAAAGAGCGATGGTCTCCACCTTCTCGGTCGAGGATCTCACGGTTCACCGCATCGTTGAACTCGTCGCCCCCTTCCTCCCGGCGCTAGAGATGCTTCCGTCCCTCACACCTTCCTTGCTCGACGAGAATCGCGCATGGCTGGAACCGCACAGCATCAACGAATCCGACACTTTCATCCTCAGCTACCAGTCCTACGTTGTACGCACGCCACACCACAACATCGTGGTCGACAGCGGCCTCGGCAACGACAAGGAGCGCCCACGCCCTGAATGGCATATGCGCTCAGGGGGCCAGTTCTTGCGCGGACTTGCAGACGTCGATCTAGGCGTGGAGGACATCGATTTCGTCCTCTGCACCCACCTCCATGGTGACCATGTCGGATGGAACACCCGCCTCGTCGACGGACGGTGGATCCCAACGTTCCCCAACGCGCGTTACATCTTCTCGAACGCTGAAGTCACGGCAGCGGAAGCGATCCACCAAGACGGTGGTTTCCCCGCCTACCTCGACAGCGTTCGTCCCCTCTTCGAAGCCGGAAGGGCCGACCTCGTCGGGGATGACTTCCACATCGGGGACCATACGCGTCTGCTCCCCACCCCCGGGCACACCGCGGGCCACACGGCGTTCTCCTTCGGGAAGGACCACGACGCAGTGGTCATGTCGGGCGATCTTCTGCACGTTCCGTTGCAGATGCGATATCCGGAACAGTCCTTCGTCCGAGACAGAGATCCCGACCTGGCAGCCACCACCCGGCGCAACTTCCTCGAACGCTACTGCGACACAGAGACGTTGTGCTGCACCGGCCATTTCCCCTCACCAAGCGTTGGCCGAGTACGACGGTGGGCCGATGGATTCCGTCTCGTCAGCAGCTGCTAGCAGCCGTGATCTGAAAGGCCAGACTCTGATGCGTACCTACTGCGTCCAGGAGTTCACCGAACCTCTCGTACCACTCGACAGCCCTGATCTCCGCCCAACCGGCACGGAGATCGTCGTGGAAGTGACGCGATGCGGGGTGTGCCACACCGATCTGCATCTGCAGGACGGCTACTACGACCTGGGCGGAGGTAAACGTCTGAACCTGGTTGACCGGGGGATCACCCCACCCGTCACCCTGGGGCACGAGGTACTCGGCCAGTTGCTGGACAAGGGCCCGGACGCGCCGATCTCTGACGACCAACTGGGCAAGACATTCCTGGTCTACCCGTGGCTAGGCTGCGGAAAATGCGACGAGTGCCAACGCGGCGAGGAAAACCTGTGCGCTGTGCCATCATCGATCGGCGTCTTCCGTCCCGGCGGCTACGCCGAACAATGTCTCGTTCCCCACCCGAAGTATCTGATCGACGTCACCGGCATCGAGCCGACACTGGCTGCCACCTATGCCTGTTCCGGCCTGACCGCCTACAGCGCGCTTCGCAAGGTCGACATCGATCGGGAGAGGGACCTGCTGCTGATCATGGGCTTGGGCGGCGTGGGCTACAGCGGTCTGCAGATCGCTGAGGCCCTGGGCTTCAAGAACATTGCGGTCGCCGATATCGACGAAACGAAACGGCGGCGTGCGCTACAGCACGAGGGTCTCCTTGTACTGGACCCGAGCGAGAAAGAATCCGCTTCCCGACTGGCCGAGGCTGGAGGAGTTGCGGCCGCAGTGGACTTCGTCGGAACGAGATCCACCGCCGAGTTCGCCATCGCCGCACTACGCAAGGGCGGGACGTGCGTCGTGGTCGGTCTCTTCGGAGGTGACATCACGCTCTCCCTGCCGCCCCTCGTGCAACGCTCGATCACAGTGCGCGGATCTTATGTGGGGAACCTGGGCGAGTTGAAGGACCTCATCGAGCTCGCGAAGGTCGGCCGCATCCAACCGCTGCCCGTGGAACAGGTCCCGTTCGCGGAGGCGAACGACGCCCTGGAACGACTGCGATCGGGCAAAGTCCACGGGCGCCTGGTCCTCTCACGCGAAGAACTTTGAGGTGCCTTCATGAGCCATGACTTCCGCATCCCGCCCGTTGTGCCCGGCACGAAGCCCGAACTTGCCGATCTCGAGGCCGCCATCCGCTCCGAGCGGGGAGGCGAGATCGCCGTTCTTTACCAGATCCTGCTCAACAGCCCTCCGATCGCCTCGGGCTGGGAGCAGATGCTCACAGCGGTCCGCAATCGCACCGGCATCCCCGCTGAGCTGCGTGAGCTGATCATTCTGCGCGTCGCCGTGCTGAACCGGGCTTCGTTCGAGTTCGCGGCCCACGCGCCGCACGCCCGCGAAGCCGGCGTGAGCGAGGAGAAGATCCGGGTTGTCGAGAACTGGCAGGACAGCCTTGCGCTGTTCTCGGACGACGAGCGTCTGGTCCTGGACGTGACCGACCGTATGACGCGCGACATCGAGGTTCCGGACATTCTGATGGAGTCTCTGCGTACCCGCTTCGACGCGCGTGGCGCCGTCGAAGTAGCAGCCACTGTGGCCGCCTACAACATGGTTTCGCGTTTCCTGGTCGCCTTCAACATCATTCACTGTGAGACTTCCCGATGACATATCCGGACACTCAGCTCTTCGTCAACGACCAGTGGCTCGATGCTGCCGACGAGCGATCGATCCCCGTTCGCAATCCGGCCACGGGACAGGTGATCGGCACTGTCGCCCACGCGACCCGGGAGGATCTCGACTCCGCACTCGACTCGCTGCAACGTGGCTTCGACGTGTGGCGGAATCACACGCCTGCCGAACGCAGTAAGATCATGCGGAAGGCAGCCGATCTGGTCCGAACTCGAGCCGATGAGATCGCGAGACTGCTGACACTGGAGCAGGGCAAACCGCTCGCGGAAGCCAGGGGCGAGACTTTGGCAGCGGCGGACATCATCGACTGGTTCGCGGAGGAAGGTTTCCGCGTTTACGGCCGCCTCGTGCCCCACCGGTCCAACCTTGCTGTCAAGCAGATGGTCATCAAGGACCCGGTGGGACCGGTGGCGGCCTTCGCGCCGTGGAACTTTCCGATCAACCAAGTCGTGCGCAAGGTGGCGGCCGGGTTGGCCTCGGGTTGTTCGATGATCGTGAAGGCGCCGGAGGAGACCCCTGCCAGCCCTGCGGCGCTCGTGCGCGCGTTTCAGGACGCGGGGTTGCCAGCCGGCGTGCTGGCTCTCGTGTACGGGGATCCTGCCGAGATCTCAAGCTATCTGATCCCGCACCCGGTGATCCGGAAGATCACGTTCACCGGTTCTACACACGTCGGGAAGCAGTTGGCCGCTCTGGCAGGCAAACACATGAAGCGCGTCTCGATGGAGCTCGGCGGCCATGCGCCGGTCATCGTCTGCGAAGACGCGGATCTCGAACTGGCCGTCAAGACGATGGGCCCGGCGAAGTTCCGCAACGCAGGCCAGGTCTGCATCTCACCGACGCGGTTCCTCGTGCATGAGAGCGTGCGGCACGACTTCTCGCGTGCGCTGGCGGAATTCGCCGACGGACTCAAAGTCGGCGATGGGCTGGCACATGACACTGAGATGGGACCGCTCGCAAACACGAGGCGGGTCACCGCGATGGAAGCGTTGCAGGAAGACGCGGTTCAGCGAGGCGCCGAGGTCCTGTCAGGCGGCCGAGGCCTGGACAAGGCGGGCAACTTCTGGGCCCCCACCGTACTCGGCGACGTATCCGCTGACGCCAGGGTGTTCAATGAGGAGCCCTTTGGCCCCATGGCAGCCATTCGCGGTTTCACGTGTCTGGACGAGGCCATCACCGAAGCGAACCGTCTGTCCTATGGACTTGCGGGATACGCCTTCACACGGTCGCTGTCTACCGCAGACCGGCTGACCCGGAAGGTCGAGGTGGGCATGCTCTGGATCAACATGCCGTCCTCGCCGTCCGGCGAACTCCCCTTCGGCGGTGTCAAAGACTCGGGTTACGGGTCCGAGGGAGGCCCCGAGGCCATGGAGTGCTACCTTGCCACCCGCGCGGTCAGCATTATGCACCGTTGACCGGCGTGCCAACCATCGTGCCGCCGAACCCGGTGCCCATCTCAAGGAAGGATAGGCCGTCTGCGCTGAGGACGAGTCGAGGTCGGCGTGGCGCCCATCCGCGGCTCACTTCCCCGCACCGGCGCGAGCGGGACGACGCGTACTTCTCGCGCGGCCTTCGGCAGGCAGGGCATACCGGAGACTGCCCCGCCCTGACATCGGCCGCGGCACCACGGCGACCCCCAGCCTTGCGGCAACGAAGGTGACGGGGGTGGATGCCTGCACCACCGCATCACGGGTCCGCGGCTCGAAGTCCGCCGTGATCAACGTGGCTCAACCGTTGGACGTGTCTCCACTTTTCTGCCCTAGCGGGAGTCCGGAGGGCCAGTCGGTGGCCGGCGATGTCCCTGCTGTGCGGAAGGCCTTTGCTGCAGCCGCTTGTACGACACGTGACCGATTCGGGGCGGCCTGAAAGAGGGTTGCCGTAGTAGACAGGAGGCACCTTCGTGGTGAAGATCGTTGTCTGTGTGAAGTATGTGCCTGACGCCACTGGCGACCGTCACTTTGCCGCTGACCTGACCGTCGACCGGGAAGGTGTCGACAGCCTGCTCTCGGAGCTGGACGAATACGCCGTCGAGCAAGCTCTCCGCATCGCCGAGGCGGGCGACGACGCGGAGGTCACCGTGCTGACCCTCGGTCCTGAGGAGGCAGGGGATGCCCTGCGCAAGGCGCTGTCCATGGGCGCGGACAAGGCCGTCCACGTCCGGGACGACGCAATGCATGGCACCGACGTGATGGGCACCTCGCTGGTACTGGCCAAAGTGATTGAGCACCTCGGGTACGACGTGGTCGTCTGCGGCATGGCGTCTACCGACGGCACCATGGGCGTCCTTCCGGCGCTCCTGGCCGAGCAGTTGCGCGTACCGCAGGTCACCCTGCTGTCCGAGGTGTCCGTCGCGGATGGCGTGGTGACCGGCCAAAGGGACGGGGACGTGGCCACCGAGCAGTTGGAGGCGACCCTGCCTGCAGTGGTATCGGTCACCGACCAGTCCGGGGAGCCCCGCTACCCGTCGTTCAAGGGCATCATGGCGGCCAAGAAGAAGCCGCTGGATTCGCTCGACCTGTCCGACCTGGGCCTTGACCCGGCCGACGTCGGCCTGGCAGGTGCGTGGACGGCCGTGGAATCCGTGGCCGAACGCCCGGCCCGCACCGCCGGCACGATCGTCAAGGACGAGGGCGAGGGGGGCCGGCATCTGGCGGCGTTCCTTGCAAGCCACAGGTTCATCTGAGGACTTACTGCCTCAACCGCTGCTTCCCGGCCTCGCATTGACAGGAGATACATCCCCATGGCTGAAGTTATCGTCTACGTCGAGCACGTGGGCGGCGCCGTCCGCAAGCCGACCCTTGAACTGCTGACCCTGGCCCGCCGACTCGGCGAGCCGGTCGCCGTCGTCGTTGGTCCGGGTGCGGAGGTCGTCGCTCCGACCCTGGCCGAGCACGGCGCGGTCAGGGTTCTGGTCGCCGATGCCAGCGAGTTCGGCGAGTACCTGGTGGTGCCGAAGGTGGATGCCCTGCAGGCCGCCTGCGACGCTGTCTCTCCCGTGGCCGTTTTGGTGTCCTCCTCGATGGAGGGCAAGGAGGTCGCTGCCCGTCTTGCTCTCCGCCTCGGCTCCGGCATCATCACTGACGCCGTGGACCTCCAGGCAGGCGAGGCTGGCCCCATCGCCACGCAGTCCGCATTTGCAACCTCCTTCACCACCCGCTCCCGGGTCACCAAGGGCACCCCGGTGATCACCGTCAAGCCCAATTCGGCACCGGTCGGGCCGGCCCCGGCCGCCGGCGCGGTCGAGACGTTGGAAGTGTCCTTCTCCGAGCTGACGAAGGGCACCAGGATCATCGCCAGCGCACCGCGAGAGTCAAGTGGGCGGCCGGAGCTGACCGAGGCCGCAATCGTGGTCTCTGGCGGACGTGGCGTGGATGGAGCTGAGAACTTCGCCCTCGTCGAGACCTTGGCCGATGAGTTGGGGGCGGCGGTCGGTGCTTCCAGGGCGGCGGTGGATGCCGGCTGGTATCCGCACTCTCACCAGGTCGGCCAAACCGGCAAGTCGGTCTCGCCCCAGCTGTACCTCGCGGCAGGCATCTCCGGGGCGATCCAGCATCGGGCTGGTATGCAGACCTCCAAGACGATCGTGGCGGTCAACAAGGACCCCGAGGCACCGATCTTCGACCTGGTCGACTACGGCATAGTCGGTGACCTGTTTGCCGTCCTGCCGCAGCTGACCGAGGAGACCAAGGCTCGCAAGGGCTGACCACGAGTGCCGTTCTTGCAGGTCTCGGGAGGCTGGGAAATCACAGTCGGCGAGAACTGGGTGAGTTGGTGTTTTACTCATACAACTCGCAGCTTTCGCCGTGTCGTTGTCGCTGACACTGGTCGGATCGGCGCGGTTGGCGATCGCTGACCGCGCTGTCGCGCAGATGGCCCGGCACTTCGCGGTAGGACCTCGCCGCGGGGCGTCTCAACAAAGGCTGGCAGAGAGGGGCAGCTCCACGAGAGTCAAGTACACAACGCTTGTCGTGGCTGTCTGAGATATTGCTGGCAAGAACCACTTGGGGATGTAACGCGAAGGCGTCACCTACTTCAGCGAGACAAGGCGTACGAACTGTGCCTCACGGCGGACGCCTCGATCCGACGGACACCACGCTGACGGCCGCGGCAGTACGGGGGTTGCCGGAGGAGAAAGGCAGTGTCAGCGGCGGCGCTGGTCGGCTCGCAGTTCGAAGTCGCCGTAGCTGTTGTCAGCGGGGTTGACCGTGACGCCGGGTGCCACGATCTGGTCGATGCGGTCGAGAACGTCGGCTGACAGCGCGATATCGGCGGCCGGCAGAAACGCCTCCAACTGCTCCATGGTGCGCGGTCCGATGATCGCCGAGGTGACGCCCGG
>NZ_JBEOUD010000052.1:0-55235 GCF_040303865.1 Streptomyces sp. NPDC094034 | reverse complement strand
GGAGCCATGGCGGAGCCCTGGTGACTGACGACAACGCGGCGAGGCGCGGTGCCAGGGCACGCGAGCCCGGCAAGATCCGAACGAAAGGCCCTAGGTGACCGCGGTCACGGGTACGCCCATCACCTCACGTGCGTGACGGTTCGGCACCATGCCCAGCTGCCAGGCCCCCCAGCCGTCCTCCAGCCGTAGGCCCCGGCTCAGCATGACCCCGAGCGTCGCCACGGATTCCGTGAGTTTGCTGTCGCGGGACGCGTGGCCGGCGGCGGAGAGCTCCGACAGCTCCTGTTCCGCGACGACCGAGCCCACCTCGATACCGCCCGCCGAGGCGTACGGCAGCAGCGTGCAGCGCAGGAAGCGGGACCAGTCGGCGCCGCGTTGGTCGTCGTACGAGGCGAAGAGCGCCGTCGCCTCGTCGCACAGCTGGAGCGCCTGACCGGGGCGGTTGTTACCGGCGTCGATGATGGCCAGCTCCAGACAGGTCCAGGCCTCGCCGTGGGCGACGCCGATGCGGCGGAAGTCCGCGCGGGCGTCGGTCAGCAGCTGGCGGGCGAAGCCGGAGTTGCGGAGGTTGCCGGTCTGGGCGGCGCGCTGGTCGCGGGTGACCCGGCCCGAGTGGTGCCGGGCGCAGGCCAGCCCGTACACGTCCCGCATCCGGGAGAACATCGTGCGCGCCCGCTCCAGTTCCCGTACCGCCTGATCGCGGTCGCCCGTCGCCTCCAGCGCGTGGCCCAGGTAGTAGAGCGTCCACGCCTCGCCGCGCGCGTCCTCGTTGTCGCGGTGGCGGGCGAGGGCGTCGCGCAGTTCACCGACCGCGGGGTCCGGGTCACCGTCCACCAGGTGGGTACGGGCGAGCTGGGTCATCGCCCAGGCCTCGCCGCGGCCGTCGCGGGTCCTGCCGTACAGATCGAGTGCCGCGCGCAGCTCCGCCTCCGCCCGCGCGACCTCGCCGAGGCGCAGATACAACTGGCCCAGCTGGAAGTGCGTCCACGCCTCGCCGTGCAGGGACTCGTTCTCGCGGTGCAGTACGAGCGCGCGGGACAGGAGGGTGAGCGCCTCGGCCAGCGAGCCGCGGTCGCGCTCGACGGCCGCCAGCGCGTGCAGGGTCCAGCCGCGGTCACCGGCCAGCGGCTCCGCGGACTGGAGGGCGAGCGCTTCGCGCAGCTTCGCCGCGGCCTCGGTCAGATTGCCCTGGTGGTGCAGGGTGATGCCGAGCGAGCACAGCGCGCGGGCCGCGCCCGCGTCATGGTCCGCCTCACGGTAGAGACCGACGACCGTGGTCAGGGTGGTGCGCGCCTTGTCCAGCTCGCCGAGCTGCCGGGCCGCGATGCCCGTACGCCACTGGACCGAGCGGAGCAGCAGCCCCTGGCCCACCGCCTGGGTCAGCTCGTTGATCTCGCCCAGCCGGTAGAGGTCGCCGCGCAGCAGGCAGTAGTCGCACAGCGCGCCCAGCAGGTTGAGTACGGCCTGCTGGTCGACTCCCTCGGCGTGCCGCAGGGCGGCCGTGATGAAGCTGGACTCGTCGTCCAGCCAGCGCAGCGCGGACTCCAGCGAGGAGAAGCCGTGCGCGCCCGCCGCGGTCTTGAAGAGATCCGCGCGGGTGGAGGTCTTGCCGTCGACCAGCCGGATCACGGAGTCGGCCAGCTCGCCGTAGTTCCGGATCAGCCGTTCCTGGGCGGCCGTACGGTCCTCGGCGCCCTCCTCGTCCCGCAGCCGCGAGTGCGCGAAGATCCTGACCACGTCGTGCAGCCGGTAGCGGCTGGCGCGTACGTGGTCGATCAGACCCGCCCGGGACAGCTCGGCCAGCAGCTGGCCCGCCTCCTGCTCGTCCGTCGCCAGCAGCGCCGCCGCCGCTGCCGCGCCCAGGGAGGCGCGGCCCGCCAGCGCGAGGCGGCGCAGCAGCCTGCGGGCCTGGTCGCTCATGTCGGTGTAGCGCACCCACAGGGCCCGGTCGACCGGTTCGACCGGGCCGTACGCGTCGAGGTCCGTGGCCAGCCGCTGGGCGGAACGCTCCGTGAGAGAGGAACCGGCGATCCGCAGGGCGAGCGGCAGGCCGCCGCACAACTCGCCGACGCGGTCGGTGGATTGCGCGTCGTACGGTCCTTCCGCCGACGCGGCGGACGGTTCGGCCATGGCCCGCAGCAGCTCTTCCGCGCCCGCCGTGTCCAGCGGCTCCACGGACAGCTGGTGCACCCAGGCCGGTACGTCGTCCGGCAGATCGAGCCGCTCGCGCGCCGTCACCAGCACCAGGCTGTCGGACCGTTCTGGCACCAGGGTCCGTACCTGTTCGGGGTCGGAGGCGTCGTCCAGGACGACCGTCACCGGCAGGCCCGTCAGATGCTGGTGATACAGCTCGCCCAGCCGCCGTACCTGCTGCTCCGGGGAGGACCCCTCGCGGAACAGCAGCTGTTCGCGCGGTGCGCCGAGCCGGTTGAGCAGATGCAGCAGCGCGTCCCGGGTCGACAGGGGCGCCTCGAAGGAGCCGCCGCCGCGCAGGTCGACCACGCACGCGCCTCTGAACTGGTCCTTGAGCTGGTGCGCGGCCCGTACGGCCAGTTCGGTGCGGCCGGAGCCGGGGGCGCCGTGGAGCACCACGACCGTCGGCTTCGTCTCCGTCGACACCCGGGCCGCGTGCACCCACTGCGCGATCTGTGCCATCGCCGCGCGCCGGCCGGCGAACGGCCCGGCCGGCTTGGGCAGATGGCCGAAGGACTGCTCCAGCACACTGCGTCTGCGGGCGGCGGCGCTGCGGTCCCCGCCGCGCAGCTGCGGGACGACGGTGGGCTTCTTGGTGGTGCGCCGGGACGCGGAGGTCAGCACCCGCTGCTGGTCGAGGAACGGGCGGATGCCCCGTACCTCCAGCGCCGTCAGCCACTGGAGCCGCAACTGTTCGGTGCCGCCCGGCTGACCGGCCGCGCCGGCTCTGCGGTGCGCGGCCGGCCAGTGCGAGGCGGTCACCTTGGCGACGGTGGTCGCGGCCCCCGCGACCGCGACGACGGCGCCGGCGCCGAACGCGACGCCTGTGGCGGTGCCCAGCGCGACGTCCGCGCCGATGGCGGCGACCGCGGCGACGGACGTGACCAGTACGGGCGTTCCGAGGGATTGCTTGCTGAAGCGTTCCGAGAGCGCGGGCCGCTCGGCCCGCTCCGTGTCCAGCGCGCGCACATACGCGGCGTACTCCTCGTCCGCGCCCGCCGCGATGGCGTCCAGGGCGCCGCGCCCGCGCGCCAGCAGGGTGTTCCCCTCGGTCCGCCCGCCGGAGCGCCGTACCTCTTCCTCCACGGCACGTACCAACAGCCTCTCGGCTTCGGCCCGGTGGCTTTCCCGCATCTGCGTCCCCCTCCGAGAGCATGGGTTGAGAAACGACATTGTCCTGCCTGCGGCACGCGATGGCGAGGGAGCCCGCCGGTCCACGGTGGGCGCACCCGTGTCCCTCGGGGACGCGCGACAGCGCCGACCGGACTTCTGGCCGGTCGGCGCTGTCGCCGCTCACCTGGCACGGTCGCTGGTGTGCCGGGTGAGCGGTGGGTGGTGGGTGTTCGTCCAAGTCCCGTTCGCCGATCAGGACTTCGGCATGAGCACAGTGTCGACGATGTAGACCGTGGCGTTGCCGGTCGAGACGTTGCCGCAGACGACCTCTGAGCTGTCGTTGACGGTGTAGTCCTCGCCGGAGCCCTTGGTGGTGAGGGTGGACTTCTGGAGGGTCTCGTAACTGCCGTTCTCAAGCTGCTGCGGGGTGAGCTTCTGCCCGACCACGTGGTAGGTGAGGATGTTGGTCAGCATTTCCTTGTCCGCGAGAACCTTGTCCAAGTCGGCCTTCGGGAGCTTGGCGAAGGCGTCGTTGGTGGGCGCGAACACGGTGATGTTCTGAGCGTTGTTGAGGGTGTCGACGAGGCCGGCCTTCTTCACCGCGGCCACCAGGGTGGACAGGGCGGGGTTGTTGGAGGCGGCGGTGGCCACCGGGTCCTTGGCCATGCCGTCGAAGGAGCCGGCGCCTTCCGTGGGGACCGAGGCGCAGGCGGGCCCGAACGGACCATCGCCGCCAGGAGCGGCATCGTCCGCGGGCGAGGTCGACTTCTCTTCGGCCGGCGCCGTCGTCCCCTTGTCCGCGGCTGATGTCGAAGAGTCGTTCTCCCCGCAGGCGGTCAGCGCGAGTGGCAGGACAGCGGCCGCGGCGACAGCGACGGCGGCACGACGGAAGCGGAAGGAAGCCATCAGAGTTCTCCTGAGTGATCAAAGGGTCGCGGTGTGTAGCGGATTGAGTGTGCGGAGCGGCTTGGGCGAGAAGTGCGGGTCACCCGGTGACGCTCCCGTAAGGGTTCATGGACGATCAGGGCGCGATGGCGATCCATGGTCGGCGGTGCCCCTCGTGCCGGCGGTGGGCGAGGACTCTCCGTTTGATCGTCACACTGGTGATTCGGAGCGCGGCGCCAAGTGGATTGGTGGATCGCGTAGGCGACGAGATGTCACCCGCTGGTGTAACTCTTGAACGGGGGTTCGGGGCGTTCGCCCGTCAGGTCACTGTCACGACGACGCTGTGCCAACCGCTGGCGCCGTCGGGGATGGTGCGGGCGCGCCGCTCCGTCTGGATCTCGCCGGTGCGGTCGGTGGCGCGAACGGTCAGAGTGTGGGTGCCGGGGGTGGCTCTCCAGGGGAGGGACCACAGGCGCCAGGTGTCGGTGGTGTGTTCGGCCGCGAGATGGGCGCGTTGCCAGGGGCCGTCGTCGACCCGTACTTCGACCAGGTCGATGCCCCGGTGCTGTGCCCAGGCGACCCCGGCGATCATGACAGTGCCGACCTTGGGGCGCGCGAAGGGTTTGGGGGTGTCGATGCGGGACTGCGTCTTGATGGGGGCTTCGCGGGCCCACTTCCGTTTGACCCAGTAGGGGTCGTAGGCGTCGAAGGTGGTGAGCTCGACATCCTCGATCCACTTGCAGGCGGAGACATAGCCGTAGAGCCCCGGCACGACCATACGGACCGGGAAGCCGTGCTCGAAGGGCAGCGGGTCGCCGTTCATCCCGATGGCGAGCATGGCATCCCGGCCGTCCATCACGTCCTCGACAGGGGCGCCGAGCGTCATCCCGTCGACGGACCGGGCCACCAGTTGATCGGCCTGGCCCCCGCGTGACGGCGGCCGGACTCCTGCCTGCCGGAGCAGCTCCGCCAGGCGTACGCCGATCCAGCGCGCGGTGCCGACGTAGCGGCCGCCCACCTCGTTGGACACGCAGGTCAGGGTGATGTCGCGCTCGATCAGTTCGCTGTCCAGCAGATCCTGGAACGTGAGGCTGAGGGGGCTGGTCACGCCCCTTCCATGGATCCTCAGGCGCCAGGCGGTGGCGTCGACCCTGGGGACGACGAGGGCGGTGTCGACGCGGTAGAAATCCTTGTTCGGGGTGGTGAACGGCGGCATTCCGGGAACGCGCGGTGCGGCGCGGGAATCGATGGCGGGGGCCGGCGACCCGGGGGTCGGCAGGGTGACGGCCGCTCGTGACGCGACGGCGTCACCGCTTCGGGAGGCGACCAGGCCGCGGCCGAGGACTGCTGCCCCCGCGGAGGCGACGGCCGCCGCGGATGCGGCGAGCAGGAAGCCGCGGCGGTCCCAGCCATCCGGTTCGTCCGGCGTCACCGCGTCGCGGGGGCCGGTGAGGCCGCGGGCCAGGACGTACAGCACGGCGGCACCGGCGAGTGACCCGATGATCGACGGCAGGGCGTCGGTCCACGACGCGGAATCCGGGCGCCCGAGTGCGGCGGCCGCTCCGATCACGCCGAAGGCCAGGACTCCGAGGGCACCGGCCCGCCGCCGGCGCAGGGCAAGCAGGCCGAGGGCCACGGCGAACAGCGCCAGAACGGTGAGGATGCCCGTCTGCAGCACGAGTTTGTCGTGGGTGCCGAAGTTGCGGATCGCCCAGTCCTTCACCGGTGCCGGGGTGAGGTCGATGGACGCGCCGCCGACCGCGAGCACGGGACTGGACTCCGGTCGCACGAGCGCCGCCACCAGTTCCGCCACCGCCAGCGAGGAGATCGCGGCCAGCAGGCCGCCGGTGCCCGCCAGCGTCCCACGGATGAGAGTTGCTCGGTTGATGGTCACACCCATCCTTCGCGGCGACGCATCCACCGGCTTGGACCCGGCGCCGTTGATGTCACAGTTGACCGCCGGACACGGTCGATCCTCCGGGCGATGAGTGACCCATCCGCTTGCCCGACCGTGGCGAAGTAATGAGGAGGCACAGCGTGGCAGAGCGCACTGTGCGCGAACTCCCCCATTTTTCGTCATTGGTCATCGAAGGACTGACATGCGATGGAAGCGTCCTGCCGATCATGAGGGCTGCCCGTGTGAGGTGGCCCATCAGCGATGAGAGGGAACCCGTTGAGTGAACCCGCTTCTTCCGGCCCGCCACACCCGGCCGAACTCCGGCTGGAGGAGATCATGAGGCGCGTCGCGTGCGGCGACAAGGAAGCCTTCACGGTTCTCTACGACGCCGTCGTCGACACCGTGTTCGGGATCGTCCTCAAGGTCGTGCGCGACCGCGCCCAGTCCGAGGAAGTCGCCCAGGAAGTCATGATCGACCTGTGGCGGCGCGCTCCGCGCTACGACCCGGAGAAGGGCAGCGTCCACGCCTGGGCCACCGTGATCGCTCACCGCCGCGCCGTGGACCGGGTCCGCTCGGCCGAAGCGGCCGCCAACCGCGACCACGACCACGCCGTACGCGACCTGCAACGGCCCTACGACGATGTCGCCGAGCGAGCCGAGACTCGGCTGCAGAGCCAGCAGGTGCGCCGCTGTATGAAGCAGCTCACCGAACTCCAGCGGCAGGCCGTCACTCTCGCCTATTACCAGGGGCTGACATACCGGGAAGTCGCGGAAACCCTCCGCACCCCGCTTCCGACCGTCAAGACACGCATGCGCGACGGGCTCATCCGGCTGCGCGACTGCATGGGGGTGACAGCATGAAAGGCCACGAAGAACTCCACAGCCTTACCGGCGCCTACGCACTCGACGCGCTCCCACGCGACGAGTGTGACGTGGTCGAGGCCCATCTCGCGCACTGCGCACCGTGCCGGGACGAGGCGGCCGGGTTCTCCGCCACCGCCGCCCGTCTCGCCGGAGCGGTGGGCAGCCCGGCGCCGCGGGGCATGAGGGATTCGGTCATGCACGGCATCGACTCCGTACGCCAGATGCCCCCACGCGTGCCCGCGACGGACCATCGCGTCACATCGATCCTTTCGGCAATGCGCAGGACCGGCCCCCTGCTCGTCGCGGCCGGCATCGTCGTCACCGTCACCCTGGCGGGCGTCGCGGCCTGGCAGCACCAGCGGAGCACCGAGTCGCAACGAGAGGCGCGGCAGGCGGTCCGGCAGCTCGAAGACCTGACCTCGGTCATGTCCGCCCCCGACGTCCGCACCGTCAACGGCCGCACCACCAACGGGGCCACCACCGCGGTCATCACGTCCAGACAGCTGGGCAAGGCGGTGTTCGTCGGCACCGACCTCCCCAGCCCGGCGACGGGCAGGACCTACCAGCTCTGGTACGCCGAACACGGCACCATGCACCCGGCCGGACTGCTCGAACACGACGGGGCCGTGGCCATCGAGGGCGACCTCGGCAAGGCCACCGCCGTCGGGCTCACCATCGAACCCGCCGGCGGCTCACCCCAGCCCACCACCACTCCGCTGATGCTGCTCACGCTTCCCGCGTGACCGGACGCACGCGCGTACGTCGGACCGTCAGATGGCTCCCAGATCGACGGTGACGGAGAAGGGCGCGGCAGCCTTGATCACGCCGGTGAACATCTCGCCGTCCCGGTAGGCCTTGGTGGCAGGGTCGAGAACGTAGGTGTAGATGATGGGGACACCGGTCGCGGCCTGTTCGATCCGCCAGTAGAAGGGGATGCCGGCCTTGGCGTACTGGTCCACCTTCACGATCCGGTCGGTGGTCTCCGAGCCGGGGGACACGACCTCGACGACCAGGAGCACATGCTCCGGGCGGGTGGGCGTGAGGTCGATGGTCTCCGCCCGGTAGACGACGACGTCCGGACGGCGGTTGGTGAGCGGAACGTCCTGCAGGCGGACGTCGAAGTCCGTGTCGGCGTTCCAGTCCGGGCCCGCGGCGGCGTCCAGGGCATTGGCCAGGATTCGGGCCAGCCGGTTGTGCCGCTTTGACGCGCTCGGGCTCACAACGACCATCCCGTCCACGACCTCAATGCCGGCACACTGCTCCTCTGACCAGGAGTCGTACTGCTCCGCGCTGATCTGCGTATGCATCCACGCGGGCGCCACCATCTCGGCGGTCATGGTGTACCTCCTTCGAGGAGCCTCGGCAGTTCCAGCGCCGCTGGGCTCAGCCTACTGTCCTGTGATCTCAGATGCGCCCGCTCGGTGATCAGCCGCTCATCACCGACGCTTCGGCTTCGTGTCGAGAACTCCGTGCCTGCGGCGGGCGTACGGGAGGGCTGGGGCAGGATGGGTCGCATGGCGAACCGACTGGCCCATGAGACGTCCCCCTACCTTCTCCAGCACGCCGACAACCCGGTCGACTGGTGGCCGTGGTCGCCGGCGGCGTTCGAGGAGGCGCGGCGGCGTGATGTGCCGGTGCTGCTGAGTGTGGGGTACAGCAGCTGTCACTGGTGCCATGTGATGGCGGGCGAGAGCTTCGAGGACCCGACGACCGCCCGGTACATGAACGCCCACTTCGTCAGCGTCAAGGTCGACCGCGAGGAGCGTCCCGATGTGGACGCCGTGTACATGGAGGCCGTGCAGGCGGCCACGGGGCAGGGCGGGTGGCCCATGACGGTGTTTCTGACGGCGGACGGGGAGCCGTTCTACTTCGGTACGTACTTCCCGCCCGCGCCCCGCCACGGCATGGCGTCCTTCCCTCAGGTCCTGGAGGGGGTCAGTGCCGCGTGGAAGGACCGGCGCGGGGAGGTCGCGGAGGTCGCGGCGCGGATCGTGGGGGAGCTGGCCGGGCGGTCGCTCGCGTACCGGGGGGACGGGGTGCCCGGCGAGGAGGAGCTGGCGCAGGCGCTGCTGGGGCTGACGCGGGAGTACGACGCGGCGCGGGGCGGGTTCGGCGGGGCGCCCAAGTTCCCGCCGTCGATGGTGGTGGAGTTCCTGCTGCGTCACTACGCCCGTACCGGCGCGGAGGGGGCGCTCCAGATGGCGGCCGACACGTGTGAGGCGATGGCCAGGGGCGGGATCTACGACCAGTTGGGCGGCGGGTTCGCCCGGTACTCGGTGGACCGTGAGTGGACGGTGCCCCACTTCGAGAAAATGTTGTATGACAATGCGCTGCTGTGCCGGGTGTACGCGCATCTGTGGCGGGCCACCGGTTCCGATCTGGCCCGGCGGGTGGCGCTGGAGACGGCCGACTTCATGGTGCGTGAACTGCGCACGGCCGAGGGCGGGTTCGCGTCCGCGCTGGACGCGGACAGCGACGACGGCAGCGGCGCGCATGTGGAGGGGGCCTTCTATGTGTGGACGCCGGACCAGCTGCGCGAGGTGCTGGGGGAGTCCGACGCCGCGTTTGCCGCGCGGTACTTCGGGGTGACGCAGGAGGGCACCTTCGAGAAGGGCGCGTCCGTGCTGCAACTGCCCCTGGACGGCGGGGTGGCGGACGCGGCGCGGGTCGATTCCGTACGGCGGCGGCTGCTCGCGGCGCGCGACGGACGGCCGAGGCCGGGCCGGGACGACAAGGTCGTGGCCGCCTGGAACGGGCTGGCGATCGCCGCCCTGGCCGAGACCGGCGCCTACTTCGACCGGCCGGATCTGGTGGAGCGTGCCACCGAGGCCGCCGATCTGCTGGTGCGGGTGCATCTGGACGATACGGCGCGGCTGGCCCGTACGTCGAAGGACGGCCGCGCCGGAGCCAACGCGGGGGTCCTGGAGGACTACGGCGATGTCGCCGAGGGCTTCCTGGCGCTGGCGGGAGTCACCGGAGAGGGTGCTTGGCTGGAATTCGCCGGGTTCTTGCTGGACATTGTCCTCGACCGGTTCGTGGCCGAGGGCGGCACGCTGTACGACACGGCGAACGACGCCGAACGTTTGATCAGGCGCCCGCAGGACCCCACGGACAACGCCACGCCGTCCGGCTGGACGGCCGCCGCCGGGGCGCTCCTCTCGTATGCCGCGCACACCGGCTCGGAGGCCCACCGCACCGCCGCCGAAGGGGCGTTGGGGGTGGTCAAGGCCCTCGGGCCGAGGGCGCCGCGGTTCATCGGCTGGGGGCTCGCGGTGGCCGAGGCACTGCTCGACGGGCCGCGCGAGGTCGCGGTCGTGGAGACCCCGGACGGGACCGGGCAGGGGCGCGGCGCGCTGCACCGTACGGCGCTGCTGGGCACCGCGCCGGGCGCCGTCGTCGCCGCGGGCGTGGCCGGAAGTGATGAGTTCCCGCTGCTGGCGGACCGTCCGCTGGTCGGCGGGGAGGCCGCCGCGTATGTCTGCCGGAGGTTCGTCTGCGCGGCGCCGGTGACGGAAGTAAGCGCCCTCAAGGGAGAGTTGGGCGTTTTCGAATAACGTCTGGCTGATTTCCGACGCATGGTGAATCGGCCTGAAACGCGGTATTCACCCAATCGGCCCTCCGGCGGACACAGGTCCCCCTTATTGTCTTCACAAGAGTCACAACGGGTGTGCACGAGGGGACTGTGCGCACAGGGGGATGTACGGGTCTGCCGACGGCCAGGGGGGCCTGCCGCGGCCGGCCCTGGCCGAGGGGGGCCATGTGTTCACGTCCGTAGTCATCGCTGCCATTTCACTGGCGCTGTTCTGGATGGCCGCGTTCACGCTCTGGTGGCAGATGCATGCCTGGCGTACGCCGGAAACGCTGGCCGCGACCAGATTCGACCGGCCCGACGGCGGTCGCCGGGGCTCGTTCTCGCTGCTCCTGCCGGCCCGTCATGAACAGGCCGTACTGGAGCACACCGTCGAACGGCTGCTGGAGTCCAGCCACCGCCGGTTCGAGATCATCGTCATCGTCGGGCACGACGACCCGGAGACCGCGGCGGTCGCCGAACGGGCCGCCGCCCGCGATCCGCACCGGGTCAGGGTCGTCGTCGACACCCATGAGGCGAAGAACAAACCCAAGGCGCTCAACACCGCGCTGCCGCACTGCACCGGCGAGGTCGTGGGGGTCTTCGACGCCGAGGACCAGGTCCATCCGGAGCTGCTGGCCCATGTCGACCACGCCTTCCGCACCACCGGCGCCGATGTCGTCCAGGGCGGCGTCCAGCTGATCAACTTCCACTCCAGCTGGTACAGCCTGCGCAACTGCCTGGAGTACTTCTTCTGGTTCCGCAGCAGGCTCCATCTCCACGCCCAGAAGGGCTTCATCCCGCTCGGCGGCAACACCGTCTTCGTCCGCACCGACGTCCTGCGCGAGGCGGGCGGCTGGGACCAGAACTGCCTGGCCGAGGATTGCGATCTGGGCGTACGGCTCTCCAGCGCGGGCAAGAAGGTCGTCGTCGCGTACGACTCCGACATGGTGACCCGCGAGGAGACCCCGGGCTCGCTGATGTCCCTGCTCAAACAGCGCACCCGCTGGAACCAGGGCTTCCTTCAGGTGTACCGCAAGAAGGACTGGCGCCAACTGCCCACGCGCGGGCAGCGGATGCTGGCCCGCTACACGCTGATGACACCGTTCCTCCAGGCGTTCACCGGTCTGGTCATCCCGCTCAATGTGGGGATCGCGCTCTTCCTCGACGTCCCGGTGACCGTCGCGTTCGTGACCTTCCTGCCGCTGGTCACCGCACTGGTGACCTTCGTCTTCGAGGTCGTCGGGCTCCATGACTTCGGCAAGCAGTACGGACTGCGGGTCCGGCTCACGCACTATCTGAAGCTCATCGTCGGCGGCCCCTTCTACCAACTGCTCCTCGCGGGCGCGGCGATCCGCGCCGTCTGGCGCGAGCAGCGGGGGCACGGCGACTGGGAGCTGACCAGTCATGTCGGCGCGCATCTCATCCGAGAGGACGTCCACGCGTGACCTCCACCCTTCCCGCGGTGACGGCGGATCAGCAGACCACCGTCCCCGCGCGGCCGAGTCATGCCCGCCACGGCGGCGGCCCGACGCCGCTCACCGTCCACCCGGTCATCCGCTTCCGCCGCTCCCGCGCCGATCTGCTCCTGTGCGGGGCGCTCCTCGTCGCGATCCTGCTGGTCCAGGGCTGGAACATCCAGCACTATCCGACGCTCAGCGACGACGAGGGCACCTATCTCGCCCAGGCCTGGGCCGTCCAGGAGGGCAAGGGCCTCGCCCACTACACCTACTGGTACGACCATCCGCCGCTCGGCTGGATGCAGATCGCCTTACTGACCTGGCTGCCCTCGCTCCTCTCGCCCGAGACGATGACGGTCGCCCCGATGCGCTTCGCGATGCTGCTGGTCAGCGCGGCGAGCGCGGTCTTCCTCTATGTGCTGGCCCGGCGGCTCCGACTGCCGCGCTGGGCCGCCGGGCTGGCGATGGCCCTGTTCGGGCTCTCCCCGCTCTCCGTGGTGCTCCAGCGGGAGATCTTCCTCGACAACCTCGCCGTGATGTGGACGCTGCTCGCGTTCTGTCTCGCGGCCTCGCCCAGCCGGCACCTGTGGCATCACTTCGCGGCCGGACTCGCCGCCGCCGTCGGGGTGCTCACCAAGGAGACCATGCTGGTCGTCCTGCCCGCGCTGCTGGTGACGCTGTGGCGGCACAGCCATCGCGACACCCGGAAGTTCGCGGTGACCGGCGCGATCACCGCCTGCGCGCTGGTCGGGCTCTGCTATCCGCTGATGGCCCTGCTCAAGGGGGAACTGCTGCCCGGCGCCGGGCATGTCTCGCTCTGGGACGGCATCACGTACCAGATGAGCAGGCCCGGATCCGGCTTTGTGCTCGACCCGGGCAGCGGTTCCTACGGGGTGCTCCAGTCCTGGCTGTACTACGACCGGGTGCTGCCGCTCGGCGGGATCGCGGGCGCCGTCCTGCTGATGGTCACCCTGCGCTGGTCGGTGACCGCGCGGGCGCTGGCGGGGCCCGCGCTGGCCGTGGTGATCCTCACCCTGGTCGCGCTGCGCCCGTCCGGCTATCTGCCCGCGATGTATGTGATCCAGGGGCTGCCGTTCCTGGCCCTGGTGCTGGCGGGCGGCGCCGCGTCCGTCAGCCACGCGATCCTGCGCAGACGGCGCGGTCCGCGGGAGGGCCGGGTGCTCACCACCGTCCGCCGGACGGCGCTGGCGGCGCTCGCCATGGCCGCGCTCGTGGTCGTCGTGCCCCGGTGGTACGAGGGCGATCGCACCGCGCTGACCGTCGACGCCAACGCCCCCTACCGGCAGGCGGCCGCCTGGATGGCGACGGAGGTGCCCGACCCCTCCCGGGCCCGGGTACTGGTCGATGACGCGCTCTGGCTCGATCTGGTGCACGCCGGGTACGCACCGGGGCTCGGCGCGATCTGGTTCTACAAGGCCGACCTCGACCCGGCCGTCACGAAGACCATGCCGGACGGCTGGCGCGATCTGGACTATGTGGTCGCGTCCCCGACCGTACGGCGCGACGCGCGTGATCTGCCCAAGGTGCGCGACGCGCTGGAGCACTCGACCGCCGTCGCCGTCTTCGGGGACGGCGAGGACCGGATCGAGATCCGCCGGATCACAGATGGCGACCGGATCGCGGGAGGCGACGAGCGATGAGCATTCTTCCCCCCATCGGTGCCGGGGAGCGCGGTGAACCGGAGCTGGAAGCGACCGCCGTCGCCGAGCCCGGCGCCGTCACCGTCATCATCCCGACCTTCAACGAGTCCGGAAACATCGGGGAGTTGCTGCGACAGCTCACCGACGCCGTACCGGCCAGGCTGCCCTGCGAAGTGCTCTTCGTCGACGACTCGACCGACGACACCCCCGCGGCGATCGCGTCGGCCGCGCAGGACTGCCCGTTCCCCGTGAATGTGATCCACCGCGCCACGCCCGAGGGCGGTCTCGGCGGCGCGGTCGTCGAAGGGCTCAGGGCAGCCGGCTCCGACTGGATCGTCGTCATGGACGCCGACCTCCAGCATCCGCCCGCGCTCGTCCCCGATCTGGTCGCCGCCGGGGAACGGACCTCCGCCGATCTCGTCGTCGCCAGCCGCTATATCGACGGCGGCAGCCGCGCGGGTCTGGCCGGCGGCTACCGCGTCGCCGTCTCCCGCGCGGCGACCTGGCTGACCAAGGGGATCTTCCCGGCCAGGCTGCGCGGGATCAGCGACCCGATGAGCGGGTTCTTCGCGATCCGGCGCTCCGCCGTCACCGCGGAGGCGCTGCGTCCGCTCGGCTACAAGATCCTGCTGGAACTGGCCGTACGCTGCCGGCCCGAGCAGCCGGCCGAGGTGCCGTTCGTCTTCCGCGACCGGTTCGCGGGCGAGTCGAAGTCGACGGCGAAGGAGGGGCTGCGCTTCCTGCGCCATCTCGTGGAGCTGCGGACGGCCGCGCCCCTCGCCCGGATGATCGCCTTCGGACTGATCGGGCTCAGCGGCTTCGTACCGAACCTGCTCGCGCTGCACGGACTGATGGCGGCCGGGGTCCACTATCTGCCGGCCGAGGTGCTGGCCAACCAGTTCGGCGTGGTGTGGAACTTCCTCCTGATCGAGACACTGCTCTTCCGCGACCGGCGGGCGCACCGGCACTGGGCGGACCGGGTGGGCCGGTTCGCGCTGCTCGCCAACGCCGATCTGTTCCTCCGTATCCCGCTGATCGCGCTGCTCGTCGGCCAGTTCGGGATGGGGGTGCTGACGGCGACCGCGTGCGCGCTGCTGGCGACATTCGTGCTGCGGTTCGTGGGGACGGAGGCCCTGGTCTATCTGCCGAAGCGGCGGCGCGCGGGGCGTGACGCCCGGGTTCTCACGGTGCGTGGCGCGGCGCCGGCCGAGGCGGCCGAGGCGGCAGAGGGGTCGGGGGGCTCCCGGGGGTCCAAGGGCTCTGGGGGTTCCCAGAGGTCCGGGGGTTCCGAGGGTTCCGAGGGTTCCGAGGGGAGCGTGCGCCGATGAGCCCTGTCCGTCCGCGCGTCTCGCCGCGCCGGTTCCGCACATCGCGCCGTACCGCCCTCCTCGCCCTCCTCGCGCTGACCGGCGGCCTGCTGTTCGCCACCGAGCGGCCCGCGATGGCCGGGGCGAACCTCGTCAAGAACCCCGGGTTCGAGACGCCGGGCACGGACGGAATGCCGTACTGCTGGGAGCGGTCGGGCTGGGGCGACAACGACTTCTCCTTCGACACCGTCACCGACGCCCACTCCGGCACCGCCGCGCTGCGGGTGGAGCTGACCCGCCGGACCGACGGCGACCGCAAGGCGCTGATCACGGAGTCCGCCCAGTGCGCGCCCGCGGTGGTGCCCGAGCGGCAGTACGACCTGTCCCTCTGGTACAGGTCGACGACCCCCGACGCCGCGATCACCCTCTTCCGCCATGACACCACGGCCGGCTGGCAGTACTGGACCGATCTCAAAACCCTGGACCTGAGCGCCGGTTACCAGCGGGCCGAGGTCCGTACCCCCGTGATTCCGCCCGGCACCGACCGGATCACCTGGGGCGTGTCGGTGTACGGCACGGGCAGTGTCACCACCGACGACTATGTGATGGAGGAGGTCGCCCCGCCGCCCGTCGAACCGGAGTGCACCGGTACCGCCGAGGAGTGCGCCAACGGCCGCTGGGAGGTGCTGCCGACGGAGAACCCGGTGCGTTCGATGCACTCGGTGGTGCTGCACAACGGCAAGGTGCTGCTGATCGCCGGCTCCGGCAACGACCCGGAGATGTTCGCGGCCGGTACGTTCACCTCCGCCGTGTACGACCCGGCGGACGGCTCGTACCGTACCGTCCCCACCCCCGACGACATGTTCTGCTCCGGCCATGTCCAGCTCTCCGACGGCCGGGTGCTGGTGATGAGCGGCAACAAGGGCTATCCGTCGGCGGACGGCACGGTCGGCTACCAGGGGTTCAAGGACTCGTATGTCTTCGACCCCACCACCGAGACGTACACCAGGACCAACGACATGAACGACGGACACTGGTATCCGTCCGCCACGATCATGGGCAACGGCGATGTGCTGTCCTTCGGCGGGCTGCGCGAGGACTCCAGCGGTTCGGTGACCGCCGAGCGCTGGTCGGCGGCCCAGGACAAGTGGCTGCCGACGTGGCAGGTCAACCAGACCTGGTCGTACTGGGGCCTGTACCCGTCGATGATCCTGATGCAGGACGGGCGGCTCTTCTACTCCGGCAGCCATGTCTTCGGCAACGGCACACCCGGCACCGGCTCGTCGGTCTACGACTACGACGCCAACACGGTGACCGAGATCGCGGGGCTCCAGAACAAGGACGAGCGCGACCAGTCGGCGAGCGTGCTGCTGCCGCCCGCGCAGGACCAGCGGGTGCTGACGATCGGCGGCGGCAATATCGACTCCAACCCGGAGGCGAACAGGCTGACGGATCTCATCGATCTCAAGCAGCCCAACCCCCGGTACACACCGGGCCCGTTGCTGCCGCAGGGCACCGTCGACCTCGGCGACGGACCCCGGCCGGCGACCGGCGCGCAGGGCAAGATGTACGGCTCCGCCGTGCTGCTGCCCGACGGCAAGGTCCTGGAGACGGGCGGCGCGCTGCACAACCGCGCCAACCCCGTCCACGAGTCCTCGCTGTTCGACCCGGTGACGGACACCTTCGATCCGGTGGCGGCGGACCCGGAGGCGCGCGGCTACCACTCGTCGGCGTTCCTGCTGCCGGACGGCCGGGTGATGACGACCGGCGACAACCCGGGCAACGGCTCCTGGAACCATCGGGTGTCGCTCTACACCCCGCCGTATCTCCTCAAGGGGCCGCGCCCGCGGATCACCTCACTGAGCGACGACCAGTGGCTGTACGGGGACACGCGGCGGATCACGGTCGACCGGCCGATCGCCAAGGCCGAACTGATCCGGCCGGCCGCGGTCACCCACTCCTCCGACCCCAACCAGCGGTTCGTGGATCTGCCGCTGTCGGTGGACGGAAACGACGGGATCACCGTCGACCTCAATGTCACCAGCAACCCGAACCTGGCGCCGCCCGGCTGGTACATGCTCTTCGCGGTCGACGCCAACGGCGTTCCTTCGGTGGCCGAGTGGGTGCGCCTGGGCGGCCCTCCGGCGCTCGCCGACAAGGCGGTGGAGTCGGCGCACGTCCATGACTTCGCGGGCGAGCCCGCGAAGAGCCCCGAGAAGCCGCGGAAGAAGCGGACCTCGGCGCCGGTGAGCCCACGGATCGCGGGATGCGACCGGCACTACGGCTCGGCGAACGTCTGCGTACCGACGGTCTTTCCCGAGACGGTGCGGGGAAGCACGAAGGCGGCGACGACGAAGGCGCGCTGCGACTGGCTCGCGGCGAACGACTACGGGCGGCTGAGGGTGAACGGCGGGGACGATCCGCTCCGGCTGGACCCGGACGGGGACGGGCTGGCATGCGGAAAGGGGGACGTGCGGCGGCGCTGAGCAGCGCGGCCCGATCTCGAACGGCGCGCGTACGCGGGACCCGACAGCCACCCGGGTACGCGCGACGCCCCGTCACTTCATCCCGATGTCGGTGCTCGGCAATATCATCTGTCCAAGGTGTTCCCGGTCGCGGTTCTACGATGCGATCGTGGTCCACGACGCGAGGGGGGCGTTGATGTCCGACGTGGATTCCCGGTCCGGCACACCCGGACTGCGGGGTATGGAACGGTTGTCGCGAGACCTGCCGCACGGGGTGGAGCTGTTCCATCTCAAGCCCGAGGGCAGCGTGTTGTTCGCGGACCGGGACGGCGCGCGCGAGCTGGGCCCGAGCGAGGAGTTCCTGCGCTTCATCGACGAAGGGCAGTTCGCCCACTATCTCGTCGGTGACGCGCGTACCTCTCCCGAGCGCCCCTCCAACGCCACGTTCAAGCTCGGGGTCGTCGGCCCGCGCAGCGCGTTCACCCCGCACGCGCACGGCGGCGAGCACATCGTGCTCAGCCTCGGCCATGCCGCCTGCGGTCTCTACGACGCGCCGCGCGGCCGGGTCACCGAGATCAGGCTGTTCCCCGGGGCCATGATCCGGATCCCCGAGATGATGCCCCACTCCTTCGCCAACCGCGGCACGAAACCGTTGAACATCCTCGCCGCCAACACCGGTTTCGGTATCGACCACGAGGATTACGCGATCACCGCCGACGAGGCCGAGCGCCGCGCCGTGGACGACGCGAGCGACGACGGTGTACGGCACGGCCGCGGCGCGCTCGGCACGGTCACCCGCGTGAGCACCGACTACGGGCTGCTGGCCGCCGCGCTGCGCGACATCGAACGTATCCAGCGTGTCAGGGGCATCGGCGCCACCACCGTGCGAGAGCGTCTCGCCGCCGGGCTCCGGCGCGCCGCGTCCGCACTGGAGGGCCCGCGATGATCTGCCCGTTCTGCAACAGGAACCTGCTCCTCAGGGAGCGGCCCAACCGCACCTGCTCGCACTGCAAGCGGCGCTACGCCCTGGACCCCAAGACCAACTCGCTGGGGATGAGTGACGCACGGGTCCAGCGTCTCCTCCCCAAGCTCACCGACGGCGGCCGGCTGAAGATCTCCATCAACCAGCTAGGGGCCGCGGCGCTGCCCAAGACGTCGCCGCCCAAGAGCCACAGTCCGGCCGTGACGGCCCTTGGCTGTCTGTGGGTTCCGCTGCTGGTCGGCGTCATCATGGTCCTCGCCGGAACGAACGCCGACGGCGTCAGCGGGTTCACCGTCTTCGGCTCGATCCTGATCGGCGTCTTCGTCCTCGGTATGATCATCGCCCTGGCGAGCGGCAAGAAGAAGCCGACGCCGAATCCGCTCAGCGGCTTCCGCTCGATGATGCTGAGCGACTGGGTGGGCGTCTACGGCGCGCTGCCGCCCGGGATCGTGGACGACTTCCCGTACCGCCGCGTCTATCTGCCGGACGGAGCGCGACTCGCGGTGCTCTGCCCGGACCGGGCCATCGCCGCCTTCCTGGCCGCCAACGGGATGCCCGAGCGGTACGGAGCCGTCATCGCCACCGAGGTCGAGCAGGTGCCGGAGGCGCTCCCCGTCCTCGTCCTGCACGACGCGAGCGCGCCGGGCTGCCGACTGGTCATACGGACGCGTGAGGCGCTGCCCGGCCGTACGGTGATCGACGCCGGGCTGCCTCCGCGCGCTGTCATGAGGACGCCGGGCGCACCGGCGCGGCGCGGCGACGAGCCGGCGAAGGACCTCATCGAGTGGCTGGGCGAGAGCGGGACGCTCACCAAGGACGAGCTGGAGTGGCTGGCCGGGGGCTGGACCGTCGCCCTCGTCGCCATACGCCCCGCCAAGCTCCTCGCGGCCGTCGGCAGGACCGTCGAACGCCTCGCCGCCGCCACCCCCGCGGATCCCGAGCGCCGCGAGGCCGAGGCCGTCGGGTTCCTCACCTGGCCCGGCGAGGCGGGCCGATGACCCCACGCGTCGCCGTGGGTATCGGCGACCGGCTGCTCGACCGTGCCCTCGCGACCGCCGTCGAACGCGCGGGCGCGCCCGGCCGGATCCGGTTCACCGAGGCGCAGTTGTACTACGAGATGTGCCGCGTCCTGCGCCCGCCGCACATGGTCCCGCGCAGGCTTCCGCTGACGCCCGCGCCGCCCGTACGGTACGAGCGGTTCGAGGAGGCCCTGCGGCGGTACGGCGCGGTGCCGGGGCTGCTGACGACTGCTGCCGCCGCCGCTTCGGCCCGGGCTTCGGGCCCCGCTTCGGCTTCGGGCCCCGTTTCGGCTTCGGGCCGTGCGCCTCGCGAGCCCTCCGAGCCCTCCGAGCCTTCCGAGCCCGATCTCTACGACTACGGACTGCCCCGGCTGCTCGTCTGCCAGAGCCGCCGGGTGGCCCGGATGCTTCTCGCCAACGATGTGCATCTGGAGGCCGCCTGCCCGGTGTTCGCCGCCGACGATCTGCCGCTCGATCCCCGGCTGGTGGCCGGGCTCGGCAGGGTGGACGGCGCCACCGTGCATGTGCTGCACGACGCGAGCGTGGACGGGATCGCGCTCACCGCACGCGTGCGCGAGGCGCACCCCGGCGTACGGGTCTCCTCGATGGGCCTCGTACCCCGGCACGCCACCGCGCTCCATCTGATCTCGCCGCGCGGCCCGGCACCGGGACCCGGCCCGCTGACGCTGCCCGCCGGGCTCGAAGCCCGCGAGCGGGACTGGCTCGCCGAAGGGCGCTTCGCCGAGGTCGAGTCCGTACCGCCCGCCCGGCTGCTGCGCACTGTGCTGCGGCTGGTACGCGGACCGAGGACGCCCAGCCATTCGGTCTGGACCGGGCTGCGTGAGCTGCGTACGGCGGGATTCATGACATGGCCGACGAACCAACCAGGGGATACGGGGACCAAAGGTGATAAACCGGCCACGCGAGACGGAGTACAGGGATGAGCTGCTCGCCGACCACAGCGTCCACCGCCGCTACCGGGACGGACGTGAGGAGTGGCGGCGGCGCGAAGGTGGCACGCACGTGCGCTGGCACGACAACCAGGGCGCTTCCGGTACCGATGAACTGCTCGGCGGACGTGTCATCAAGCGCCAGTACTCCGATGGCAGGGTGACCTACGGCAGGGACATCGGCTACGGCCGCACGCTCTGGGACCGGGGCGAGACGATGCTGGTCAACAAGACCTCGTTCGGCGGGCGCATGGGCGTGCTGCTGGGCGGGCTCGGGCTCGTCAGCCTCGCCATCACGGCCACCCAGCTCCCGCCGGAGATGCTGACGCCGGAAGAGGAGGAGGAACTGCGCCAGCAACAGCAGGCTGCGGCCCAGAACTCCTCCTCAGGCGGCGGGGACATGGGGGGCGGGGACGCGGGCGGCGGTGACAGCGGTGACTGGGACTCCGGCGACGGATGGAACTCCGACGACGACGGCGGCTGGAGCGACGACGACTTCGGATGATCCGGCCCGGGGGACGGGGCGTCGGACAGGCTGAACGACGAGTCGCGGAACCGCGCGCATCGAGCGGAACAGAGAGGAGGGGCGATCGTGGCACGCTTCTGTGCCTGCCTGGCGGCGACACCCGAACGGGCGGCGGGACATCTCGCGGCGATGGGCGCCCACGTGGACACCGGTGCGCCGGGCGCGGCGCTGATCCGGGACGAACCCGGCCATGCCACCGGCCCGTTCACCGCGTACGGCCGTACCGCCGTCGGCGAGGTCACCCTCCACAACCGGCCCGAACTGTTCGCCGCGCTCGCGGGCGCCGGTGAGCACGCGCCGCCCGGCTGCCCGGACGGCGAGCTGCTGCTGCGCTGCTGGGTACGGCTCGGCGCGGCCGGGATACGGGCGGCGGAGGGCATGTTCGCGCTCGCCGTGCACGACGACGCGGAACTGGTCCTGATCCGCGACCACATGGGCGCCCGCACGCTGTTCTACGCACGCGCCGACGACTGCTGGGCCGCGTCCACCTCGCTGCGCGCCCTGCGCCGCTGGCCCGCGCTCGGCACCGGTCTCGAACTGGCCGCCGTACGCTCCTTCCTGACCTTCGCCTACCTCCCCGGCGAAGAGACGCTGCTGCGCGGCGTACGCGAAGTGCTGCCCGGGCGCTGTCTGCGGCTCGCGGCCGACGGGACCGTCACGGAAGAGCACTACTGGGAGCCTCAGGAGCTGATCGAGGACGACGGCGCCCCGCCCGAGAGCTACGCCCTGCGCCTGCGCGAGCTGCTGGAGGACGCCACGGCGCGCCGACTGCCCGAGGCGGAGGCCGTGGGCGTGCTGCTCTCCGGCGGGGTCGACAGCTCGCTGGTGACCGCGCTCGCCGCCAAGCTGCACGCGCATCCCGTGCATACGTACTCCATCAGCTTCGGCGACGAACTCCCCAATGAGCTGGGCTACTCGGGCCTGGTCGCCCAGCACTGCCACACCCGCCACCAGGTGCTCACCGTGTCCGGCGACGCCGTGGCCGCGCGGCTCGCGGAGGCCGCCGCGCTGCTCGACAGCCCGGTGGGCGATCCGCTGACCGTGCCCAATCTGATGCTCGCCGAGGCCGTGGCGGCGGACGGGCCTCGGGTCGTGCTCAACGGCGAAGGCGGCGACCCGGTGTTCGGCGGGCCGAAGAACCTGCCCATGCTGGTGTACGAGATGCACCGCGGCGAGGTGGCGGGCGGTGCCGCCGAGGACGCGCGCGAGACGGCGTATCTGCGCTCGTACCGCAAATGCTTCACCGATCTGCCCGAACTGCTCACCGCCGACGCGCTGGACGCCCTCGCCGCCGCGCCGGGCCCCGAGCGGTTCGTCGCCCCGTATCTGCGGCCCGCGGCCCGGGACGGCAGGATGGACCACCTGCTCAACCAACTGCTGCACTGCAATCTGCGCACCAAGGGCGCCCACCACATCCTCACCAAGGTCGAACGGCTCACCGCCTCCCAGGGGATCCAGGGCCGCGCCCCGCTGTTCGACCGCCGCGTGGTGGACCACGCCTTCGCCACACCGCCCCGGTGGAAGTTGAACGGGGCGGTCGAGAAGTGGGTGCTGAAGGAGGCGGTACGGGACCTGCTGCCCGACACGGTCGTGGACCGGCCGAAGAGCGGTATGCGGGTGCCCGTGCAGCAGTGGCTCGGCGGGCCCCTGCGGGAACTGGCGGGTGATCTGCTGCTGGGCCGCGAGGCGCGCGCCCGGGGGCTGTTCCGGCCGGACACGGTGCGCTCGTGGATGCGAGGGGAGGGCACGCTGCTGCCCAGGCAGGGCGGCAAGCTGTGGCTCGTGCTCACCCTCGAACTGTGGCTGCGCGCCTACGACGTCAGCTGATGGAGACCCCCTTGAACACAGATCCCGCGACCTCACCGTCCGCGACCTCACCGTCCGCTGCCTCACCGTCCGCGCCCCCACCGTCCGCCGCCTCACCGCGGGCATCGGACGACACCGTGTCGCTCATCGACCCCCGTACCGGTCGGATACGCGGCAGCTCGCCCGTCGCCCGCGGCCCGCGGGTCGCCGCCACGGTCGGCGCGGCCCGCCGTGCCTTCGACGGCTGGCGGGCGCGCACCCCGAGGGAGCGGTCCCGGGCGCTCGACCGGCTCGCCGGGCTGATCGAGGAGCACGCCGACGAGTACGCCGCCCTGGAGCGCGCGGGCACCGGCAAACCGGCGCACGAGGCGGCCGGCGAGGTGGCGAACGCGGCGGACCTCTTCCGCTTCTACGCCTGGGCGGCACGCACCCAGCCCGCCCCGGCCGCCGGAGGCTTTGTCGCCGGGCACGAGAGCTGGGTCCGCTGGGAACCGCTCGGGGTGGCCGGGGTCGTCGTCCCCTGGAACTACCCGCTGATGATGGCCACCTGGCGTTGCGCTCCCGCGCTCGCCGCCGGGAACACCGTCGTCGTCAAGCCCGCCGAGACCACCCCCGACTCGCTGCTGCTGCTCGCCGAACACGCGAGGGAGGCGCTGGGCGAGTCGGTCCTGGAGACCCTGCCCGGCGACCGCGAGACCGGGCGGCTGCTGGTGGCGGGCGCGATCGACCTGGTGGCCTTCACCGGGAGCGCCGCCGCCGGGGCCGATGTCGCGGCGCGCGCGGGCACCCGACGCGTCAGCCTGGAGCTCGGCGGGAACAGCCCGGTCGTCGTCCTGCCGGACGCTCCCGAGGACACCTGGACGGAACTGGCGCTGGCGACCACGTACAACGCGGGCCAGAGCTGCGCCGTCCCGGCGCGGGTGATCACCCTCCGCGAGAACTACGAGTCGGCCGTGTCCCTGCTCGGCGAGGCGATGCGGGAGCGCCTGGCGGGCCGGGACTTCGGCCCGCTCAACAACGCGGACCAGGCGGCGCGCTACGACCGGATCGTGGCCGCTTCGGCGGCGAAGCTGACGGTCACGGCCGACACCGCGCCCGGCACCGGCGAGGAGGGCGGCTTCTGGCGGCCCGCGGGTGTGCTCGCGCAGCTGCCGGACGACGATCCGGCGGTGGTGGACGAGGTGTTCGGCCCGCTGCTGACGGTGCAGGCGGCGGACAGCGTGGCGGAGGCCGTCGCGCTGGCGAACGGGGTGCCGCAGGCGCTGGCCGCCAGCGTATGGACCCGGGACCTGGCGGCGGGGCTCGACCTCGCGGGACGGCTCAACGCGGGCGAGGCGTGGCTCAACTGCCATCTCGTCCAGACGGCGGAGCTGCCGCACGGCGGCCGGGGTTCGTCGGGCCACGGCACGGACCTGAGCACGCTGGCCCTCCACGAGTACCAGCGCCCGAAGACGATCACGGCGCGTCTGACGCTCACGCCCCGCTTCCGCTGAGCGGGAGCCGCTGAGGGGAGCCGCTGAGCGGGAGCCCGCTGAGGAGACGTCGTAAGGCGTGCCGCTCAGGAGAACGTCGTGAGGGGTTGGCCGTCAGACCGTACTGATCGTGGCGAACGCGCCCCACAGGACGGGGGAGTGCTCGACCGTACGCAGCTCCCGCCAGGCGGCCAGCCGCTCCCGCTGCCAGTCACCATGGGCGAGGACCGCGTCCTCCCGCTCGTGCGCGGCGTCGATCGCGCAGACCGCGTCCTGGAGCGGGCGCGCCGACGGATCGGCGTCCGCGAGGCGGTGGAAGGCCAGATCGGTGGGGAGTGTCCAGCGGCCGGCGGTGACGGTCTCGGCGCCGCCGTGGATCATCGCGGTGGCCAGGCCGAGCGCCTCGGCGAAGCGCAGATCGCCCCCGCTCTCGCAGGCGATGAGCGCGACCCGGCTGGGGATCGGCCAGCGGGTCCCGCCCGGCTGGGGGTTGTCGGCGAGTCCCATGGTCCCCAGCAGCAAGTCCTTCGCGGACAGCGGGCGATGAGCCCGTACGGGATCGGCGAAGCCGACCACCTCCGCCGTACAGGCCAGATGCAGCTGTGCGGTCTCGCTCTCCCCCGATGCCGGTGGCGCGGCCGTCACATGGCCGACGTACAGCAGCCGTGAGGCGCCCGCGCGCAGGGCGGCGCCGAGCCGGTCCCGGTCCAGGTCGGTACGGCGGAACGCCTCGACCGGATCGTCCACGGCGGGCCACCAGCGACCCTCGGCCGCGTACCGGCCCACCATCCGCGCGACCGGCGCGTCCTCCCGCAACTGCCCCAGCACCGAGCCAAGGGCGGAGTCGGCGCGGAACCCCGGCACCCGCGGATCGAGGACGCCCACGACGGGCAGTCGCCGGGTGGCCGCCCAGGGTCTGGCCGGGCGGGCGGGGGCGTGCACGATGCTCACCGGCGCCAGCAGGCTGATGTCCGCGATCTCCACCAGCCGCACCCCGGGGTCGGGCGCCAGCAGCTCCCATGGGACCTGCGCCACGCGCGGCGACGGCTGGATGCGCAGATGCGGCCGTACCCCGCGCTGGTACAGCTCGTAGAGCTGCTTGGCGAGTCCGTACGGCAGGAGGGTGCGCGACAGCGTCTCGGCGAGGGCGAGTTCCCTCTCGTACGACGCGAGGGCGCCGGTCGTCAGCGCGGGCTCCAGCGCCTCCCCCGGCAGGGCGTCCGCCAACGCGGCCAGTGCCGAGGCGAGTTGAGCGGCCGGTACCAGCCCGACGCCCGTCGCGGACAGCTCATGGGTCCACCGCCAGGAGATATAGAGATCCCCGGCGTCCGCCATCCGTACGAGGGCCGTCGGGCGGTCCGGGAGGGGGCGTGCACTCACCATGTCGGTACCACCCGGCGTTCCCGGATCCGGCCGCCGTAGCGGGTCTCGGCGTGATCGATGTACGGATCGAGCGCCACTGGTCCCGTCGGGTTCAGCGCCAGCCGGGGCGGCGGCGAGACCCGCAGGCCGGCGCTCGCCGCGACCCCGGCGAGGGCGGTGCCGAGCCGGAAGGTGTCCATGGGGCCGGGCTGTTCGCCGGGCGCCGACGGCTCGGGGAAGGCCGAGGGGCCCAGGAACCTCGGGGGCGCGAGGGATCGGTCGCTCGCGCGCCCGTCGGCCGCGTCCGCCTGCGCGTCCGCGTCCGGTGAGCCTTCCGAGCCGTCCGGACTTTCCGCGCGGTCCGAGCCATGGGAGCCATGTGAACCGTGGGAGCCGTGTGAGCCGTCGATCAGCGGGGTCCCGGCGCACTGCGACTCGATCAGCTCGCTCACCAAGTCGGCGGCGCCGGCCCTGGCGGCGAGCCGGAACGCCAGTCGCATGGCGGGCGCGGCGAACTCGCGATGCCATCGCTCCCGCTGCCCGCCGCTCGCCAGGGTGAACCGCACCGCGTCGATGGCGAGCGCCGCCGGCACGGCCAGCCCGACGGCCCGCCCGAGCAGGACGGGGTCGGGGGGCGCGCCCCGACCGTTGGCCCAGCGGTCCTCCAGGAGCGTGGCGTGGAAGAAGTCGGCCTGGGCGCAGCGCAGTCCGAGCCCCCTCGCGGCGAACACGGCCAGAGCGGCCTGGATGTGCGCCTCACTCTCCTCGTAGCGGCCCTCGGCGTGCAGGCCGGCCGCCAGCCGTACGCGTACCTCGGCGGCGGAGACCACCGCCCCGGACTCCTCGAACCGCGCCACGCTCTGTTCGTACAGCTCGTCCGCCAGGACCGGGTCCCCGCGCAGCACGGCCAGCAGCCCGAGCAGATCGAGGCCGAGGGCGCTCTGGGCGCCCATGCCGGTCCGTTCGAAGTACTCCTGGCCCGCGATGAGCAGTTCCTCCGCCTCGTCGAGCCGGCCGGAGCGCAGATACGTCTGGGCCAGACTCTGCCGCGCCTCGGCGACTCCGGCCGGGGTGTCCGACGCCAGGAACGCGGCGACCGCCTGGTGCGCGAAGTCCTCGGCGAGGTCGGGCCGTCCGGTGGCCTCGTGGATCGTGGCCAGATTCAGCAACGGCCGCCCGGAGAGGCCGGGGTGATGCCGCGACACCACCTCCAGGGACTCGATCGCCAGCTCGTGCGCCCTGGCCCACCGCTCGTGCTGGATGGTGAGGGCGGTGAGCGAGACCAGACAGCCGACGAGGAGTTCGGCGGTGTCCGCCTCCAGCCGGAAGGCGGTCGCGTCGTCGTCGGGTCCCTCCTCCCGGGGCACGAGAAGCGCGCGGGCCCGCTCCAGCGAGGTACTCGCCGCGTCGAAGTCCCCGGTGTTCTGGAGGGCCTGGGCGAGATTGACCAGTACGCCGGCCCGGAGCACCACGACGACCGCAGTGCCCTCCGGGGCGCCCGTGACGGCTTTCGCCAGCCGGTCGCAGAGGCCGAGCGCCTCGCGGTACGAGGCGATCGCCGCCGGGTGATCGCCCAGCCGGTCCGCCGCGCTCGCCCGGTTGACCAGGGCGCTCGTATGGGCGTAGAGGGCGTCGTCGAACGGCGCCGTCGCCTCGACGGCCTGGTCGAACAGGGCGTGGGCGGTACGGAACTCGCCCTGGAGGAAGGCGTCGTTGCCCGCGTCGACGAGAGCGCCGATCCGGGCGAGTCGCGCGTCGTCGAGGTTGTCCGGGCTGTCGGGGCCGTCCGGACTGTCGGAGGCTGGGGCGGGGCCGGTCGTCGTCATCAGAAGTCCGTCTCGGCGGTCGCCGCCGCGATCTCGGTACGGAGCAGTGGACCGGGGCCGTCGTTCCCGTCCCCGTGCTCGTTTTCGTCCCTGTCCCTGTCCCTGGCCCTGGCGAGCCGCGATCGGACGAGCGCCCTCACCCGGGCCCGGGTCTCGGCCGCCGCCTCGTCGTCGTGGGCGCGGGTCCGTGACGTACCGAACCCCGGGAGGTAGATGTCGACGACCGGACCCGGGCCGCCAGGGGCCGGGGCTCCGGTCCCGGCGGTGTCGAACGGGGCGTTCCCCAGCCAGGTGTCGTCCACCCGCCGCAGCGCGAGATCGAGGGGATCGGCCGCGCCACTGACGGTCGCGCGCGGTGTCAACTCGGGGGCAACGGCGACCGGTCCGGGCGCGGCCACGACGGAGACGGAGACCGTGGTGCGCGCGGCGGCCCGTACGACCTCCCAGGAGACGGCCCGTTCGGAGGCGTCGACCAGCCCCGGCGGGTAGCGGCGCCAGTCGGAACCGCCCGTGCCGCGAGCCAGCGTGAGTCCGTCCGCCGTCCCGGCCGTCCCGGCTCTGGGACCGGCGGCGAGCGCGTAGTCGGTCGCGCGCGGTGCTTCCTCGACGGCGGGGGAGCGGTCGGCGGGGAACTCGACGTCCGGGCCGCCCGGCGGGCGCGAGTCGGCGGTCTCCTCACCGGCGAAGAGCAGATCGCACTCCTCGGTCAGATCGCCGATCTCCCGGTCGAGCTGTCGCTCGTCCAGCGCTGGGATGCCGTCGATCACCGAGGCGGGCCACCACCGTGACGCCCAGTGCGCGAAGGCCAGTTGGCGGGCGCTCACCACGAGCGCGGGCAGGGCGGGCAGCACCGGCACGTCGGCCGAGACCTCGGCGGCCAGGGCCAGCGCGACCTGTTCTCCGTACATCGCCCAGACCCACTCCTGGGCCCGGTCGACATCGTCAAGTACCGCTACGGGCGGGGCATCCAGCGCGAGCACGCTCCAGGTCAGCAGCCCGCCCGCCACCTCCAGCACGGCCACGTCCACGCCCGGCGCGGGATCCAGCACGCTCGGCGCGGCGCCACCGGCACCGGGCGGCGGTGCGATGACGCGCGGCGGTCCGCCCTCGCTCTGTCCGATCCGTACGACGGCGGTCATCAGGACCTCCCCTCGGGGGCGGCGGGCCGGGCGCTCAGGGCGTGTCTGACCCGGTCGCGGTGGTCCAGCATCACTGAACGGGCCACCCCGTCGAGCACGTTCCACAGTTCCTCGACGCCGGTCATCGGGGCATCCCGTACGTCGCGTCCGTGCAGCCGTACCCACAGCCGCCGCAGATACGCCCGCCACGGGGCACGCAGCTCCCGCGCGATCCGCGCCAGCGGCTCGGCCACAGTGGCGGCAGCGTCGACATCGGAGGCATCGGAGGCATCGGAGGCATTGGCGGGATCGGCGGGATCGCTGTCCGTGTCGAGGGACACGGCGAGCCGGCGGGCCTGGAGGACGTACGCCTCCCGGCGCCAGCGGCTGTTGATCGCCCGATGCGCGCCGGTCTCGCCGACCGCTCCGGGTCCCTCTCCCAACGGGCGTAGTCCCAGGGCGAGTTGGACCCCCACGGTGGCGGCGACCCGTAGCGACTCGTCGGTCAGTGCCCAGGGGGCGCAGCTGCGGCCGATCTCCCGGCGGACCAACTCGGGTACGGGGGCGAGCGCCGCGCGGTCGTGCGACGTCTGGAGAACGGTGAAGACCCGCTCGTGGACCGTGCGGTCGAACGGCAGCCCCAAGGCGGACGTGGAGGCCGAGCCGTCGCCGAGACCGGGTCTGACCGGCACCGGGTGTCTGGTCAGGCCCAGTTCCCCGGCCCGGGGCGCGGCCTCCGGCCGTGCGCCCCAAAGGGCCCGGCCCGCCGCCGTACCCGCGTGGTCCGTGATCAGCCGGGCCAACGCGGCCCCGCCGTTCGTACTGCCCGCACCGGACCGCCGGCCGCCGGGGGCCCTCGTACCGAAGTCCCTCGTACCGAAGTCCCGCGTACTCGACTGACGCCCGACGGGGCAGGCGTCGAGTACGGTCCGTACCACCGCCGGGACGCCGCCGTCCCGCCCCTCGTCGGGGCGCACGCCGGGCGCGGGTTCAACGGTCCTGGCCGCCCACGCCGCATGGAGCGCCGAGGTCAGCGCGCCGGTGTGCGCCGGGTCGGTCAGATACTCCCTGAGCGCCCACGTCGTACGCCCCTGGGCCGAGCCGTGCGCCTCGCGCAGCGTCTCCTCGGCGATCCGCCCGCCGGTCGCCGGGGCGGGCGGGCCCTGGGTGGCGGCCAGTTCGAAACAGAGCTGGAAGTACAGATCCTGAGGGTTGCCCTCGGTGATCCGCAGTCCCCGGCGCACCTGCTTGAGCAGGGTGAACCAGGCGGCCGTGGCGCGCAGCGCGTCGGCCGAAGCGTGGATCAGCGCGGCGAGCAGCGCCACGCCCTCGGCCGTCACCAACGGGCCCGCGCACTGCGGATGGAGGACGGGACGGATCACCAGTGGATCGAGGAGGAGCTTCACCGTGCGGCTGAGCGGGCCGCCCTGGGGCCCGCTGAGCGGACCGACGCCGTCCAACTCGCGCCACACCTCGTCCAGGACCATGGCCCGGGGGCGGGCGGTGCCTCGGGGAGCGCGCGCATGGGACACCTCCGCGCAGACATCCGCCTCCGCACTCGCCTCCGCACTCGCCTCCGCACCCGTCCCGCCGACCGCCCCCGCTCCTGTCCGCATGACATCAGGCTAAGAGGGAGGACGAGGCCGTGCCAAACCTGGGACCGGTAGGTCCGGGACGGCTCCTACCGTCCTGGACATCGGCCGGTCGGCAGCGGCAACGGCCCCTTTCGGGAAGGACGGATCATGAAGAAGCTCATCCGGATCGCGGCCCTGCTGTTCCTCCTCGGCTCGCTCGGCCATTACGTCCGGCAGGGCCTCGGTCAACGGACCGACGAGGGCATGGAGTTCCTCGCCTGGGTCGGTCCCCAGATGGTCGCGCCGATCATCGCGCTGACCGTGGTCCCCGTCGTGTTCGCGTTCACCGGCGACAGCGTGATGACGGCGCTCTCGGGCCGTAACAGCGCGGCTTTCCGTGACGGCCTGGTGGGCGTGGGGACCGTCACCGCGACCCGGCCCACCGGGGCGTCGCACAACGGCCAGCCGGAGCTGCGGATCGATCTGATGGTGGAGGGCGCGGACGGTGCCCGGTTCGCCTCCTGCGCCAGGGCGGTCGTGCCGATGACGGACCTGGCCCTGCTCAAGCCGGGCACGATGCTGCCTGTGCGCTATCTGCCGGGCCGTACCGACCGGGTGGAGCTGGACCGCTCCGGCGATTTCGGCAAGGCCCAGGGCGCCATGAACGAGGCGATGATCCGGCAGGGCGTGACCACCAGGGAGAGCCTGGAGATCGCGGAGCGCGGGGTGGTGGCCCAGGCGGTGGTGCGCACCCTGGAGGTCCTGGGCGAGATCCGCGACGGCAATCCCAAGGTCCTGGTCGGTCTGGCGGTCACCCGGCCCGACGGCTCCACCTTCACCACCGAGGTGGCGAAGTTCCTGCCGCCGCGGGCTGTGGGGCAGGTCCAGGTGGGGCGCGTCGTGAACGTGCACTACCTTCCGCAGAACGAGTCCGCGCTCGTCCTCGCCCTCCAGGCCAACGGCTGAACGCGCCGGAGGAGTCCAGGGGGCCGGGGCCGGTGCTCAGAGGCGCAGACCGTCGGCGACGGTGTCCAGAGCGCGGTGGACCAGGACGAGCAGATCGTCCTGGTTGCCGCGCTCGCCCCAGTAGAGAGTGACCTCGCGCACCACGCTCAGCATGGCCGCGATGAAGATCCGCAGCTCCAGGTCGTCGGGGGCGCGGCCGGTGCGTTCCGCGAGTATGTCGCCGAGCAGCTTCGCCGAAACCGACATGGTCTCGGTCATCCGGGCGCGGACGGCCGGGACTTCGACCATCAGCTTCGTACGCTGTATCGCCTCGTCGTACTCGCTGGTCAGTATGGACTGGAGAGTCTGGTCGAAGAGGAAGCGGATGGATTCGAGCGGGGGTTCACCGGCCGGCCGTGAGCGCAGTACGGACGCCATGACCGGGTCGTACTCGTCGGTGAGGACGATGTCCTCCTTGGTCGGGAAGTAGCGGAAGACGGTGGACGGGGAGACCTCCGACGCCTCCGCGATCTGCTCGATGGTCGTCGCCTCGTACCCCTGGTCCGCGATCAGTCCGAAGGCGGCCCTGCGGATCGCGGTCCTGGTCTTGAGCTTCTTGCGCTCACGCAGACCGAGCTGGGGTTGCTGCGCGGTGAGGGGGGTGTGAGAGATGGCGGCCATCTTCTCATTGTCGGCCATCCCCCGCCGCCCGGACCATGCGCGGACCGGGATCCCTGTGCGTCAGGAGTGCTGGTACGCCACGAGCGAGATGCCGACGAAGTGCGTGACGAACGCGACGAGGGTGAAGGAGTGGAACACCTCGTGGAAGCCGAACCAGCGCGGTGACGGGTTGGGGCGCTTGAGCCCGTAGATCACGCCGCCCGCGCTGTAGAGCAGCCCGCCGACGATCACGAGCACGAGTACGGCGATTCCGCCGGCCCGCATGAAGTCCGGCAGGAAGAAGACGGCGGCCCAGCCCATCGCGATATAGCACGGGGTGTAGAGCCAGCGGGGCGCGCCGACCCAGAAGACCCGGAAGGCGATGCCCGCCGCGGCGGCGGCCCACACGGCCCAGAGAAGGGTCCGGCCCGTCGAGTCGGGCAGCAGCAGCATGGTCAGCGGGGTGTAGGTGCCCGCGATGATCAGGAAGATATTGGCGTGATCGAGCCGGCGCAGGACGGCCTCGCCGCGCGGGCCCCAGTCACCGCGGTGATATATCGCGCTGACGCCGAAGAGCAGGCACGCTGTGAGTACGTAGATTCCGCACGCGATCCGCGCCCGGGTCGAGCCGGTCAGGACGATCAGGGCCACCCCCGCGACCAGCACGGCGGGGAACATGCCCGCGTGCAGCCAGCCGCGCAGCTTCGGTTTGACCGGGCTCGGCGGCTGGATCTCGACCTGCCCCTCCGCCGGACGCGGGGGGTCTGTCCGCGAGAGGTTCGAGAGGTCGTCGAGCGGATCGGGAGCGGCGTTAGTCATGACTTCATGCTACCTACGGAGCCGTAAGTTACGACCCGGTACAGAAGATCCCAGGTGCCATGTGTGTGCCGTCGAGATGACGTGAACGTGCCGCGCGAGTGGCGATGCTCACGTGTGAGGCCCTCTGGACAGATGGGCGAATGAGTCGGATGATCAAATGAGTGCGGTCGGCACCGGATGAGCGGCTACGAAGCATCCGGGTCGCAGCCCCCAAGGGGCACAACCTCAGAAACCCTCACCAAGGAGCAATCGTGGCGCGCGATATCGCGGCTCCCACCACCGTCCCCACCAACCACCAGGAGTTGATCTCCTGGGTCGACGAGATCGCAGCAATCACGCAGCCGGACAGGGTGGTCTGGTGCGACGGGTCCGAGAGCGAGTACGAGCGCCTGTGCGGGGAACTCGTCGCCAAGGGCACCTTCACCCAGCTCGACCCGGTCAAGCGGCCGAACTCCTACTACGCGGCCTCCGACCCCTCGGACGTGGCGCGCGTCGAGGACCGCACCTTCATCTGCTCCGAGAAGGAGGAGGACGCGGGCCCGACCAACCACTGGAAGGCGCCGGCGGAGATGCGCGCCATCTTCACGGCGGAGAAGGACGGTTCCACGGGGGACGAGGGTGTCTTCCGCGGCTCGATGCGCGGCCGGACGATGTACGTCGTACCGTTCTGCATGGGCCCGCTGGGCTCACCGCTCTCCGCGATCGGCGTCGAGATCACCGACTCCGCCTATGTCGCGGTCTCCATGCGCACCATGACCCGCATGGGACAGCCGGTCCTCGACGAGCTGGGCTCCGACGGCTTCTTCGTGAAGGCGGTCCACACGCTGGGCGCGCCGCTCGCCGAGGGCGAGGCGGACGTACCGTGGCCGTGCAACTCCACCAAGTACATCTCGCACTTCCCCGAGTCCCGCGAGATCTGGTCGTACGGCTCCGGCTACGGCGGCAACGCGCTGCTGGGCAAGAAGTGTTACGCGCTGCGAATCGCCTCCGTCATGGCGCGTGACGAGGGCTGGCTCGCCGAGCACATGCTGATCCTCAAGCTCACGCCCCCGCACGGCGAGCCGAAGTACGTCGCCGCCGCGTTCCCCTCCGCATGCGGCAAGACCAACCTCGCGATGCTGGAGCCCACCATCTCCGGCTGGACCGTGGAGACCATCGGCGACGACATCGCCTGGATGCGGTTCGGCGAGGACGGCAGGCTCTACGCGATCAACCCCGAGGCGGGCTTCTTCGGCGTCGCGCCCGGCACCGGCGAGCACACCAACGCCAACGCCATGAAGACCATGTGGGGCAACTCGGTCTTCACCAACGTGGCGCTCACGGACGACGGCGACATCTGGTGGGAGGGCATGACGGAGGAACCGCCCGCCCATCTCACCGACTGGAAGGGCAACGACTGGACACCGGAGTCCGGCACGCCCGCCGCCCACCCCAACGCCCGCTTCACCGTCCCGGCCGGGCAGTGCCCGATCATCGCGCCCGAGTGGGAGGACCCCAAGGGAGTCCCGATCTCGGCCATCCTCTTCGGCGGCCGCCGCGCCTCCGCCGTACCGCTGGTCACCGAGTCCTTCGACTGGCAGCACGGCGTTTTCCTCGGAGCCAACGTCGCCTCCGAGAAGACGGCGGCCGCCGAGGGCAAGGTCGGCGAGCTGCGCCGCGACCCGTTCGCCATGCTGCCGTTCTGCGGCTACAACATGGGGGACTACATGGGCCATTGGGTCAAGGTCGGCAGCGACGCGGCACGTGAGGGCCGCGCGTCGAAACTGCCGAAGATCTACTACGTCAACTGGTTCCGCAAGGACGAAGCGGGCAGGTTCGTCTGGCCCGGCTTCGGCGAGAACAGCCGCGTCCTGAAGTGGATCGTGGAGCGCCTGGAGGGCAAGGCCGAAGGCGTCGAGACCCCGATCGGCATCCTGCCGACGAAGGAGGCCCTGGACACCGAGGGCCTGCCGCTGTCGGACCCCGAGCTGGACTTCCTGCTCTCGGTCGACAAGGAGGTCTGGCGCGAGGAGGCGGCACTCGTCCCCGAGCACCTCAACACCTTCGGCGACCACGCGCCCAAGGAACTGTGGGACGAATACCACGCGCTGGTCCAGCGCCTGGGCTGACGCCCCCGCCACCCGCCGCCACCCGTCGGACCGTACCCCCGGTGCGACACGTACCCCGGAGCCCCCGCACGGCTCCGGGGTACGTCGGCGAACAGTCCCCGCTGCCCCGGCCGGCGCATGGTCCGGTCGGGGCATGGTCCGGTCAGTGCTTGTTCCGGTCCTCCAGGTACCGCGTATGTGTCTCCTGCCTGCGGGCCTCCGCCTCGCGCAGCGCCGTCGCCAGCGCGTGTGCCTCGTCGTACAGCACCGTCAACTGGCGCTCCAGATGGCGTTCCGGCGGCTCGGTGCCCGGCTGGAGACGGGTCCACCAGCGGGTGCGTACGAAGGTGTCCACCGATTCCGGGATGTCCTGGCGGACCGCCCTGGACAGGGTGTGGACCGCCTCCGGGTCCCGGGCCAGGGCGTCCGTGACCCAGCCGGGTTCCAGCAGGGCCCCCAGCGTCTCGGTCAGTTCGGTCAGCCGGCCGGCCGCCGCGGGAGGCAGGTCCACCTCGCCCAGATAGGTCATGAGCTGATCGAAGTCGCCCCGCAGCTCGTCCAGTTGTTCCGACGGATCGGTGAAGGGCGGCGCGTCCGGGCGCTCGGGCGGGGCGATCAGCGCGCCCGCGCCGTACAGCCCCGCGACGACCACCGGCCAGTACGCGCCCGCGAGTCCGGTGAAGGTGAGGGCGAGTCCCACCAGCCCCGCCGCGCTGCCCGTGAGGTTCTTGCGGGACTCCAGATAGCCGAGGAATCTATTGGTAGCCACGGATCTCCTCGAAGGCGCCGTCGAGCGAACCGCGGGTCGCGTCGAACAGCCGCCCGCCCGTCAGTTCGGCGATATGCGTCAGCTCCGCGCGGTCCGAGTCGCCGAAGAGGATCGGGAAGACGGGCGTGGCCCGCCGGTCGGCCGACAGCTTCGCGTAGAAGGCGTCGAAGTCGCCGGGACCGCTTCCGGTGGTGTTCTCGCCGTCCGTCATCAGCACGATCGAGGTGAAGGCGTCGGCCTTGCCCGTGCCCAGGTGTGTGTACGCCTCGCGCAGGCTGCTGTAGATGGCCGTCTCGCCGGACGCGGTCAGCGATCCGGCGTCCGTACGGATTCCGTTCAGCGCGGCGGCCGGGTCACGCGGGTCCACCGTATGCGTACCGACCCGCTTCACCGACGAGCCGAACGGCATCAGTGTCACCTCCTCCCGGTCCCGGAAGCGCTTCCCGGTCGCGGAGTCGTCCGTGCCCGTGAGCCCGGCCAGCGCCGCCTTCAGCCGGGACAGCCGGTCGCCCCGCATCGAGCCCGAGGTGTCCAGGACGTACACGGTGCGCGAGGGCCGGCGCAGCTGGTTCTCGTACGAGTCGAGCAGCCCGTCCGCGACCGATCGCGAGCCGGGGAAGGGCAGTTCGCGCCGCTTCTCGGTGTCAAGACCCGCCGCGGGCTTCACCGCCGGTACGACCGGACGGCGGAAGGTCTCCTCGGTCAGCGCCCGCTGCGCCTGCGGACCGCGCAGATACGAGGTGAGGGCCTGGCCGGACTCCCGCGCCTCGGGCGTCGCCGATGTCAGCAGCGTCAGCGGGTAGTCGGCGGTCACCACCCCGTCCTTCGGGCGGATCACGGTGAGTCCGGTGTTGCTGTCGCGGTTCATGGAGAGCAGCACCGACTCGTAGTTGACCAGCGCGTCCACACTGCCGTTCCGGGTGTACGCGGACGCCAGCCAGCCGGAAGAGCCGGAGGTCAGCTTCTGCCCGGTGAAGAACTCCTTGAGCTTGGGCGTCGCCCGGCGCACATCCGCGTCCGTCAGCGCGGACTGAGCCCCCGACAGTCCGGAGGCGACCGAGATCAGCGCGGAGAAACCGGAGTTGGACCGTACGGGGTCGGTCATCCCGTAGGTCAGTTTTCCGGCCAGCACCGCCTGGTGCACCTGTGACCAGGTGACCTCGTCCGGCCGCCAGCCGAGCCGCTCGACGGTGGCCGCCTTGACACCGAGGGCGACGGGGGAGGACATGATGGATGTCTCGTTGGTGAGGCGCTCGGCGGTCTCCGGGTGCAGTCGCAGATAGTCGTTGGACGACAGCCACACCGCGTCGTACTTCCCGTCCGCCTTGCCGGACGCGATCAGCTCGGCGGCGTCCAGCGTGCCGGTCCAGGTGGGGCGTACCTTCACCCCCGTCTTCCGTTCCGCCTCGTCCAGCACGCCCTGCGTGTCGGCGAGTTCGCTGGAGGCGAGCACCCGCAGGGTGCCCGGGTGGTAGGCGGTGCCGGAGCCGCTGCCGGTGTCCTTCGACCCGCCGTCGGACCCGCCCGCCGAGCAGGCGGTGGCGGTGAGCAGCGCCGCGATCAGCGTGGCCGTCAGCCTCGGCCGTCGGCTGCCAGAAGACCGCTTTCCTGTCACTGGAGGCCGCCTTCCAGGGCGGACGCGGAACGGGTCCGCTCCAGATGTGTGCTCGCGATCTTCAGCTCCGCCGTCAGCGACTCCACCGTCGACGCCATCGACTCCGTCGCCTGGATCTTGTACGTGTCGATCGCGTCCAGCGTCCGGTAGATCTGCTGGAACGCCGAGCGCAGCGTCTCCGCCCCGACCGCCGGGTCCGCCGCGATGCGCTGGATCTCACCGCTCTGGGTGGCGAGCATGTCGGCGTTGCCCCGGATCAGATCCTCGGTGGTCGAGCGCAGGACGTTCACCTGCTCGGTCACCTTGCGCTGGTTGTCCAGGGCCGAGGCCAGCATCACGGCGATGCGCAGCGCGGAGACCGTGGTGGTCGCGGCCCGGTCGACGCCCTTGATCAACTCCTCGTTGTTGCGCCGTACGACGTCCATCGCCAGATAGCCCTGCGCACACACCGCGAGCTGGGTCAGCAGGTCCTGGTGCTTCTGCCGGACCGGGAAGAGGACATCGGCGCGCAGCGCGTCCGCCTGGGTGGGATCGGTCGCGTCGACCGCCGCGATGCGCTCCCCGACCGCGGTGTCGAGCGCGTCGGTGAGGACCGCGTACTCCTGGAGTTTGCCCATGGTCTCCCACAGGCGGGTGCGTTCGGTGTGCAGCGCGGCGTTGTCGCGCCGCAGTTCGTCCTGGCCGCCCCTGAGCGAGCTGACGATCCGGTTCAAAGTGGACTGCGAGGAGGCGTACTTGGCGGCGTGGTCGCGCAGTCTGTTGCCGCCGGGCAGCTTGGAGAGGAACCTGCGGGCGCCCTTGCCCGGGGTGTCGCGCGGGTCCAGGTCCTCGACCGTACGGCGCAGTTCGACGAGCGAGGACGACACCCGGGACTGGGCGTCCTCGCCGCCGGACGCGAGCGAGCGGACCGTACGGTCCAGCATCCGGTTGGACTGCTGCGCGGCGCCGCGGATCTCACTGGAGCCGAGGGCCGCGATCTCCCCGATACGCGTGGTGAATTCGGGCGAGCGCGCGTCGAGACCGGCGAGCGAGCCGACATAGTCCGTGGCGCGCCGGGTCATCTCGTCGCGTACGGAGGCGTCGAGCGGTACCAGCCCCGCCGCCTGTTCCGTACGGACGGGGGCGACGGGCTCGGGCGGCGTGAGGATCAGCTCGCTCGGCGCGCCCGCCGTGTTCTCGGTGGTCATCTGGTCCCCCTGGGTGTGTGTCCGTGCCGGATGGGCATCAGGACCGGCTCCGCCGCGCCATCGCCTGGAGCCACTGGGTGGTGGGCACGGGCGCCTGGTGGACGCCGGTCAGCGTCTGGTTGAGATAGGCCGCGTGGGGGGCGGTCGCCGCGGTGAACTCGGCCGCCGCTCCCTGGGGGCGGAAGCCGTGGCGTACCACCAGCTCGCGCAGCCGCTTGTCGGTGGTGAGCAGTTCGCCGAGCGCGCGGCCGTCGGCGGTGAGCGGGACGAGAGTGTGGTCGCTGTTGACGGTGGTGTCCGGGTAGAGCACGACCAGATCCCCGACATCCTGCTTCTGGAGCAGCAGCGAGGCCACCTGCGACTCGTACACCAGCACCAGCGGATTGCCCGCGCCGCTGATGAAGTCACGGAACGGCGCGTCGGAGCTGGTCTGCTGGGCGCCCTGGGGCGCGATCAGCTTCTTGAGCAGCGGCGCCGTACGGTCCACCGCGCGGGCGTCGGTGACGAGACCGCCGTTGGCGACGAAGGAAGCGGCGGCGAGATAGAGCGCGCCGGAGTTGGAGGACTCGGGGTCGGTGCTGCTGATGAAGACCGTCCCGTTCAGCTCGGCGTGCGCCGAGGCGCCCTTGAGCTGCTGCCAGATACGGTCCGCGCGGACCGCGTCGAGGAACGGGCCCATCCGGAGCGTGCCGCGCGCTTCTTCGCCCGGCTTCCCTTCGAGGGCGGCCAGCCCGTTGCGCGCCAGGACCTGGGCGACCGGGCGGTGCGCCACGACGACCAGCGGCGAGTAGAAGGGCCGCAGCGGGCCGCCCTGCACCTTGTACTTCGCGTCCAGCTCCTTGGCCGGGGCCTGGGAGGCGGGGAACGCGAAGTCATAGCCGGTGAGGGGCAGTTCCTCCATCGCCCAGGAGCCCGAAGTCTCCGTCTTGACGGTGAAGCCCTTGTCCGCCAGGGCCTTCACCACATCGGGATCGGCGAAGAACTCACCCTTCTCCGAACCGATCACCCCCCGCACGGTCTTCGTTGCCGTGCCCTCGCCCGTTCCCTGGGATTCCCGGCCTGCCACGACAGCCGCTGCCACGCCGCCGATCAGCAGCACCGCCAGAACGATTCCTACGATGCGTTTCACGAGGGAAGCGTGCTCCCAGAAGCCTATGTTCTGGGGGGAGTTGGGTGTACGGAAGGTGAAGGGCCCATCCCGGTGAGGAACCGGAGGGATCCGTTCACGCGGGCCCGACCGGAATTCACGTGGGCCCGGCCGGAGCGAGTCCTGAGCGGGGCCGCGCCGTGTGTGGCGCCCGGTCCGCGCGCCTCCGCGGCCCGTGGACCGGGGCCGTCAGCGGGCGCCGACGAGCCGGGGTTCGTGCGGCTCGCGCAGCGCGGCGGTGTGCGCGTCCATCCGCTCGGCGGAGAGGATCGCCGCCGCCGTGTCGGCGCGCGAGGCGGCGACGACCAGGGCGCGGCCCGCGAGGGCGAGCGCGCGGCGGTGCAGCGCGGCCGGATCGGCGCCGGTGAGCCCCGCGTGCCGGGCCGGCGGGGCCCCGCGCAGCCTGGCGATCTGTCCGGCGATGGACTCGGCGGCCGCGTCGAGTCCCAGCTCGTCCGTGACGGCGAGCAGGGCGGAGAGATGCCCGGCGAGCTGGATGTTCAGCTCTTCCTCGCGGGTGCGGTGGGGAAAGTCGTGGGCGGCGTCGGCCAGCGAGTGGACCGACTTCGTACGGATCGGCTCGTACATGGGAGGGGCCTCCTGGCGGGGTCAGGAGACCATCCTACCTTGGATTCAGTCTAAAGTTGAGTGAAGTCCGGCGAATGTCTGCCCACGGCTGGGAGTCTGGGAGTGAGGCCTACGCCTGGGAGAAGGGCCCTACGGCTGGGAGTAGGGCCTACGGCTGCGAGTAGCGCCTACGCCCGGGAGTAGCGCCTACGGCTGGGAGTAACCGTCCAGGAACGCGCCGATCCTGGTCACCGCGTCGGCCAGATCCTGTGCCGCCGGCAGTGTCACGATCCGGAAGTGGTCGGGCTCCGGCCAGTTGAACCCCGTACCGTGCACGACCATGATCTTCTCGGCCCGCAGCAGGTCGAGCACCAGCTGCCGGTCGTCCTTGATCTTGAAGACCTTGGGGTCGAGCCGCGGGAAGAGATAGAGCGCGCCCTTGGGCTTGACACAGGTCACGCCTGGGATCGAGGTGAGCAGGTCGTACGCGGTGTTCCGCTGCTCCAGGATCCGGCCGCCCGGCAGTACCAGATCCTGGATCGACTGCCGGCCGTTCAGCGCCGTGGCCACCGCGTGCTGCGACGGCATATTGGCGCACAGCCGCATATTGGCCAGGATCGTCAGGCCCTCGATGTACGAGCCGGCGTGCGCCTTGGGGCCGCAGACCGCCAGCCAGCCGGAACGGAACCCGGCCACCCGGTAGTTCTTGGACAGCCCGTTGAAGGTGAGGGTGAGCAGATCGGGTGCGATGGCGGCGGTCGGGGTGTGCGTGGCCCCGTCGTACAGGATCCGGTCGTAGATCTCGTCGGAGCAGACGATGAGATGGTGACGGCGGGCGATCTCGGTGAGCGCGCCGAGCATCTCCTCGCCGTAGACGGCACCGGTCGGGTTGTTCGGGTTGATGATCACGATCGCTTTGGTCCGATCGGTGATCTTCCGCTCGATGTCGGCGAGGTCCGGCATCCAGTCGGCCTGCTCGTCGCAGCGGTAATGCACGGCCGTCCCGCCCGCGAGGGAGACCGACGCGGTCCACAGTGGATAGTCCGGGGCGGGTACGAGCACCTCGTCGCCGTCGTCCAGCAGCGCCTGCATCGACATCTGGATCAGCTCGGAGACGCCGTTGCCGAGGTAGATGTCCTCGACGCCCAGCTCGATGCCCTTGGTCTGGTAGTGCTGCATCACCGCGCGCCGCGCGGACAGCAGCCCCTTCGCGTCGCCGTAGCCATGTGCTCCGGACAGGTTACGGAGCATGTCCTCAAGGATCTCCGGCGGGCACTCGAAGCCGAAGGCCGCGGGGTTGCCGGTGTTGAGCTTGAGGATGCGGTGGCCCGCTGCTTCGAGCGCCATCGCCTCGTCGAGGACCGGGCCCCGGATCTCGTAACAGACGTTGGCGAGCTTCGTCGACTGGATGACCTGCATGGCGGCCACCTTACGGCGGTGCGGGCGGGGCCGCTCGGTGGTTTTGGCCACGTCCGGACCACTTCGCCCCCAACCGGACGGTGTCGCCCCTCGCGACGCCGCCGCGCGCACCGGCAGACGGACCCCCGGCCCGCGCTGTCGCCAGGGCCCGCTTCGGCCGCCTCAAGATCAGTCGCTCCAGGGGTCCTCTGCCGTCAGTAGGTCGCGGGTGCCCAGAACGTCGTCACCGAAGGATGCGTCCAGTGTGGCGACGAAGCGGTCGAGGTGGCCGGTGAGATCCGCGCCGTCGGCGGCCGGAGGGGGAGGTGCAGGGCTGGCCATAGTCGCTTACTTAAAATAAGGTACTGAGGAAATCGGCCGGATCCCGGGCGGTGGCAGCTCTGCCCTGCCCAGTCCGGCCCGGTCTTTGTACGTCCGCGGCCGGCGTTGCCGTCCATATCTTCCGAGAGGTTACCGTGTTCATCGCCTATGCCGTCGTCGGCATCCTGCTCGCCGCCGTCCTGACCGGCTCCGCCGTTGGTACCTTCACCCGGCAGGAGAAGATCGTCGGCTCGATGCTCGGGCTCGGTGTGCCCGAGAGCTGGCTGCCGCGTCTTGCCACGCTGAAGACGGCGGGCGCCCTCGGGCTGGTCGTCGGGCTCTGGGTGCCGCTGCTCGGCGTCGCCGCCGCGATCGGCGTGATCCTCTACTTCATTGGCGCCGCCGTCGCGCATCTGCGGGCCAAGGACTACGCGATCGCGCCGGTCGTCGTCATCTTCCTGCTCGCCGTCGCCGCGCTGGCGCTGCGCCTCGCCTCGGCCTGAGCCGGCCGGGTCGCCGTGCCGTCCGGCGGCGGCCGTGCCGTACGCGACAGCAAGAACCCCAGCGGGCCCGCCCTGCTGTTCACCGCCGACGAGTGGCAGGCGTTCGTGCGCGGCGCGGTGGACGGCGAGTTCAGCTGATCGTCGGCGCACCGGCTCGCTCGTGATCAGGAGCGCCCGGCCACCGCGGTGAGCCGGGCGCTCCTCGCCGCCGGTCGGCCGGGACCGGTACGTCAGGCCGTGCGGCGTACCGCGCGGTCCGCCAGGACACTCGTGCCGGCGGCGCGTTGAGGGAGAGCCGCTATCATCCCGCTCGTGGAACGTTCCCAAAGTGAATCATCAACCATAGTCGTATGGGATCTCGGTGGCGTCCTGGCTCCGTCGGGCCGTGCCCTCGGCGCGCTGGCCGCCGCTCTCGACGTACCCGAATCCGGCCTTGCCGACCCGTACTGGGCCCACCGTGATGCCTACGACCTGGGCGCCTCTCCCGATGAGTACTGGCACCGGATCGCGAAGGATCTGGGGCGCCCGCTGAACCAGGAATGGGTCGACCGACTCGACCGTATCGACACCGAGTGCTGGTCGGGCCTCGCACCCGAGTCCGCCGACCTGCTCGCCCGGTTGACGCACCGCGGAACACCGTTGGGAATCTTGTCCAACGCGCCGGACTCGCTGGCGACGGCGGTCCGCCGGGCGTCATGGAGCGATGTCTTCGAGACGCTGGTCTTCTCGTCCGATCTCGGGCTGATGAAGCCCGACCCGCTCGTCTACGGGAAGACGGACGAACGGCTCGGCCGTGCCCCCTCGGACGTCGTGTTCTTCGACGACCGGCGGGAGAACGTCGCCGCGGCCCGTGCCCACGGCTGGCGCGCCCACGTGTGGACGGGAGCCGGGACCGCCGCGGCCGTGCTCGCCCAGGAGGGTGTGCTGGATGGCTGACCGGCCGCGCAACCCCACGATCATCGACGTGGCCCGGCTGGCCGGGGTGTCCAAGTCGGTGGTGTCCCGGGTCGTCTCGGGGCGCGGCAGCGTGGGGGAGGAGACCCGTCGGCGGGTGCTGGGGGCCGCGCAGGAACTGGGCTACGTCGTCAATGCCGTGGCCCGGGCCATGGTCGCCCACCGCACCTACACCGTCGGGGCGTTCGTCCGCGACGCGGCAACGCCCTTCTACGGCCACCTTCTCACCGCGATGCAGGAGCGCGCGGCGTCCCACGGCTACCGGGTGGTCACCGCGACGGGCTCCGGCCGCTTCGAGGTGAGTGACGAGTACCGGGCGCTGGAGACCCTCGCCATGCTGCGGGTGGAGGCGCTGATCGTGTGCAGCGGACTGTTGCCGAGTGAACGGATCCTCCCGTTCGCCGCCCGGCTGCCGACGGTCGTGGCGGGGCGCCCCGAGACCCATCCGAGCATCACCAGCGTCTACTGCGACGAGGAAGAGGGGGGCATCGCGCTGGCGGACCATCTGCTCGGTCTGGGGCATCGCGAGATCGCGGTGATCACCGTGCCGGCCAGCAGTTCCGTGACGCTGGGACCGCGGACGGCGGCCATGACCCGCTACCTGCGGGAGCACGGAGCGCGCGTCATCGAGATCGCGGGGCCGCACCGGGAGACGGCCGGCGCATGGGCGACCGAAGTGCTGCGGCATCCCGAGATCACCGCCGTGATGACCCCCAGCGACCGGCACGCGGTCGCCCTGCTGGAGCAACTCCGGCTGCGGGATGTGGCCGTACCCGGGGAGTTGTCGGTGACCGGCTACGACGGCATCGGGGACCTGGCGACATCCCTGATCGGGCTGACGCACTGGCGCCAGCCGATCGACCTGATCGGCAGTCGGGCCGTGGACGCCCTGGTGCGATTGCTCGACGGCGAGCAGCCTCCGGACCACCACGAGGCGCTGCACGGGTCGCTGGTGGTGGGCCGCACAACCGCCCCGCCGGTCGGCTGATCCGCTCTTTGCGCATTGTTCACCCGGCATCTACTGCACTCGTCGAACCCGGAATGGGAACGTTCCACACATGATTGGGAACGTTCCACTCCCCCGTGGTGCGGCACACCGCAGGGTCTGGCCGCGCGGCCTCGCCGGTCCGCTGATGGTCCTGCCCTGTGTCGGCCTGTTGCTCGTCTTCGCGTACTGGCCGGTCGTCCGCAGTGTCGTACTGAGCCTGTACGGCAACGATCTGCTGGGCGACCCGACCCGGTTCACCGGCCTCGACCAGTACTCCGCGCTGTTCAGCGATCCGGACCTGCGCCGGGCACTGCTCACCACGGTGGGGATCGCCGGGCTCAGCGTGCTGCTCTCCGTGGGCGGCGCGCTCGCCGCGGTGCTCCCGCTGCGCCGGGCCGCACGCCGGCCGCGGGCCGTGGTGTCGGTCTTGCTGTCCCTGCCGTTCGCGTACTCGGCGGCGGCGTCGGCGGCCGTGTTCGCGGGCCTGTTCGCCCCGGCGGTCGGAACCCTCAACCAGATGCTGGCCCATCTCGGCGTCACCGGGCCGGAGTGGCTGCGCTCTCCGGAATGGGCCGTTCTCGCCGTGTCGCTCGCCACCGCCTGGTACGAGTTCGGGTTCGCCTTCCTCGTCCTGCTGGCCGCGGTGTCCCAGCTCGACCAGCACGTCATCGAGGCCGCCGCGCTGGACGGCGCGTCGGGGCTGCGGCTGGCCCGGTCGGTGATCATCCCCATGCTCCGGCCGAGCCTGATATTCCTCCTGGTCACCCAGACCATCAGCGGACTTCAGGTGTTCACCCAGGTCCAGGTCCTCACCCGGGGCGGCCCGGCGGGCTCGACCTCGACGCTGGTCTTCGAACTGTACAAGCGCGCGTTCGGCGAGGCGCTCCCCCACGTCGGCACGGCTTCGGCACTGGCCGTGGTCCTGCTGCTCCTCGTCCTGCTGATCACCGCGATTCAGTTCAGGGTGCTGAGGAGGTGGGCATGAAACGCCGTCAAGCGGCTTCCGCCGTGCGCTGGTTGTGGCTGGGCCTCGTGGTCGTGGTCGTCGCGTTCCCCGTCTACGTCACCGTCGTCACCGCCCTGCTGCCGCCGGCCGACGTGGCCGCCGGCCGGCTCGTCCCGCTACCGGACCGGCTCACCCTGGACAACGTGCGTACCGCCCTGGGCTCCGCGCCACTTGCCCAGCAGTACATGGTCAGCGTGGCCGTCACCGCCGTGCAGGCCGCCGCCCAGCTGACCACGGCCGCGCTCGCCGCGTACGCGCTCGTCTTCCCTCGCTGGCGCGGCCGGGGCGGGGCCTTCGCCCTGGTGCTGGCGACCCTGGCCTTCCCCGGGGAGAGCCTGGTCATCCCCAACTTCCAGCTCGTCAGCGGGCTCGGGCTGCGCGACACCCTGCTCGGGATCGTCATCCCGTATCTCGCCGCGGGCTACGCGGTCTTCCTGCTCCGCCAGGCGTTCCTCGCACTGCCGCGGGAGGTGTGGGAGGCCGCCCGCGTGGACGGCTGCGGGGATCTGCGCGCGCTCCTGTTCGTCATCCTGCCCATGGCGCGGCCGCAGTTGGTCACGGCGGCGATGTGGTGCGCCCTGTCGGCGTGGAACGGCTACTTCTGGCCGCTGCTGATCACCGACTCCCCTCAGCGTCGCACCATCCAGGTCGGCCTCTCGCAACTCGTCGTGGACCAGGTCACCGCACCGGCCGTCATCTACGCCGGAACCCTCCTGGTCCTGCTGCCGACCCTGCTGCTCGTTCTGTTCGGCCAGCGCTTCCTGGTCCGCGGCCTGGCGGCGCGGATCAGCACCTGAACACCCCTTGAAACCCCCACAGCCCACCCGTACACAACCGTGGAAGAAAGACGATCCGCCATGTCCCCGTTTCCTTCATCCCTCCCTTCCCGAACATCCCTCCCTTCCCGAACCGGACTGCGAGCACGCGTCGTGGCCGGCTCCCTGACGACCGCCCTCGCCCTGACCCTCACCGGCTGCGGAGCCTCCGACGGCGGCGGGACGGCCACCGACGCGGTGCCCGGACCGTCGGCGCTGGCCAACGCGGAGAAGCCGGTGACCGTGACGTTGTGGCACGGCCTCGGCGGCCCCGCCGGCCAGGCGTTGCAGGACGAGATCGACGCGTTCAACAAGTCCACCGGCGGAAAGATCGTGGTGAAGGCCTCGTTCCAGGGCAGCTACGCCGACGCCATCGCCAAGTACACCTCCGCGATCCGCAGCGGTGGCACACCGAGCGTCATGGTCTCCAACGACATCACCAGCGGTTATCTGCGCGACGCCGGACAGACCGTCGCCGCCCAGGACATGGCCGCCGCGAACCCGGACGACCTCGACCTCGACAAGCTCCGCCCGGCGGCGCGCAACTACTACACGGCCGACGGCAAGCTCCTCGCCGTACCGCTGAACACGTCCATGCCCCTGCTGTACGTCAATGACACGCTGCTGGACCAGGCGAAGGTCGACCGCTCGACCCTCGGCACGCTGTCCGGCGTGGCCGCGGCGGCGCGGAAGATCCACGGGGCCCTGCCGGGTGTGAAGGGCATCGACCAGCCCCTCGACGGCTGGTGGTTCGAGCAGCTCAGCGCCGCGGCCGGGGTCCCCTACTGCACCCCGGACAACGGCCGGAAGGCCGGCGGAGCCACGGCGCTGTCCCTGACCAGCGGGCCGCAGCGCACCGCGTTCGGCATCATGGCCAAGCTCTACACCGACGGCGTCGGTCTCGACACCGGCGACGACGGCAACGCCGCCCTGTCGGCGTTCGCCGCCGGCAAGACCGCCATGATGTTCAACTCCAGCGGCGCGATCGGCGGCCTCACCGAGGCGGGCATGAAGGGCTACAGCGCGCTGCCCTACCCCGTGTCCGGCTCGCCGTCCACCGCGGGCGCCGCGATCGGCGGCGCCGCGATGTGGGTGGACAGGACCGGGCACAGCGCGGCCGAGAAGGTGGCCAGTTGGAAGCTGATCAGCTACCTTGCCTCCCCCGGAGCGCAGGAACGATTCGCGAAGGCATCGGGATACGCCCCCATCAACACCGCGGTCGACAACTCGCCCACGTGGAAGGGGTTCCTCGCCCAGCACGAGCCCTATGCCGTGCTCGGCAAGCAGTTCGCCGACGCCCCGGCCACGACGGCCACCTCCGGCTGCCTCAGCGGCGCCATGCCGGGCGTGCGTGACGCGGTCGTGCCTCAGATGCAGCAGGCGTTCAGCGGCAAGAAGTCGCTCGACAGCGCTCTGAAGGCGGCGCAGGAAGCGGCGACGGCGAAGATCGAGGACTACCGGAAGCAGGCGGGGCAGTGACCAACACGACCAACACGACCACAGGCACGCCCATGAACACCTCCTCGAACGAGCGCTTCGCACAGGCTCCCGGAGACCCGTACCGCTACGGCGTCTACCTGCGCCCCGACCCCGTCACCTGCGCCGCGGTCACCGCGGTGACCACCCAACTGCGGGCACAGTACGGGCTCGTCTCGGCGGGCGCGTTCCCGCCGCACGCGACGCTGGTCGGCAGCCGCCACCTCCCGGGCCCCGTCGAGGAGATCATCGGGGCCGTGACCCGGGCGGTGGCCGACGTCCCCGCCTTCACCGTGCACAACGCGGGCGTGCGCCGTCAGGGGGTGGGGCTGGTCTACGACGTCCACCACCTCGCCGACGGCATCTCCCCGAACACGGCGTTCACGGACCTCGCGGCCCGGATCGACGCGGCCACCGCCCCCCTGGAGACACCGGCACCCAACCCGGACGGAAACCCCTTCGACGCCGACACGTTCCAGGCCCACCTGTCACTGCTCTCGCACGACATGTACGAACGCCCGGACCTGTTCGCCGAGGTCGAGGAGTACGTCACCGGACTTCCCGTGCCCTTCTCTGACAGCTTCCCGGGTGACACCGTCACCCTCTACCGCACCCGCAGCGACGACTGGACGGGGCGTTGGTGGCGGACGCTCACCTGGGAACACGTCCACACCTGGCGCCTGCGCCACTAGGTCCTGTCCGGTCGTTCGTATCTGTGCTTCGACCCGCCGGCGTGCACCCTCTCTCCGGAGACGGTCAGCCCGTGCGGCGCACCGACCTCCCCGCCAGGACGTTGGTGCGGCGGCCGTCCTCGATCACGAAGCGGCCGTCGATCAGCACATACGGGATGCCCACCGGCGGCACGCGCGGTTCCTCGAAGGTGGAGCCCGCCGCGACGGTGTCCGGGTCGAAGAGGACCAGGTCCGCGCGGTAGCCCTCGCGGACCAGGCCACGGTCGGGGAGCCGGAGGCGGGCGGCCGGGCGCCCGGTGAGGTGCGCCACGCACTCCTCCAGGGGCAGGACGCCCAACTCCCGTGCGTATCGACCGAGATACCGCGGGAACGTGCCATAGGCGCGTGGATGCGGCTTGGCGCCCTGGAGGATGCCGTCGCTGCCACCCGTGTGGACGCGGTGGCGCATGATCTGCCGGACGTTCTCCTCGTGGCCCACGTGCTGGAGGATCGTCGAGCCGAGCCGGTCCTCGATCAGCAGCCGGCGCGCCGTGGTCCAGGGGGTCTCGCCCGCCCGCGCCGCCGAGTCCGCGACCGTCCTGCCGACATGGTCCGCGAGATTGGCGGCCGAGACCCCGGAGATCTCGATGGTGTCCCACTCGATGGGCACGCCATGACAGCCGTCCGCGCCGATCACCTCCATGTGGTGGCGGATCCTCTCGGCGGTCGGCTCGTCGCGCAGCCGCTCCAGGATGGCGTCAGGACCGCCCTCGCTCGCCCAACTGGGCAGCATCGCGACGAGCGTGGTGCACCCCGGGGTGTACGGATACGTGTCGAGCGAGATGTCCGCGCCCGCGTCGAGCGCCTTGTCGAGCAGCGCGAGCAGCTCCGGCGCCCTGCCCTTGTTCACACCGAAGTTCATGGTGGCGTGGGCGAGATGGAGGGCGCAGCCCGCCTGCCGGGTGAGCGTCACCATCTCCTCGTACGCCTGGAGCGCCCCGGCGCCGTACGAGCGGTGGTGCGGGCAGTAGTAGCCGTCGTAGCGCGCCACCACCCGGCACAGCTCGGTCAGTTCCGAGTCGTTCGCGTACATCCCGGGTGTGTAGGTCAGTCCCGAGGACATCCCGACCGCGCCCTGCTCCATCGACTCGGCCACCAGCCGCTTCATACGGTCCAGTTCGGCGTCCGTGGCGGGCCGGTCGTCCCAGCCGACCGCGTACATACGGACGGTGCCCTGCGGGATCAGATACGCGGCGTTGACCGCGATGCCGTCGCCGTCGAAGCCCTGGCCCTCGAAGGCGCGGTCGAGCCGGTCCAGATAGCCGCCGACCGTGCGCCAGTCGAAGTCGATGGTCGTGTCCCCGGGCGCACCGCCGTTCCAGCCGGTGATGGTCTGCCGGACCTGTGCGAGGGTCGCGTCGTCCACGGGCGCGTACGACAGCCCGTCCTGGCCGATCACCTCAAGGGTGACGCCCTGCGCGGCCTTCGCGGAGTGGTCTGGGTCCCGCAGCAGGGCGAGATCGCTGTGCGCGTGCATGTCGATGAAGCCGGGGGAGAGGGCGAGCCCGGCGGCGTCGAGGACGCGGGCGCCGGACGGGCGTGGCTCGCCCTCGCGCCGTATCGCCGCGATGCGGCCGTCCTCGACGCCGACATCGGCGCGGTACGAAGGCCCGCCCGTGCCGTCGATGACCCGTACGTCCCGAATGACGAGATCCATCTGCGAAACCCCCTCAGAGGTCAGAGGTCAGAGGTCAGAGGTCGGAGATCAGAGATCAGAGGTCGGTGGTCGCTGATCAGTGGTCCGTGGTCCGTGGTCAGAAGAACGTACGGATGAGGTCGGTGACCGTGCCGTCCGCCTCCACCAGCGGGATCAGCTGCCACTTGTCGAACGACGTACAGGGGTGCGACAGCCCCATCCCGACCCAGTCGCCGACCTCCAGAGCGGCTTCGGGCGTCGTGGTCAGCCAGCCGTGCTGGTCGGACAGGCCCGTCACCGTGATGCCCGTCGCCGGGCGGATCTCGCCGGTGCGGCCGTCCCGTACCACCTGCGCCACCGGCAGATCGAGGTCGTACGCCGCGTCCCGCTTGCCGGCGTTGACGAACGCCTGCCCGGCCGACGGGCGGGAGACGACCTGCGCCCAGAGCCGGAAGGCCGGCTGGAGGGAGCCCTCCTCGGGGACGCGGTTGAAGGGGGTGAGATGGCGGTAGTGGCCGTCGTCGTGCGAGACGTACGCGCCGGAGCGCAGCAGCTTCAGCACGGGCCGGGAGAGGGCGGGGATCTCGGTGAAGACATCGGCGACCGCGTCGAACCAGGCGCTGCCGCCCGCGCTGACCACGATCTCGTCCGTGCCCCCGAACCGCCCCGCCGCGTCGAACTCCACCGCCAGCGCGACCAGCCGGCGCAGCCAGGCGCGCACGGACTCGCCGTCGGCCCCCGGCACCTCGCCCTCGTAACCGGCGACCCCGGTCAGCCGCAGGGTCGGTACGGCCGCCACCGCGTCCGCGACCGCCGCGCACTGCGCCTCCGTACGCGCGCCGGTGCGCGCTCCCTCACCGGCGCCCAGCTCGACCACGACCTCCACCGGGCGGCCGGCGCCGGCCGCCCGCAGGGCCTCGTCCATCAGCTCGACGCCGCGTACGGAGTCGACGTAACAGACGAAGCGGAAGCCCGGGTCGCGGTCCAGCTCGGCGGCGAGCCAGCGCAGCGCCGCCGCGTCGACCACTTCATTGGCGAGGAAGATCCGCTGGATGCCGAACGCGCAGTAGACGCGGGCCTGGTGGGGTACGGCTGCGGTGATGCCCCAGGCGCCGTGGGCCAGCTGGCGCGCGAACAGCCGCGGGGACATGGAGGTCTTGCCGTGCGGGGCGAAGGCGAGGCCGTGGCGCTCGGAGTAGGTCTCCAGGAGGGCGAGGTTGTGCTCGACCGACTCGGCGGAGAGGGCGAGGACCGGGGTGGTGAAGCCACCGGTGAACAGCGAGCGGCGCTCGGCGGCGAGCGCGCCGACGGTCAGGCCGTCCGCGTCCGGCGGGAGGGCTTTGAAGCGGTGGTCGACGCGTTCGTCGCTCAGCTCCTGAAGTCCGCTGAGTCCACTGAGCCCACCGGGTCCGCTGAGTCCGCTGAGCTCGTCCGTTCGTCGGCCGGCGGCCATGGAGCCTCCCCAATATCGATCTCGTTGCACTACATGCAATGACCATTGCGCATATCGCTGAGGGCTGTCTAACATCCGAGCCGACAGCGGGTCAATGGTGACCCGGCACGGTGACCGGCCCAGAGCCGGTCGAGTGGCGAGGAGCCCCAGAGTGACCGGAACCGTAGACATGGACCTCCACCCCGGCGTGGATGTCGTCTGCCTCGGTGAATCCATGGTCACCTTCCTGCCCTCGCTGCCGGGCCGCCTCGCCGACGTCCCCTCCTTCACCCGTACGATCGGCGGCGCAGAATCCAATGTCGCCTGCGCGCTGGCCGCCGCCGGACACACCGTCAGGTGGGTCGGCCGGGTCGGCGCCGACGGCTTCGGCGACCATCTCGTCGACGCGATCGCCGCATACGGCGTCGACACCTCGGGCGTACAGCGCGACCCGGACCGGCCCACCGGCATCTACTTCCGTACGGCGACGGACCGCGCCACCGACGCGCACGAGGTCGCCTACTACCGTGCGGGCTCCGCCGCCTCCGCGATGGCGCCAGGAGCCCTGTCGTACGACGACCTGTGGGCCGGGCGCGTACTGCATGTGTCGGGCATCACGGCCGCGCTCTCGGACGACTGCCTCGCCCTGATGCGCGAGCTGACCGGCCGCGCGCCGGGACGCCCGCTGATCTCCTTCGACGTCAACCACCGGCCGGGGCTGTGGCGCGACGGCTCGGGCGCCCGCGTTCTGCTGGACCTCGCCCGGGGCGCCGATCTGGTCTTCGTCGGTGAGGACGAGGCGGCCGAGGCGTGGGACCTGCACGGCGGGGACGCGATCCGGGCCGCGCTCCCGGAGCCGGCGACGCTGGTGGTGAAGCGGGGCGGCGCGGGGGCGACGGTGTACGAACGGGGCGCGGATGGGCTGGGCGCTGGCTCGGGGGCCGAGGGCGTGACCGGCGGGGCCGTCAGGGCCGTCGGCGGCGACACCGTGACGTCCGTCCCCGCGCTGCGCGTCGATGTCGTCGCGCCCGTCGGCGCCGGGGACGCCTTCGCCGCCGGATTCCTCTCCGCGACCCTCCGCGGTCTGCCCGCCGCCGCCCGGCTCCGGCACGGCCATCTGATGGCCGCGGCTGCCCTCACTGTGCCCGGAGACCTCGGTACACCACCCTCGCGGGCGGAAGCCGACCGGCTCGTGGGCCTCGACGACGCCACCTGGGGGACACTTCGTCTCGGCCCCGGCTGGACGGCGGCCACGGAGCAGGAGGTACGTACCCCATGAGCCAGACCGTCGACCGGGCACTGAGCATTCTGCCGCTGCTCGCCCAGGGCCCCGCCGACCTCGGGCGGGTCGCCGACCGGCTCGGCGTGCACAAGTCCACCGCGCTCCGGCTGCTCCGTACGCTCCATGAACACGGGCTCGTCTACCGCCAGCAGGACAACCGCTACCGCCTCGGCGCGCGCCTCTTCGCGCTCGCCCAGGAAGCCGTCGAGAACCTCGACATGCGCGACATCGCCCACTCCCATCTGGTCGCGCTCAACAACCAGTGCGGTCACACCGTCCATCTCGCGGTGTACGAGGAGGGCGAGGTCGTCTACATCGACAAGGTCGAGAGCCGCTACCCGGTCCGGATGTACTCGCGGATCGGCAAGCCGGTCGCGATCACCGTGGCCGCCGTCGCCAAGCTGCTGCTCGCCGACCTTCCCGAGGCCGAGCGCCGCGCGCTCGCCGAACGCCTCGACTACCCCATGTACACGCCCCGTTCGAGCACCAACGCCGCCGCCTTCCTCAAGGAACTGGCGACCGTACGCGAACAGGGCTGGGCCACCGATCTCGGCGGCCACGAGGAGTCCATCAACTGTGTCGGCGCGCCCATCCGCGGTGCGGACGGCCGGGTCGTCGCCGCCATGTCGGTCTCCGCGCCGAGTGTCGTCGTCACCGCCGAGGAACTTCTCACCCTGCTCCCGCTGGTACGTCGTACCGCCGACGCGATCAGCAGGGAGTATTCCGGCAACACCCATCCCAGCAAGGACGATTCATGACCGACAAGACCGCACTGACCCCCGCGACCCACACCACCCCGCCGGCGAAGTTCTCGCACGGCGTCCGCAAGGGCAATATCCTCCAGGTCGCGGGCCAGGTCGGTTTCCTCCCGGCCGTCGAGGGCCAGGGGCCCACCGTCGCGGGCCCGACCCTGCGCGAGCAGACCCTCCAGACCTTCGCCAACGTCAAGGCGATCCTTGAGGAGGGCGGCGCGAGCTGGGACGACGTCATGATGATGCGCGTCTACCTCACGGACGTCGACCACTTCGCCGAGATGAACGAGATCTACAACGCCTACTTCGGCGAGCAGGGCCTGAAGGAAGCGCCCGCCGCGCGTACCACGGTGTATGTGGGCCTGCCCAAGGGGCTGTTGATCGAGATCGACGCGCTGGCCGTCCTCGGCTGAGCCATAGCTCCGCCCCTGCCGCCTTCCCTGCCCCGCCCCGTCCTGCCCCCCGTCCCGAGAACCCCACCGCTGAACGTCCTACGCGTATCCGCGCCGCCGTACGGCACGGCGCCCGCCGACCGGGCGCCGTGCCGTGATCCCCCCATGCCCACGACCAGAGGCTCCCCATGCTGCTCGCCGCTGACGCACCACCGCAGACCCCACCCCACACGGGGGGTCTGCTGCTCCTGATCGACGGCACCGCCGGTCTGCTGACCGTCGCCGCCCTCGGCATCGTCCTGTTGCTCTTCCTGATCATCAAGGTCAGGCTCCAGCCCTTCGTGGCGCTGCTCGGCGTCTCCATAGCCGTCGGCCTCGCGGCGGGCCTGTCCGTCACCGAACTCTTCGGTACGGTCCAGAAGTCCGCCGCCGTCTCGATGATCGAGAGCGGGATGGGCGGCATCCTCGGCCATGTCGCGATCATCATCGGTCTCGGCACCATGCTCGGCGCGATCCTCGAAGTGTCCGGCGGCGCCGAGGTGCTGAGTGCCCGGCTGCTGAACCTCTTCGGTGAGAAACGCGCCCCGCTCGCCATGGGCGTCACCGGTGTCGTCTTCGGTATCCCGGTCTTTTTCGACGTCGGCATCTTCGTGCTCGCGCCGATCGTGTACGCCGCCGCCAAGCGGTCCGGCAAATCGATCCTGCTGTACGCGATGCCGCTGCTCGCCGGTCTCTCGATGACCCATGCCTTCCTGCCCCCGCACCCCGGCCCGGTCGCCGCGGCCGGACTCTTCGAGGTGGACCTCGGCTGGGTCATTCTGATGGGTGTCGTCGTCGGCGTCCCGGCCGTCCTCGCCGCGTGGGGCTATGCCGCCTGGATCGGGAAGCGCGTCTTCGTCGACGTTCCGCAGGACATGGTCGAGGCGGCTGAGGAGGCCAAGGCCGCGGTCGCCGCCGAGCAGCGCGCCTCGGGTGTCACGCCCCCGGAACGGCCGGTCGCGCTCGGCACGGTCCTCGCGATCATCGGCACCCCGCTGCTCCTGATCCTGCTCGCGACCTTCTCGTCGATCGCCCTCGACCCGTCGACGGGCCGCTCGGTCATCGAGTTCTTCGGCCACCCCTTCGTGGCCCTGACGATCGCGCTGCTGCTCGCGTACTACCTGCTGGGCATCAGGAGGGGCTGGTCCCGCAAGTCCCTGGAGACGGTCTCCACCGCCTCGCTCAAGCCGGTCGGCAACATCCTGCTCGTGGTCGGCGCCGGCGGTGTCTTCGGCGCGGTGCTCAAGGGCAGCGGGATCGCGGACGCCCTGGCCGACACCTTCAACGACGTCGGCCTGCCGGTCATCCTGCTGGCCTGGCTGATCTCGGTCGTCCTGCGCGTCGCCCAGGGCTCGGCGACGGTCGCGATCGTCACCACGGCCGGTATCGTCGTGCCGCTCGTCGAGGGCCAGGATCTCTCGCAGGCGCATCTCGCGCTGATCATCATGGCGATCTCGGCCGGCTCGATCTTCGCCTCGCACGTCAACGACGGCGGGTTCTGGATGGTCGCGAAGTACTTCGGCATCTCGGAGCGCGACACGCTGAAGTCCTGGACGGTCCTGGAGACCGTGCTGTCGGTGGCGGGCTTCGTGGTGGCGGCGCTGCTGAGTCTGATCATCTAGAACGTGTCGGGGGGGGGGGGGGGGGGGGCGGGGGGGGGGCCCCA